>CAZEBC010000240.1:0-5236 GCA_964510165.1 uncultured bacterium
AGCAGGGAAGCGTTGGCGATATATTCTGCGTCGTATCGAAGCTTATTTCGGACGTCTTCAATGGTTTCATCAGGCGCTTGTCGCACCTGCGCCAAACCGGTTATGCCCGGGGGGACAGTCAGTCGTTGGCGATACCCGTCAATCGCAGCACTCAATTGTTCTACAAAAGCTGGCCGCTCGGGTCTCGGGCCAATCAGACTCATCTCACCTTTGAGCACGTTGTAGATTTGGGGCAACTCATCGATGTGGATCTTGCGTATGTAGTAACCCACTTTCGTGACCCGCGGGTCGCAGTCACCGGTTGACCAGGCGGCCCCAGTCTCGGCCTCGGCGTTCACTCGCATCGAGCGCAACTTGTAAATGGTGAACGGTCGGCCGCCCAGGTCTCGATGGCGACGGTCCGCCAGATGCGGCAGATCTGCCGACGAAAGCCCCCTCCGATCCCCGCGTCTCTTGTTTCTGCCAACCCGTTCCTGGCGGTAGAAAATGGGGCCCGGCGAGTCGAGTTTGATGAGGACTGCCGTGAGCGCCAGAAAAGGCGATGTCAGCACAAGCAGAATCAGCGCGAGCGGGCGTTCCCATAATGAGCGGAGGCGGACGTATTGCATCCCCCGCATGCGCGAAATGTATGTGAGGGAAGCCGCCAACAAGCATCCGCCGACAACGAGAGCCAGACCATGAAGAAGCGTTGCCTCGCCTCCCACGATCTGGTGTAAATCATAAACCAGGTACGGCGGGGTCCCCAGCGCTATCAGAAAGCCCGCCCTCATCCCTATTTCCTTGATTGCCCTCATTGTCCTCCCTCCCTGCCTTCAGAAAGTAACCGCGAGTTCCTCCCTCATGCGGACAGCCACTCCCGAAACCGCTCGCGGCGAAAAAGTCTGGGTTGTCTTTTCAACCCTGATTACTTGTCCTTCACCAGCTATCGTTGGAGGCCCTCCCGATTCCATCCACATAGAATTCACATGCACGGTGAGAGAGACCCTGTCGTTTTTTTCAATGTGACCTAGGGTATAAAAGTAAACACCCTCTGAGGAAACGTCTCTCGCAAAGCCCACTTCCGGCGAAGATTCCCTTGACCGGGGCAATCTCTGAAATACGAGGAAGAAGTCCGCCCTGACCCGGGGATGTGTTCGCCTCTCCACCACCAACGCAGTCGGATTGACCAAATCATCCTCACCGCATAACACCGACACAATTGCCCCTCGCATGCCCAACCGATTGAAGCAAGAGCAATTTTGAAGCCGTCCCTCTTGACTTGAGATACGCAATAACGTAACTCTTTTCTCCTTCAATTGTTATGATACGTTAGCATTCTCTGTACGCTGCCTCCCGGGATGCTCCAGTATGTCCTGAAATCTAAACGAGAGGCCGTTTCTGTGGACAAAAAACAACACCAAAAATTTCGAGCAAGGACTTGCTTTCTTTCCTGGAAAATGAGATAGTTTTTTGGGAATTCTCTTAAGCTTTCGTTTGGCACGCAGGAAAGTTCAGAAGACACGTTGTTTCTTCCAAAGGATGCGCGCCGTATATGACGCCCGTCCACATGCAAGTCGCGAAACATACTCCGCAAAAATTTGACATCTTTTGCCTTGTGCTTGACATTTGCAAATTTTGGTATATAATATTGTCCTCACAGTCATATGATTAACTTTGCAACTTGCACGCGGGCGAGGAGGATACCCTTGATTTCTTGGGGAAGATGCGGCTCTTTGGTCATCACTCAAATTTTTGGTGAACCTGTCAAGATAGCTTAAGAGTGAACGGGCCTATCATTGGCGATCAGCGTTTGATGAGGAAATCAAACGAGAGCGATGACGATGAGCGCAGCAACCACCCCGAAGAAGACGCTGGGCGACTAAACTCGGAATCCGCAAGATATCTGGCATTTTGAAACACCATAGTATTCAGAATGTTGTCCACCCACACCAGTGGACGCGGAGGTCCCCATTATGAAGTCCCCGACCCCCAAACTCAGCAGGAAGCGCTCTTCTTTTATCTCCTCGGTCTCTGACATCTTCGACTGGCAGAAAACGCTCCAGGAAATACTGGAGCACTGCGTCCGGAAACTGAACGCCCAGTCGGGCTCCGTCTTCCTGATGGACGAAGGAAACGGTTGCCTGCGCTTGGTGAAAGCGATCGGACTCCGCGAAAATCGTCACTGCGGCAAGACAATCCTTCTCGGCGAGGGCATATCGGGTCGTGTCGCCGCCAGCAAAGAGCCTATCCTTGTCAGCGACATCTCCGGCGGAAACGGGCTGGTGAAAAGAAAAGAGAATCATCCCATAGAGACGTTCATATCGTATCCCGTAGTCAAGGACAGAGCCGTGTTGGCGGTCATCAACATCGCAGGCAAGAGAAGCGGCAGACCCTTCTCGAAAGCCGACCTCAAGAAACTCCAGACGATACTGGCCGATTGCACGGACGCATTGAGCCAGATGATCGCCTATTGGCGCCCGTTCAGCGCGAATGAATATCTTCTCAAAGAGACCCATGAGGCCAAGGAGCAGCTTGGCCGGATCGAGAAACAGCTTGAGGACCTCAGGAGTTACAGTTCCAGCATTCTCCGATGCCTCTCCCAATATGTGATTATATTTGACCGACAATTCAACATCACCTACAGCAGCAAGCAAAAAGAACTCGCCCATCTGTTCGGGATGGACCCGCAGACCACCTTCTCAAACACCGCCCTCCTCGACCTCCCCTTTGATGTCGAGAAAGACAGGTTTAAGGAGCGGCTCGAGGATTTGCTCCTGTCAGGAACCCCGTTCTCCCTGAACAACGTGAAGATCAAGGACTCGCCCGACTTCCGCGTGGTCAACATGTTTTTCTCTCCTTTCTCAACGCCCGAAGAAAAGCTTATCGGAGGGCTGCTGCTGGTGGACGACAACACGAAGAACTACGAGATTCAACAGCGCCTGGTCGAGGCCGAGAAATTCTCGCTCATAGGGAGCCTTACGTCGATGATAACCCATGAGGTGAACAACCCTCTCGACGGGGTTATGCGCCTCATCAATATTTCCCTCGCTCACATCGGCGCAGATGATCCCGTGCGGACCTATCTGACCGAGGCTCAAAAAGGGCTTCAGCGGATCGCCTCGCTTGTCAGCTCGCTTCTCAGTTTCTCCCGGAAAAGCGTGTCGCTCGACGGCGAGTTCACCCACTTGAACGCCATCATTGACAGCGTAGTGTCCGCCGTCCGAGTCAGAAATGACGACAAACGCGTCTCCGTCAACTTGAAGCTTGCGCCGGAAAACCCGCGAGTCAAGACAAATGATTTCTATCAGGTGATCAGCAACCTGGTGTCGAATTCCTTCGACGCCATCGCCCTGGCAGGAAACGTGACCATCCAGGCTCTGGCCGACGACACGACACTCCATATCATTGTCGAGGATGACGGCTGCGGAATTCCCAAACGCATGCAGTCGCGCATTTTCAGCGCCTTCTGGACAACCAAGGAATACGGAAAGGGCACAGGGCTCGGACTGGCCATCGTGAAGAAAGTCGTGGACAAATACGAAGGCGCGATCCACGTGCAATCGGAAGAAAAGGCGGGGACGAAGATGCACCTGAAGTTCCCGCTGGAAAAGATAACTTGCAAGTAAGAGGAGTAATCAAAACGTGAGCGCCGCAACCCCGAAGAGCGCTGGCATCCTTATCGTGGATGACGACCAGCTTACCCGATATTCCCTGAAAGAAATGCTGGCCTTGGAGGGCTACTCGGCACAAACGGCGGAGGACGGAGAGCTGGCGCTCGAGACTCTGCGTAACGCGCCATTCGACGTGGTCATCGCGGATATCAGCATGCCCGGCATGAGCGGGTTTGAACTGCTGAAAGAGATCAAGGAACGGTCACCGGATACGGTCGTCATTCTCATCACGGCATACGGCTCGATAGAGGACGCGGTCACCGGAATCAAGCTCGGAGCATATGAATACATAACCAAGCCGCTTAATGACGATGAGGTCAAGTTCTCGATAGAACGCGCTCTCGAACAGAAGCGCCTCAGAACCGAAAATCTCGATCTCAAGAGAAAACTCGCCGACAAGTTCCACTTTGACAATCTGGTCGGGACCGACCGGCAAATGCAGAGAGTATTCGAACTCATCACCGTTGTCGCCGACACTGAGGCCACGATACTCATCAACGGCCCGAGCGGGACCGGAAAATCAACCATCGCCCGCGCGATACACTATCACTCAAGGCGAAAGGATGCGCCCCTCATGGAAATCAGTTGTGGCGCCCTCTCCGAAAACCTGCTCGAGAGCGAACTGTTCGGCCACGTCAAGGGCGCGTTCACGACCGCCCTCACAGACAAGGTTGGCAAGTTCGAAAAAGCCAAGGATGGCACCGTGTTTCTCGACGAGATTGACACGCTCGGCGTCGGACTTCAGGTGAAACTGCTCAGGTTCCTCCAGGACAGAAAATTCGAGCGGGTGGGAAGCACCGAGACCATTCACAGCAACGTCCGCGTCATCGCCGCCGCCAACCGAACCCTGGAAGAATGCGTTAAGCGAGGCGAATTCCGAGAAGACCTGTTCTACCGACTGAACGTCGTATCCATGAATCTGCCCCCGCTCAAGGACCACCTCAGCGATGTCCCCCTGCTCGTAGACCATTTCATCGCCAAATACGCCAGAGAGAATTCGAAAAAGGTCAAGGGCGTCAGCCCCGAAGTCATGAAGAGGCTGCTCTCATACGGATGGCCCGGCAACATCAGGGAACTTGAGAACGCCATCGAGCGCGCGGTCATCCTGTGCACGGGCGAACACATCACCTTCGACCTGCTCCCGGAGTACCTGCGGGATCAGGGAATCGTTGAGTCCTCTGACGGGCTCAGCCCGCTTCACGTGGCCGTCGAGGCCGCCGAGAAAAACGCCATCGTCCGCACCCTCCGCCACTTCAAAGGAAACCGCAACAAGACCGCCGACTTCCTCGAAATCAACCGCACCACCCTCTACCAGAAAATGAAACACTACGGCCTCCTCGACGTAAACTTCAAGGAATAACGGCATGATTCGTGTGGGGGCGGTTCGCACACCCGAGCGCGGCCTTCGTTCGAGCGAATCTGCGCGCATTTGCAGCTCCTTTGCTCTTTGTTCCTCTCTTTGATTACCGCTCCACCGCACTGCGTCGCCCCCAGGCTCGTCGCTTC
The DNA here is from genome assembly GCA_964510165.1 of uncultured bacterium. GTDB lineage: Bacteria > Abyssobacteria > SURF-5 > SURF-5 > SURF-5 > CAZEBC01. The sequence continues at coordinate 5,157 of CAZEBC010000240.1, forward strand.
GCTCGCCGCCATGATGAAGAATCTATGATAAGTAATTTACAATTCAGCTAAAACGTACGCGATACCGGATCATTCTTTTC
>CAZEBC010000241.1:0-5223 GCA_964510165.1 uncultured bacterium
ATGGTTTCAACTTGAGCGCCCCATGCGCCTGTCATCTATACAAACGGGAACTCTTTCCCCTTTTCTTTAGCCAGCGACTGTATCAGTTCGGCTTCGTCTTCGTATATGTAGACCTTTTCATCCGGCGCTTTATGCTTCATCGAGATGGCTTCGGCCGGGCAGGTGGACACGCACAGCCCGCATCCGATGCAAGCCTCCCGCCTGACGACGGCTGCGTCGTCCACAATCTTGATCGCGCCCACTTGGCATCGGCCGAGGCAGGTTTCGCACGCGCTGCATTCGCCCTCATTGACGACGGCGTAGTAGTTTGACTTTGCGATGGCATCCGGATGATTATACTTTGTGATATGGGCAAGCGCCTTGCAGCAGCATCCGCAGCAGTTGCATATGAAGATCTTCTTGCCGAGATGGTTTGATGAATGGTGCACGAGGCCGTCCTCTTCCGCCTTCTTGAGCACCTGTCTGGCCTCGTCCTTGGTGATCTCGCGGCCAAACCCGTTCTCGATGTAGTAATCGGCCGCCATGTCGAACATCATGCAGCCTTCCATGAGCTTGTCGCAGCCGTGTCCGAGCATCTTTGCCTCTTTCCTGCAGATGCAGTCTGCGACAGCAAACCGTGTACTGTTCTCTATGATCTCGGACACCTTTTCGTAGGTCTCGACCTCGGAGTCGTCCTGTACCTCCTCCTGCACGGGGATGACTCGGAACCCAGCCGTCTTGACGCCCTCGCGCTGGGGCACCATACCCTCTTCGTGGTATTCTTTGTACAGCTTGATGTTGTCATCGGTCAAGTTCTTAACCTGGAACTCCCAAATGCCAACCACCCAAGGCGCGAGGAAATAGAAAGCCTCGTCCTGAGAAACTCTGCCGCGAAGGATGAGTCCCCTCTTCGACATGTCGTAGAGCTTGCCCGCCAACTCCCTTTCGTCGGCTCCCATCCGCGCGGCCACGGCCGAGGGCGGCTCGGGATACGGACGCACATGCAGCATGATGCCGGCTTCTTCTTCGCTGAAGAGCTCTCGCAATATCTTAATCTCCACCCTGCTCTTGGTTTTCGGGAAACCCTGCGGAAACATATCGAGTCGTTCCCCTAGCTTTTCGTAAACGTCGGACATGATGCTTTCCTCCTTTTTCTTCCAAGGGGCCATCATTCTCCAGTCAATCGTGCCCCCACATCTTTCTTGAGAATGAGGTCGTTTCTTGGTCGTTCCTTATTTATTTCGCCGATACCCTGCATGGCACGGATTTGTGCAAGGGGGTCGCGGCGAGCGGATCGCGATTGCGGGCCGGCGTGAGGCAGTTCACGTTCACGCCAACGGTCTCCCCGCAGTGTTCGAGGCCGAAGCCGTGCGGAATGACTATTATCCCGCGGCAGATTCTCTCACTGATCTCGACCTCCACCTCGACCGAAGAAGCCTCTGTCTCCACGAGCGCCAGCCCCCCGGTCTCAAGCCCCAATTGTCTGGCATCTTCCGGATGGATCCGCATTGTGCAGGGATGTTTGTCGGTGATCCATTCTTTGTTGCGCATACGTGTCGTGGCGTTGAAGTCACTGCGCGCGCCCGCCATCAGCGTCATCGGATAGTTGGGATTGGGATTTTCGAGCGACCTAAGTTCGTCTGTGGGATTGATTTTGTCCATCCAGTCGTCCAGTACCGGAATATGCAGATGAATCTTTCCGTCAGGGGTCTTAATATTCTCGCCGATATTGTTTTCCGTATCCTGCACGCCGAGTAACAGGTCGTCGGCCGAATCCAGCAGTCTTTGGAATAACTGATCGCCGAGCATGGGAGTCAGCTCATAGCCCGCGCGCTCGAGCTTCGCGCCGCCGGTCTGAGAATACTGAGCCAGTACGGCCCAGACGGCAGAGAGTTGAACCGACCCCAAAGCCTTGCCGAGGGTCTTTGCGACCACGAAAGGCAGCGTGGCGGCGCCGTCGGGATTCTCGTCCAGGTAACCCATCAGCGCCATGGCGTATTGCAGGCGGTCCTTTGCCGCCAGTTCCTCAAGTTCAGCGGGATATTCGGGGATGAGTCCGAGCGTGTCGGCGATATCCGTCCATATCTGGCCGTCCTCCCTGGGCTCGCCAACGGATTCGCACACGGGGCGCCGCAGGTGAAAATAGCACTCCGGATATTTCCACGAGAAGAAGGTCCCGCTCCATTTTTCATAGGGCGATTTGGCGGGCAGGACATAGTGAGAGAGGCGTGCCGTCTCGGACATCGCTATGTCCGCGGTCACGAGAAGGTCCAGCCTGGCAAACGCCTCTTCGTAAGCTTTCGTGTCGGCATAGGACCTGAGCGGATTGGAATTAGACACGATAACCGCACGGAGCCGCTCGGGTTTATCGCTCATAATCTCCTCGGGCATTACGTTTGGCGGATGCAGGCCCATGATTGCCGGGAAATCTGTCTCGGTCGTCCGCCAATTATTAGGATCGTCAATCGGCGTGTGCGGGCCGAACTCTAAGACGTGACCCAGAAACACATTGCCGCCATTCTTGCCGATGCGTCCCAGCAGATTCAGCAGGAGCATCTCGACATATGAGTTGATCGTGCTGTTGCGGCTCATCAAGAGCCCGAGGTCCGACCGAATGCTGCACTTGCGCCCGGCCAGAAGTCTGGTTAACTCGCGGATTTCTTCTTCATCGAGACGGCAGACCTTCATGGCTTCGGTGATGTTGAAGCCTTCGAAATGCCGTTTTATCTCATCGAAGCCGGTCGTGTAGTGTTCGATGTGCTGTTTATTGTATATGTTTTCCTCAAGCAGTATGGCAATCATGGCCTTCATGAGAAGGGCGTCGGTGCCAGGCCTTGGCGCTATATGGATGTCGGCGCGGTCGGCGGTCTCAGTCTTGCAGGGATCGATCACTATCAGCAGTTTCTCGGGGTCTTTGCTTATGGCTGTAATGACCGGACGCGCTCTGTTCATCTGGTGGGCGCGCCATGCATTACTGCCCCAAAGGACCAGCACATCCGTATGCTCGACGTCCGGGAACGGATGCATTGCCTGCCTGCCGTACGCTTCTCCCTGGATAAAAAAGTAACCCGTCAATTCCTGCGAAAGCGCCGTGTAATGATATTTCGAACCCAGCCCATGCAGCAGCCCTGAGGCAAAAGGCGCTCCCAAATGATCGCCCAAGCCGGCGCCGCCCATGAGCGCAAGCGATTTTGGGCCGTGCGCGTCCACGATTTTCTTCAGTTTGGCCGCGATCTCGGTCGTCGCCTGCTCCCATGAGATTCTTTCGAATCTTTCGCCCACCCGTTTCAATGGATGTGTCAACCTATCCCCGTGATCCTGGAAATATGAAATTGACAGCCCTTTTCTGCATGCATACCCCTGACTCCTGGGAGAATCCTTGTCAGGGCGCGTCTTAGTTATGCGGTTGCCCTCGGTCTGGACTTCCAGCCCGCAGTTTACGGCGCAAAGACAACACGTTGTTTTCTTCCACTCACTCATCACTCTCTCCTTAGCAGGGCCTATATGAGTCCCTCCATCGTTCGGCCGGTTTTCTGCGCTTTCTCCATCGTCCAGGTAATAATGTTTTCGGGCGGAATGTCGACCTCGTCTTCCGCCTTGCGCTTGAGCGAGAGCGCGCCGCTCGGGCATGTGACCACGCACACGCCGCACCCGATGCAGCGCTCGCGGTTCACTTCGTAGGCCTCGCCCGCACTCGCGATGGCGTCCATTGGGCAGCGCTCGTCGGCGCACAGGCCGCACGCGACGCACGTGTCGGCGTCTATCTGAGCGAAGTAGTTCGAGCGGGCGGCAAACTGCGGCGCCTTCTTGATCCCGCGAAGCACGAGGCAGCAGCATGTGCAGCAGTTGCAGACGAACACATGGTCGCCCTGCACGTTCCACGAGGTGTGCACGAGGCCCTCTTCACCCGCCTTCTTCAAAAGATCGAGCACCTCCTGTTTTGTCGCCTTGCGGGCGCCGCGATACTCGATATCGAAGCCGTGCGGGTCTGCCGAGAACGCGACGCAGTTATTCATGGTCTTGCCGCAGCCCTGGCCGGCGATCTGCTTCTCCTTGCGGCAGATGCAATCGGCGACGGCCCAGGCGTTGGCGTTCTCGACCATATTGGACACCTTCTCGAACGGGAGCACGGTGAGTTGCTCGTCAAGCGTCTGCTCGATCGGGTAAATGCGGACCTGCGATGGCACCTCGCGCGCGACTTTCTCAGCGAATGCTTCCTCGAAATAACGCTCGAACAAATCCACGTATTCCTTGTCCACACGCGGCAGTTGGAACTCGTGAATGCCGGCTATGAACGGAAACGCGCCGTACCTGCGAGCCTCCTTCGGGCCGATCCCCATGAGCTGGCCCTTCGAGGTCATTCGCTCCAGGAGTTCCGCCGTCGCCTTCGGGTCGCGCCCCAGTCGTTCGGCAACCTCGCCCGCGCTCTCAGGCATCATCTTCATCTGCGACGCGAGTTCGGCTTCTTCTTCCGTGAAGATTTTCTTCAGGAGCTCCAGTTCGACCCCGCTTTCGGAAGGGGGGAAGCCCTGCGGCATCGCGTCAAGATGCTGCGCCAGCTTTTGGTAAACATCCTTAGCCATGAGTATCCTCCTTCGGTCCCGTGGACCATGTCATGACATATTGACGCAGCATGCCGAGGTTGCTCCGCATGATGTCCGCGTCCTTGTGGGTTTTCCTCAAGAGAAACGCTCCCTGCACCTGGGCCATCACGAATTCGGCGAGCCGCCTCGAGGGCATGTCCTCGCGGAATTCGCCGGTCTTCTTGCCGCCTTCGAGGCACTGCTCCAGGCAGTCGGCGCACATCCGGAAGAAATCGCTCAGCGCCTGCCTCAGCGGTTCATGGATTGCGCTCATCTCCTGCGCCAGGTTCCCGAATGGACAGCCAAGCTCGCCCTCTGGCCTGGCCGCGAGCCAATCTATGTTCTCGAAGAAGGCGTCGAGCCGCGCGACGGCGCTTCGGTCGGAGGCGCGGAGGGAAGGCTCAATGATGAATGTATTGAACTGGCTGATCCGCTCCGCGAGCACGTCCAGGCCGAGGCGTTCCTTGCTGTCGAAGTGGTAGTAGAAATTGCTTTTGGTGACCGAGGCGGCATCGAGGATGTCCTGGATGCTGGTGTTATTGAAGCCTTTGGTATGAATGAGTTTAGAGGCCTCGGCGAGTATTTTCTGTTTTGCGTTCATATTTTAGTACCGACTGGTTGGTCCTAATTAAACCACATGATTCCCATTTTGTCAAGAGGG
>CAZEBC010000242.1:0-5167 GCA_964510165.1 uncultured bacterium
CCCCTCAAAGAAACAAATTCAAGTATAACATTGTCTTTTGGGAGTAGACAGCTGACGACCAAAGCCCGGCAGTGAAACGACCCCACTGCAAAACCTTGTCGCGATGCGAAGTTACAAAGAGGGTAAAATGCGAAAGGTCGGCATCTTGAAGTGCCGGCCAATCATAAAGTCATTATAACAAAAATGACCGTTCAAGTCAAACAAGACCCTTGATCGAATCTGCCGGCCGATTCGTAATTCTGCAGGGGCGCACGGCGTGCGCCCGCACAAGAACTGGTCGCCAACATCGCACATGTCAGCTATTCAATCCGCCACTGGGTGAACTCGTGGTCGGCTGCCGGCGTGACTTCCAGCAGGCTCTCTTTGCCGTTCTCCCACTGTCGCACGAGGAGAGTGGGCCTGTCTCTGCCCTGGCTGTAACGGGCTGTGATGGAGGAGATAAGCCGCCTTGTTTCCTCCGGCAGGCCGCGCGGCGCAAGCGTCACCGGCCCCAGCCGGTCGGCCACCTGGAATTTGCAATAGTCGCCGCCAAGTTGTTCGAGCTTGTCGTTTTCGTCCTTTTCCCTCCCGACGATTATCTTGGTTCCGTCGGATAAGCGGAAATGGCGGCCGTACTTGAGCAGTTTCATCTCGGTCACGCCCGCCGCGGGATTATGGTCGAGCAAGTCCTTGAGGCGTCGGCCAAACGACTTGTCCGTCAAAAGACAGCCGCCGGCGGGACAGGCGTGATCAGCTATTCCCCTTTCCGCCGCAAGTTGCAACTGCGGCTTCCGGCTTCTTCCCTTGATATCGAGCAGTTTCTGTCGGTCAATCAGGCCTTCCTTCTCGGGAATGCTCGGCGGCATTAGTTTCGCACAAAGAGGCCGGAGCACGTAGCCCTGGAGCTCGCTCTCGCGCTCGATCAGCATCATGGCGCGCATGTGCTGCGACATGGGCCGCTGACCGAGCACCTCCCCCGTCACGATGAAGTCGGCGCCCGTCTCCTGCATGTATTGCTTCGCCTTGCGGAACATGAAAATGCGGCAGTCAATGCACGGATTCATGCTTGAGCCTCGGCCGAACTTGGGATGCTTGATCATTTCAATGTATTCGGGCGTCACGTTGAAGACTTTCAAGGAAATGCCGAGCAGGTTGCTGATTTGGCGCGCCTCGCTGCCGCAGCCCTGGCTCCTCCGCGAACTGGTACACTGGCAGAAAATGGTCATGAAGTTGAGCGCCTCAACCTCGACACCGAGGTCGAGCATAATGCTTATGGCGAGCGTGCTGTCCAACCCGCCCGACAGCAGCGCTATCGCTTTCGGTTTTCTTTCTTTGGTTTCCATTGTTTCCTGAATTATTCTTTGGCCATCAATGGCCGTCCGATACCGCGGCACCGGGCTCGCATTCCGGCGAGTACTCGATGAGTTCCGTTATTGTCGGATGCTCACCGCACAGCGGGCACTTCGGGTTTCGTCTGATCGTGACCTCCCTGAACGAACCCGCGAGCGCCTCATAGATGATCAATCTGCCGACCAGCGGTTTCCCGATCCCCAATATCAACTTCAGCGCTTCGGCGGCCTCGAGCACGCCGAGCGTTCCTGGCACTGCCCCCAGTATGCCGGCCTCCTGGCAGCTCGGCACCGTCCCGGGAGGCGGCGGCTCGGGGAAAATGCATCGATAACACGGCCCCTCGCCCGGGACTATCGTCATGATCTGCCCGAGAAACTGCAATACGCCCGCCTCGACAAGCGGCTTTCGCTCGAAGAAACAGGCGTCGTTCAGCAGATATCTGGTCGCGAAATTGTCTACACCGTCAATCATAACATCGTACTCGCGAACTAGCTGACGGACGTTATCTTTGCCGAGACGAACCCGGTGCCTTATGACCTCGACGTCCGGGTTGAGCGCCTGTATCCGCTCGGCTGCGGTGTCGGTCTTGAAGCGGCCGACATCCGCCGTGCGGTGCAGTATCTGTCGCTGCAAGTTGCTCAGGTCAACGGTATCGCTGTCCACGATTCCCAGCGTGCCGACACCGGCAGCCGCCAGATAGAACAATGCGGGCGAGCCGAGGCCGCCCGCACCCACGACGAGCACGCGCGCCTCGCGGATTTTCTTCTGTCCCGCGCCGCCCACCTCTTTCAAGATGATGTGGCGGCTGTATCGTTTGATCTGGTCTTCGCTAAATTCAAACATGATGTAAAGCGGCAGACATATAGAGCGGAAATATCCTCAACCGTATGGTAGCACGAAGCGAAAGGCAAAGACAACCCCCGATGATGTCTCATAAGGGTTCGGTCGTTGCCTCTCCGATGGGCTGCTCGACAAACGAATTGCCGCCGTCGGGCATCACCCATGACTGGCACGACACGACTCTGTCCTTGCTGACCGACACGATCACGTAGGAGTATCCAGGCCAGGCGGCGCTGTCGGTGTCGTATTGCGACGGCTTGCTCGGATAGTCGGGGTGCGAATGGTAGAATCCGACCACATCGACCGGCAGCCCGCGCACCATTTTGATCACTTCGATGAGCTTCTTTTCGTCGATGAGATACCGGTCGTGGCGCCGTTCAGAACTTACATTGTCGGCGCGATATGAGGCCGTTATGACGCGATTGTCGCCTTCGTCGTGACCGACGAGGATGCCGCAACATTCCTCGGGATACGCCTCGCGGGAATGAGCGCATATGTCATCGAGGACAGTCTTGGGAATTACGAGCATGAACGTAATCTCAGAATCGAACGCTCAGGTATCTGGTGCCGCCGTCGGGCAAAACGGTGACCACGACGCCCGCATCAAGCCTCCCGGCCACGGCCAGAATGCCTGCGATCGCGGCGCCGCCCGAAAGCCCTATGAACAGGCCGTGCTCGGTCGCCATCTTGCGGACCCACATGTGGGCTTCGTCGGTGGCGATGCTTAATGTTTCATCGGGAAACTGTGGGTCGAATATCGGCGGTTTGATGGAGTGGCCCATGTGTTTCAGGCCCTCGATGCCGTGGAGCGGCTCGGCAGGCTCTACCGCAATCACGCGAATGCGTGAATCGTATTCCTTCAGACGCCGCCCGACACCCATGATCGTGCCGCCGGTGCCAGCCCCGACCACGAAATGGGTCACGCGCCGCCGCGTCTGGCGGTAGATTTCGACGCCCGTGCCCTCGTAATGCGCGCGCCAGTTGGAGTTGTTGCCGTACTGGTTTGCATAGAAATACTTCCGCGGATTGTCGTCGTACAATTCACGCGCCAGCATTTGCGCGCCGTCGGTCCCCTCAAGCGGACTTGTGTAGATGAGCTTTGCGCCATACGACTCGATGATGCGCTTGCGCTCCTCGCTCGCGTTTGACGGCATGACGATTTCGACACGATACCCCCTGGCAGCCCCGATCATGGCAAGCGCGATGCCGGTGTTGCCCGAGGTCGACTCGAGTATAGTCTTGTCCCTGGTCAGGATTCCCGCCTTCTCGGCGTCCGACACGATGCGGAGCGCGGCGCGGTCCTTGACGGAGCCGCCGGGATTGAACCATTCCGCCTTGGCGTAGAGTTCGACATGGCCGCCGACCTCCCGCTCCAGTCCTCGGAGCCGGATGAGCGGAGTGTTGCCAACATAGTCGAGCAGCGAATCGCGGGAACTCTCTTGAAGCGCGTGTTTCATCACATTCATCATTCGCCGTTGCCGCCGAGTCCGCAGAACCACTCGTAGTCGATGAGTTCGGTTATCGTGGGGTCCTCGCCGCACAGCGGACAGGCTGGGTCTTTGCGAACCTTGTATTCGCGGAACGACATCGTGAGAGCGTCCACGTGGAGCATCCGCCCGATGAGCGGTTTCCCGACGCCGAGGATAAGCTTGAGCGTTTCAGCCGCCTGGACGGTCCCGATAATGCCCGGGAGCACCCCCAGCACCCCCGCTTCCTGGCAGTTGGGCATTGCGCCGGGCGGAGGCGGCTCGGGATACTGACACCGATAGCACGGCCCTCGCTCCGCGTCGAACACCGTGGCGTGTCCCTCAAACAGGAGCACGCTGCCGTGCACGTGCGGCTTGTGGAGCATGGCGCACGCATCGTTTATGAGGTAGCGCGTCGCAAAGTTGTCGCAACCATTGACTATCACATCATAATCTTCAAATATGCGGAACACGTTGTGCGAGGAGAGCTTTTCGTTGTGCGTGACGACATGGATATCGGGGTTCAGGGCCTCGAGGGTTTCCCTGGCCGATTCCACCTTCGGGCGCTCGGCGTCGCACGTCCGGTGCAGTATCTGCCTCTGGAGGTTGCTGAGGTCTACCACGTCGAAATCGAGAATGCCGAGCGTGCCGACGCCCGCCGCCGCCAGGTAAAAGGCCGCAGGCGAGCCCAGGCCGCCCGCGCCGATCACAAGAGCCCTGGATTCAAGCAGCTTCCTCTGGCCCTCGCCACCGACCTCTTTCAGGATGATGTGGCGGCTATACCTGTGTATCTGTTCCTCGGTAAAGTTCATCAAATTTCTACCGCTCACTCCTGTCATTGCGAGCCACGCCTTTGGCGTGGCAATCCCGATCACTCCCTGCGTTCACCCGCAGTCAAAGTAATCTGTACTATTCACTCTGAAAATCATGAATTTCCGTCAGGATTATCTTGCGCTTGACCCCGAAACCCGAAACTTGCGGCTGTGCCGCGCTGTTGGTCCCGTCAGCGGCGACTCGCTGCCGCCTGCGATGGCGGGAACGATGGAGAGTTCGTCGCCCTCCTTGACCGGCGTATCGAGACTCTGCAGGAAACGTATGTCCTCGTCGTTCACGTAGATATTAACGAACCGCCGGATTTTGCCGTCCTGCTCGCAGAGCCTGTGTTTCATACCGGCGAAATTGCGGTCGAGGTCGTCAATGACAGCGGCGACCGTGTCGCCCCGGGCGGGCACTTCTTCCGCCCCATTGGTGAATCGTCTGAGCGGCGTAGGAATTCGGACCGTCGCCATATGGCTTTCCTCCTGGAGAACGCGTGTCACACCAAAGAAGACCGAGGTTGGTCATATACCCCACTATTTTGACCAACTTAGTGACCATTATAACAGCCGCGCCTGCGTGTGTCAAATTGAGAGAGGCCAAAATCCGCAATCGGTGTAGCCCGAAAAACTCGGAACCAGAAACCGCGACGGTTTTTCGGTTTCAAGTTGTCCGAATGAATTCGCACCTACCATCCAAAAGTGACTGAAGTGTGG
>CAZEBC010000243.1:0-5165 GCA_964510165.1 uncultured bacterium
CCCGAATCATCGAGGTTTGTTATCCGGCGAAACCGATTGTTTCAAGGTCTCGACCTCGGCCTCCGACAGCAGCCGATACTCGCCGGGCTTCAGGCTGCCGGCGCGGAGTCCGCCGACTTCGATCCGATCCAGTTGCAGCACGGGGTGCCCGACCGCCTTGCACATCCTCTTTATCTGTCTCTTTCGGCCTTCGTGCACGGTTATCTCCACGACCGAGCGGTCATCGCCGGCTTGGATGAGCTTCACCCTGGCGGGCGACGTCGTAACCCCTCCGATGTCAACCCCTTCCGCAAGCTGCTGAAGGGCTTGTCTCGACGGCTTCCCTGCGACCTCTGCACGGTAGACCTTCTCAACCCCGAACCTGGGATGCGTGAGTCCATGGCACAGCGCGCCGTCATTGGTCAGCAGGATCACGCCCTGCGTGTCCATATCGAGTCTTCCGACGGGAAACACACGGAACGGCAGGTCCTTGACGAGATCGCTCACGGTGGGTCGGCCCCGCTCGTCGGCCACGGTGCTCAGGTACCCTCGTGGCTTATTCAGGAGCACGTAGACTTTCTTCTCGATAACGACCCGCTTGCCGTCCAGCTCGATAACGTCGCGATCGGGGTCTACCTTGGTTCCGAGTTCACGGGCGACTTCACCGTTGACTTTCACGCGGCCAGAGGTTATCAGTCCTTCACAGCGGCGGCGCGACGCGACGCCCGCGAGCGCAAGGAAGCGTTGGAGTCTCATTTCTCGGGTTTGAGGCCGCGCAGTTCCTCGATGGAGGGCAGGTCGCTCAGCGCCTTGAGGCCGAAGTGAAGCAGAAACTCATTGGTGGTTCCATAGGTGGCGGGTTTGCCGAGAACGTCCTTGTAGCCGACTATCTCCACGAGGCGCTTGTCCAGAAGGGTCCGAAGCGTGCTGTCAATGTTGACGCCGCGAACCGCCTCGACCTCGGCGCGCGTAATGGGCTGCTTGTATGCGATGACGGCCAGCGTCTCGAGCGCGGCCTGGGAGAGCTTGGACGCCTTGAGTTTGGGAGAGAAGAACTTGCGAACCCAGGGCGCATACTCGGGAAGCGACGACAGGACGTAGCCCCCCGCCACTTCACGCACCTGGAATGGGAATCTCTGTTCGGCAAGGTGTTGTTGTATCTGGCTTATGATTTCTCTTATTTTCGCTGCGGTCGGCCCCTCGAGCACCTCCTCGATTTTCGAGACCGACAGCGGACGGTCGCTGACCAGGAGTAACACCCCGATTATGGAGCGAAGCTGCTCGTCGGGGAGGTTCTCAGCGGTAAGTTCCTTGTCCGATTCTTCGGCGGCTCCGCCCGAGACGATGGGTTCGGCGGGTTGTTCGCTGGGTACCGGCTCCACGTCCGGGCGCGGCTCAAAGACTTCCTTGTGCTCTTCCACCGCAAACCTTTCAATCAGGCCATTGTTCTGCCCATCGCCGCTACCAGAGGCTTGATCTCGGTCATCAGCGAGTAGTACCGTTTTGGAATCAACGACTGGTAGCCGTCGGAGAATGCTTCCTCGGGGCGTTGATGGATCTCGATCATCAGGCCGTCAGCCCCGGCGGCGAGGGAGGCCTTCGACATGGGGAGGATCAGGTCCCACCTGCCGGTCCCATGGCTTGGGTCCACGATAATCGGCAAATGGCTAAGCTTTTTTATGACGGGGATCGCATTTAAATCGAGCGTGCTCCGGGTCGACGTCTCGAATGTGCGGATGCCGCGCTCGCACAGAATGACGCGGTAATTGCCCTCCGACAGGATATACTCCGCGGACATGAGAAACTCTTCGATGGTCGACATCATGCCGCGCTTTAGCAGCACCGGCTTGTTCACGCGCCCGAGGTTTTTGAGAAGAGCAAAATTCTGTACATTTCTCGTGCCGACCTGGAGGATGTCGGCGTATTCGGCGACGACATCAACATGATAGCTGTCCATCACCTCGGTCACGATCTTCAGCCCGGTGCGCTCTCTCGCCTCGGCCAGAAGTTCCAGTCCCTTCTCTTCAAGTCCTTGAAAACTGTAAGGCGAGGTGCGAGGCTTGAAGGCGCCGCCTCGGAGTATCTTCGCCCCGCCCTTTCGCGCGATATCGGCGATCTCGAGCATCTGTTCGCGCGACTCGACGCTGCACGGGCCGGCGATAACCTGGATTTCGCGTCCGCCGATGCCGACGCCATCGACGTCTATTACGGTGTCGTCGTTCTTGAAGTCGCGGCTCACGAGCTTGAAGGGCTTGAGGATGGGGACGACGTTTTCAACGCCCGGCACCGCCTTGAGCGATTCGAGCCTCGTCTTGCCGCGTTCGTCGCCGACTGCGCCCACGACTGTCCGCTCGACGCCTCGGATGAGGTGAGCCTTGTAGCCGAGCTTTTCTATCACTTCGACCACGTGCTGGAGACTCTCCTCCGTGGCGTCTCGCTTCATTATGATAATCATGGTGGTTCAGCCGAAATCCTTATAAAATCAAGCGCTCAGGGGAGTTATCAGGCATTAGTATAGCTACGGTGGTGCTGAATGTCAAGAAAATGCGAGCGTGCACCTCGTGTAAAATCAGGGACAATATAAAATTATGGTGTCCCTGATTTAACCGCCGTCGCGAGCAATCCTTTGCTGTTCGCCTTTCTGTAATACCTTCGTCCGTGCGCGTTCTGATAAGTCCAGGCGAATCGAATGAGCCAGGGAAGATCGGGTATCCAGAAGCGATCAGGAATGGTCTCGGCCGGAGGAATACTGCCGGGCGTGATGTCCGCGGTAATAAATCCTTCCCCGTCCTCCCGCGCGAGTCGCGCCAGGATTTTTCCGGCGGCATCGACAATCTGGGTCTCACCGAGATACACCGATTCGTACGGCACACCGGGGAGCCATGGCGAACCTCCCGCGAATTCTCCCGCATGTGAGGCATGGATGACCGGCGCGCCCACCAGCTTCGCGAAACGGCTGGGCGTGTCGTGAAGGATTTGCCTGTTGCGCGTCGAGAGCGATTGCGGCATTTTGAGGCCGCGCCGGGGCAAGTCCCACCAGCAAGTGCCGCCGACCACCATTTGCACCTTGCCGCGGAGTCGCCGCGCCGTCTGCGTTCGCACGAATTCCCAGCACATGGCGGCGCCGACTTTTCCGATAGGCGTTTCGAGGATTCCGTCGTCGCTGCCGCCAATGTAATAGCAATTCTCCCACATGGTCGGGATGTCTTTATCGTGCGTACGATATGAGCCGTCGGGAAATACGAGGAGGAACGTGTTGTAGTTGTTGGCTTCGCGCCTGCAAATGAAAGAGCCGCCGACAACGGCCTGGTATGCGCCGGCCATCTCGTGCATGAGCGAGAGTGCGGGGCCTTCGAGAGAAAGCGCGGCGGCATGCATCGCCGGATGAAAGCCGACTCCGCTTGTGAAAAACTCAGGCAGGATCGCCCATTTAGCGCCGCTTTCGAGCGCGTGTTTGAGCAACGTCTCGGCCTTTCGCAGATTATTATCCACGTTCCCGAAATCGGCACACATCTGAATCGCAGCGACTCTTATTTTTTGCGGCATCAGTTCACCTCAAATTATATGTAGCGCGACAACTGATTGCGCATGTTTGATACCGTGGCCATTGCGGATTCCCGCTTGCGCGGGAATGACGAACGGTTATGTTTGTGCGAGATGCACAATAATATATATCGCAACGTACAAATCGGGGACGGGATGAATCATCATGTCCCCGATTCAGCCGCCATAATTTCATCGTGTCCCTGATTTACCGAGCGTCTCGATGAAGGCTTCTATGCGGGTGCGGGCGGGGCCGTCCGCGTAGGCGCGTTCATCGGTCATGTCGGCCTCGATGAAAACGCCGGGCACGCCCGTCCATTCGGTCAGCATGCTTTTTATGTCGTATTGCCCGAAAGAATACGGGCGGCAACTCCGATTGGAGTGGTAGATGACGCCGTCAATCGAATAGCCCTCGATTATCTGGCGCATCAGTCTGGCCCGATGTTCGATGCTCATATTGATAAAAGCCGAACTGTACGCGCACGCCAGGCTCTCGATCGGTCTGGACGCGTCGAGTTCGTATGACACCCAGCCGTTTAGGTAGGTGGAAGCCGCGACGCACGCCCCGAGCGAGCCAAGTATTTCGGACAAATCGCGCAGCCTGAACCAGACGGGCAGATTGTCCCAGAGGAGACGATACCTCTCGTCAGGAACTGCGGCGATGCCGTTCGCCACGCGCTCTTCGAGTTCCTGTTTCAAAGTCTCGTAGAAATCTATCACTTCGGGCGTGCCGCGCAGGGTGACAATCGGCGCCATCAGGATGAAGCCGTCAAACGCGGTCATCGGCGAGGGCGTGTGCTTGCAGATGTCCAGGATTTCTCCCCACAGGCGCGATGCGCGGCTCGAATGGGTTGCGACGTCGCAGAAGCGGTCCATGTCGAATTTTCTGCCGAGCAGCGACTCAAGCTGGCCGATGGCGCGACGTATTTGTCGCGTGACGTAATCGAGCGCGTGCGGCGTCAATTCGTCATGTGAGTAGGGCATGTCGAAGTAAACAATGGGGACATCGAAGTGGCGGGTCAGGACTTCGTACCACTTCGTCACCATGCCGCAGGTGTTGTTGCAACACATGACGAAGTCCGGCCTCGGAAGTCCCATGATCGGACTCTTTCCGGTCAGGTAAGAGCCGATGTCGCAGCGGGCATAAGAACAGATGTCTGGCGAGTAACCCGCCCGCTCCGCCACCTGCGAAAGCTCTACTCCCATCCTGGCCGCGCCGCACATGGCTGCATGGTTCTCCGGGTACACCGGGATCACATCCATTGCGATTAAAAGCTCGACCGGCCCGCCGCCGGTTATCCAGGCGACCTTGCGGTTGTTGTCGGCGGCGTTCTTGGCTCCCAGATAATAGAGCGACATCATTTCCTTCATGCGGCCGGTCGCGCGGATTTTTGGAGGCCGATTATCGGTCAAGCGTGTGTGCATGTGTTTTCCCTTGTGCGTTTCCTGAAGTGAAACGCGCCGGTTTGACGGCTCAACGATATCACAATATCATGTGATTTCTCAACATCCGCATTGGGTAATGAGGGAGCTTGTTATTGGCAATGGACGCGCGGCAAAGCCGCGGGTCTCTGGTTTCTGGTTTTTGGTTAAAGTTCTGGTTGTCCGAATGAATTACCGGGTTGTGCGAATGAATTCGCACC
>CAZEBC010000244.1:0-5095 GCA_964510165.1 uncultured bacterium
ATAGCTCAGTTGGTTAGAGCAGCTGACTCATAATCAGCGGGTCGTAGGTTCGAGTCCTACTGGGCCCACTTTTTGTATGTTCTCGCGGCCATTCGCGCTCTGCCACAGTTTGAACCTTCCTTGGCCCATATGATATATTTCCGTCATTACCACACATGCGAGCCGTCTTCACCCTTATTGTCAGTCCTGAAACGGTTATGGGGAGTCGAATGTCTGAGCGGGAATCATCTCTGGTCAGGTTTGGGTGTCCGGTCGTCCTGCTGGTGACGGCGTGTCTGTTTCTGTGGGAACCGCTCAGCACAGGAACGCTGATTGCGGGACTGGACATCGTTTCCGTGGTCTATCCGACGAGGGATTTGACCTTCGAGTTGCTGAGGTCGGGCCGGATGCCCTCCTGGAACCCCTACATTTTTTGCGGGATGCCGCTGCTCGGGCAAATCCAGAACGCGGCGTTTTATCCGCTGAACGTGGCGCATTGGATTCTGCCGACCCGACTCGCGGTGAACTATACGGTTCTGATTCATCTGTTCCTTGCCGGGCTGTTCAGCCTGCTCTTTTTGAGGGTGATCGGAGCGCGTGCGCTTCCCGCGCTGGCGGGGTCTTTTGGATATGCGTTTGGGGGGATTCCGATTGCCTACGTCCTAGCCGGCCATATCACACCGCTCAATTCGCTGACGTGGATTCCGGCGCTGTTCCTGTGCGTGCACCACATCGCTCGCGGGCGTTTTCCGCTCGCCCGGCTCGGTGGGGGCGCAATTGTTGTCGGGATGCAGATGATGGGCGGTCACCCGCAGATCGTGCTGTATTCGTTGATGTGCGCGTTTCTGTACATGGTGTTGTCGCCTGCTTCCGATGGGCAGACCCTGAAGGCGATGGGCAAGAGGACGCTAGTGTTTGTTGCGGCGATAGTGTTTGCGGCGGGCATAGCGGCGGTTGAGGTTGCGCCTGCCGCCGAGTTCGCGCGTCATAGCGATCGCCCCTCGAAGTTGCCGTATGAGTTTGTGGTGTCGGATTCGATGCCGCCGGAGAAGTTCATCACGTTCATTGCGCCCGACTTTTTCGGTAATGTGTTGAATTCCACGTATTGGGGGCGGGAGAGCTGGTGGAACACTACGGCGTTCATTTCGGTTCCACTTCTTTTGCTTGCGCCGCTGGCCTTTGGCGGGGAGAGCAAAAGGACTTCAATTGTGCTTGCCATAGTGCTGGTCGTGTCGCTTGTGCTTGCATTGGGCGGCTTCACGCCGGTTTTCCGCGCGTTGTATGCCTTGCCCGTGTTCGGACAGTTTCGGAATCCGGCGCGGTTTCTGGGCATTGTATCCTTCGCGGCAGCGATGCTGGGCGCGCTTGGGTTCGATGCGCTGCTTGCCTCATCTCCTCCGCACGCGACGAGGGGGTACTCGGTTGTTCTGCTGGGCGTGACGGCGGTCATTCTTGTGTGCGCGGTCTTGGTGTACGCCGCAACGCCTGAGAGCGGCCTGTGGCAGTGGTTGATGCGGGCATGGGGAAACCAGGCGGCCGTAGAATCGCTGTCTTCGGGTGCGCTCCGAAGGGTTGCCGCGCTAAGCCTGGCGCGCGGGGCCGGTTTGTGCGCGTTGACGGCTGTGGTTGTCCTGATGACGGCCACACGAAAGCTTCCCGTGTGGATTCCGGCGGCGGCATTGGCCGTCACGGTCTTGCTTGATCTCTACGGCGCGAATCGAAGGTTCGTCATGGGCATGCCCGAGGAGGAATACCTGCTTCCGGTTGACCTGGTGGAATTTGTCAAGAGCCGGGTGGGGCCTTACCGGGTGGGGATGCGCGCGCGTTTTCCGCAGCGGAACGCCGCCGACAGGGCCATGCTGTATGGCCTGCGCAACGCGTTTGGCTATGAGGGCCAGATACCGGGCCGCTACGCGGCGTATCTGGCGAACGCTGCGCCTGAGAATCATCCGCTCGCGATCGCGTATTCACAGGCTGTTTCCGACTTGGGTTCATCCTCGATGAGGCTGCTGGCGGTGAAGTACCTGATCCAACTGTCGGACGAAGACCCGTCTGCTCGCGTGCGTTATCCGCTGGTTTTCAGGAGCGACGAGTATATGGTTTTCGAAATCGGCAGCGCCATGCCGAGGGCGTTCCTGGTATCGAGGGTCATAGAGGCGGGGGAGAAGGAGACCCTTGATTTGCTGAGGTCGGAGGATTTCGATCCGGCGTCGGCAACGATAATCCCGCCCGGTTCACGCTTGCCGTTTCCGCTCGATTCGATGGATGTTTCCGAGGGGGCCGTGAAATTCCGGGAGGACCTGCTCGCGAGAGTTGTTCTCGAGGTTGAGACGCCGGGGAACTCGCTGCTGGTTCTCGCCGACACGCATTTCCCCGGCTGGCGCGCGCGGCTGGACGGCCAGCCGGCGGAGATTATCCGGGCCGACTATATGTTCCGCGCCGTCGCAGTCCCTGCGGGGCGGCACGTTGTGGAGTTCGAGTATCGCCCCGCGTCAATCCGACTGGGGATTGGCATCACGGTTGCGAGCGTGTCGGCGCTGATTCTGCTGTTTATTCTGTTGGTCCACGGACGCTCACGGACGAACATGGACTGAGACGGATGAACCATGTGGGATTTTCTCGATGGAAATGGTGATGGGAAGGGAGGAGCGCGTATGTGGAAGAAGATAGCGGTGATTCAGTTGGCGTTGCTGGTGGCGCTGGCGGCGTTCTGGGTTGGGAGGGAGACGCGGGCCGATGTGGAGCCGATGACGCGGGAGTTCATGACGAGCAACGAAGAGGGGAACATCGCGTACATCTGGAGTTATGATTCGGGCAGCAAGGAGTGGAACATTATTTCTTTGAACTATCTGAACGGGAGCAAGCGGGAGATCACGATAACGGCGAAGGGGAATCTGAAGTAGGTACAGGGTTCAGCGTTTAGGGTTGAACGAGAAAACGGAAAGCGAAGAGGTTTATCCGCGAAGGACACGAAGAGTCACGAAGGGGCACGGAGACAGAGCAGGCAGTCACGCCGGGGCGTGATGCGCTACGGCAGCGTGTGAGGGGTCAGGTTTCGCGGAGGGAACTGCGGCGGACGCTGTAGACGCCCTCGACGCGCCTGATGGCGAAGATGATGTTGTTGAGCTGGCTCTGGTCGGTGACCTCGATGGTGAAGTCGCAGATGCCGGTGCCGTCCTTGCGGCCATATGCGTTTGCGGAGGTGATGTTGACATTGAGTTCGCGGATGGAGGCGAGGATATCGGCAAGGAGATTGGTTCGGTTGGTCGCCTTGACGCGTATGCTGGCCGGGTAGATTGATTGTCCTTTTCGGCCGTCCCAGTTGACGGTCATGAGGCGGGCGGAGTCGTCGTTGGGGATGTTGGGGCAGCCGTCTCGGTGAATGGAGAGTCCCCGCGAGCGCGTGATGTATCCTCTGATGATGTCGCCGGGAAGCGGGTTGCAGCACTTGGCGTAGCGGACCAGCATGTTGCTGACACCGGCCACGCCGATGTCGGTCTCGCGGAGGGTGGCTTTCTTGAGGGTTTCGGCGCGGGGTTGGAGTCTGGGGCGCTCTTCCTTTTCCTCCGGCTCTTCCAGCGCTTTTTCGCTGATCCTGAGCCAGTGGCGAATCTTGCTTCGGGCGCGCGAGGTTTGCACGAAATCGAGCCAGTCGCGGCGGGGCATCTGTTTCTTCGAGGTCATGATCTCGATGACATCGCCCTGCCTGAGGCGGTACTTGAGGGGGACCATGCGCCCGTTGGCCTTGGCGGCGTGGCAGTGGTTGCCGATGTCGGAATGGATGGCGTAGGCGAAGTCCACGGCGGTGGAGCCTGCCGGGAGTTCGATGACCTTTCCCTTGGGAGTGAACACGTAGACCTCGCCCGAGAACAGGTCCAGTTTGAGGTTCTCCATGAACTCCTTCGGGTCCTTGAGGTCTTGCAGCCACTCCAGCAATTGTCTGAGCCAGACCAGTCGTTCGTCGAACCGTTCGGCCGATTCGTCGCCGGTCTCCTTATAGAGCCAATGGGCGGCGATGCCGTTCTCGGCGGTGCGATGCATTTCTTCGGTTCGTATCTGGATTTCAATGCGTTCGCCGCGCGCGCCGAGCACGGTGGTATGAAGCGACTGGTACATGTTGGTCTTGGGCATCGCGATGTAGTCTTTGAAGCGGCCGGGGACGGGCGTCCACAGCGTGTGGACGATGCCGAGCGCTCCGTAGCAGTCTTTCAGGCTGTTGGTGATAACGCGGAGCGCCCTGAGGTCGAAAATCTCGTCGAAGCCCTTTCGCTGGTCCACCATCTTGCGGTAGATGCTGTAGAAATGTTTGGGCCTGCCGGTGACGTCGGCCTTGATGCCCGCCTTCCTGAGTTCAGTCTTTAGTAACGCGCAGAACTCCTGGATTTCCTTTTCGCGCTGGACCTTCTTTTCCGCGATGCTTTCGACCAGTTGGTAATAGACTTCCGGATGCAGGTATCGCAGGGCGAGGTCTTCGAGTTCGGAGCGGATTTTGGCGATGCCGAGCCGGTGCGCGAGCGGGGCGTATATCTGGAGAGTTTCGGTCGATATAGACTGAATTTTTTCCTTCGGGAGATACTTCAAAGTCTGCATGTTGTGAAGACGGTCCGCGAGTTTTATGAGGATGACGCGGACGTCCCTGGCCATCGCGATGAGCATCATGCGGATGTTTTCGGCCTGTTGTTCCTCGCTGCTTTTGAACTTGACGCGACCCATCTGAGTGACGCCTTCGACGAGGCGTGCGACTTCAGGGCCAAACTGCTGCTCGAGGTCCTCCTTTGTGTGGTGGGTGTCCTCGAGGACATCGTGTAGGAGGCCGGATGCGATGGTAGTGGAGTCGAGGCGAAGGTCGGTCAGAATTTCGGCCACCTTCACGCAATGGGTCATGAAGGGGTCGCCCGAAAGCCGCATCTGGCCCTGGTGGGCCTGCTCGGCATAGGAATACGCGCGTTCGACCAACTTGAGGTCGGAGCGTCGGCGATACCTTCTTATGTTTTTCAGGAGAGAAGCTAATTCGGTCATGGGGGTTGATTTCAACTCCAACGCGTTATGCTCTATAGATTTATGATACACCTTTTGCGGATAGGGTGTCAAAGGAGATTAGGGCGGAAGATGAAGG
>CAZEBC010000245.1:0-5053 GCA_964510165.1 uncultured bacterium
TAAAGAGAACTCTTCGGGCCGAGGTTCTGGGGCAATAGGGGTCAAACCCCTCAAAGAGGAGATTGTCATGGAGGTATCCGGGAAAGCCGAATACAGACACTGCACGTGCGGAAAGGTCTGGAAGACGAGGGATGACCTGCTGCGGGACGCCAAGGTGAAGCTCGTGGGGTACCAGCCGGACTTCGTGAATCGCAAGTACAACCATTTCCTGTTTCAACATGGCGTCAGGGGCTGCGGCCAGTATTTTGGAATCAGGGCATCCGATTTCGCCGACCTGCGAGAAAAGGAGTGCTCGAACGAGTTGTGCACGGGAAAGGAAAACTGCCCCGGCTACTGTCTAAACACGCTTGACCTGAGGATTTGTTCGGTAACGTGCCGAAACGCTTCAGACCGTGTGCTTGCCGCGAGGATTCGGGATCGCAGGGTGCTGAGAGGCTTGCTGGCTGTGACATGGAAGTCGCCCGTGAAAAGGAGGCAACGCCGGACGCCGGCACGCTCGAAGACAAGGGTAACAAACCTCTAATCGAGCTGCCTGCCTTCGGAAATCGCTCGAATGATGTCGGTCGCGGTTACAATGCCGATGACCTTGCCGTCCTTCAGTATCGGCACGCGATGAAGGCGGTCCCTGCGCATGATGTCGCATATTTCACGGACGGGGGTTGACTCTTCCGCCGTATGCAGGTCGCGCGACATTATCTCTTCGACCCACAGGTGTTTGTAGGACATCCCCTCGGTCTCTTCGGTATAAAGAGCGGACGAGAACAGTTCGGAAATCTCGTGGTATTCGGGTGTTTCTCCCATCGCGAGGACCTGTTCGCGAATCAGGTCGCGCATGGAGACCATCCCTACCAGTCTCCGCTGTCCGTCGACGACAGGCACGCCGGTGATGCGGCGCTCGGTGAGCAGCTTGGAGAGTTCACGGACTGAGGCCGAGAGCTCGACCGTCACGACTTCTCTGGTCATGATGTCTCTGGCAAGAAGCATGTTCCTTCCTTGTGATTCGTCTTTGTGTTGTCCGGGTGGGCGCACGCCCGCGCGCCCCTACGGAGTTTCGAGACCGTATTCGTAAGGCTAACTTCCAAACCTGTAGGTCACGCCCATAAGGTCGAGCAGGCACAGGAGGAAATCGTTGGCGCGGATGCGGCAGAGTCCGCCCCTGGCGCAGGCGCGTTCGCCGTATGAGGACACCGCGTCCACGAGGACGCCCTTGCCGTGGATCAGAACGGGGACCGGGTCGGCGCTGTGCTCGCAGATGTCACACGGAGTCGAGTGGTCTGCGGTGATTGCGATGTAAGTATCTTCGGGATTCTCGAGGCCGTCCATGATCTTCTGGAGCATCCGGTCGGTGCTCTCGATGAACGCCATTTTCTCGCGGGGCTTATTGTCGTGAGCCATCAGGTCGACGCCTTTCACGTGGACGACGACCAGGTCGGCCTCCTTCAATCCTTCGAGAACCAGCCGGGCCTTTTCGTCGAGGTCGGTGTCGATGTTGGCGGTGAGCTTCTCGTTGGTGAGCACTTTGAAGCCGGCCATGTTGGCAATGCCGATGATGGTGCTTTCGCCCGTCACACAGCAACCCTTGATATCGAACCGTTCTGCGAGACTTCGCATCTTTACCGTCATGCCGGCGCCACGGGTGATGACGATGTTTGCCGGGAGGAGTCCTTTCTTGATGCGGTCCTTATTGAGTTCGTGTCCGCGCAATATTTCATAAGAATTATGGACGAACTCGTTGACCAGGTGGGCCGTCTTTTCGGCGAGGGAATGGCCGGGCCGCTTCGGCCTGACTTCTCGGACCGACTCGCCGTCCACGATATGGCCGGGGTCGGAGTCGGTGATTTCCGCCGAGAGACGCTCGCCCCTGAGGACGAGCACCGCTCTGTGTTCGGTAGCGGACCTGAATATGACCTGGACAGCTTCGCCGAGCTTCATGTTGTCGAGGGATGCCGCGAGCGGTTGGGTGTGTCGGATTCTTCCTGCGCGGCGGTCGACGATGGCCATGTTCTCGTTCACGGTCGCGAAGTTGCATCTGAGCGCTACGTCACCCGGTTTGAGGTCGATGCCGACGCCCGCCGCCTCGATGGGTCCGCGTCCCCAGTAAACCTTGAGAGGGTTGTAACCGAACAGCGCGAGATGGCCGACATCGGTGCCGACGCGTATTCCTGGCGAAAGCGGGTCCATGAGCCCGGTAATACCTTCTTTGGCAAGCTTATCGAAACAGGGTGTGTAGGCCGCCTCGAGCGGGGTCAGCCCTCCCAGTTCCTCGAGAGGCCGGTCACCCAAGCCGTCTATTATGAGCATCACAGCCTTACGCGATCTCTTCATGCGACTTCCTCTTGAAACGTTCAACGGCCAGTTCTGCCAGTCGGAGAGTCTCCTCGGCCAGGGTCGGTCCTGGTTCCACCTCGATCGGGATATTGTCGGCATACACGACGCGCAGTCCCGCCTCGAGACCCAACGCGGTTGCGACATCGATGGCGGCGGCCTTGACCTCCGTGAGCAGTACCGTCGGATCGCCTGTTCGAATGATTTCGGCGATGTCGGCCCTGAGCTTGGGCCGGTTCGAGAGATGATGGCTCATGCCGACGACTTCGCACCCGAATTCTCGCTCCAGGCTGTCGCGAAGGGTGGGACCCGCCGCAACGGGCGCCGTGGTTACGAAAAGCACGCGCTCGTTGCGGATATCGTCCAGCGGCTTAGGCCTGAAAACTGTTTTCACGAGGCGAATGGAAGAATTCAAGGAGCGTATTCGGTCGGCCATCTGCGAAACCTTCGCCTTGTCGGCGAGGGGTTCCTCGCACATGGTGAGCACGCAAAGGTCCGTCATGCGGATGCGGTAGGGGCCCATGTAATCGGTAATATATTCGAGCGGCTGGTGAGCGCCGACCGCCAAGGCCCAGGCGTTGGTCCGGACCGGCGGCATCGAGGCGCCGCTTCCCTCGAAGATGACGAAATCGGCGGGCAGCCGGTTTGCCACGCGCGCCCCTTCCGGAACGACCGAGGTAAACACGACACCTGCAAACCCGCCCCCGCATCGCCTGCAGCCTATCGTGGTAAGGCGCGTCATGAGCGCGTCCTCGTAATGGTCGCTCGCGGCGTGTTTGCCCTTCTTGCTTTCCCCGAGGAAATACTCGGGAGTCATACGGATATGTTCGCCCTCGATCACTTCGGGCTGCGGAGGTCCGCCCCGGCCCATTGTGACGATACACGGCTTGTAGCCGGCGGTGACGCCCTCCTGGTCGCTGAGCGCGCGCGCCACGTACGCGGCGAGCGCCGTCTTTCCCACTCGCTTGCCGGTGCCGCCGACCGAGATGGAGGGCTTTTCGCACACGTCTTCATACTTCGGCGGCGAGAACCTGAAGTCGGCGCCCTCATAGACTGCGCCCATGCTCAGGATCAGGTTTGCGAACTCAAAGCGCCGCCTGTAAGTGACAACCGGCTCGTCGCTCAGGTCAATGACCACGTCGGGGCGATACGTTGTTATGGCTTCCACGATTGCGGAAAGAACATTGTCCTGCATCACGACGGGCAGGCCGAGCTTTTTCAGGTCTTCCGGCGACCCGATCTTTTCAAGGCCTCCGATGAACACGGCGGCTTCTGCCGTGTAACCTCGGCTGCAGGCGACCTCTGCGATGCCGTCGCGGTTGACCGGAATATAGTGTTCGCCGTCTATCAGAAAAAGGGCTTTCATTTGGCAGCGGATAAATAGGTCTTGTCGTAAGTCTTCACGAACTGGGTGAGATACTGAAGTATGGTAGCTACCGCATGGTCGAAGTTCTCGTTGTCGAAAACGGGAACATCCTGCAGATGAGCCTGAAGCACCACAAAGTCCTGAATCTTCCTGATCGACTCGAAGTTGTTCAGATATTTCTGAGCGCCGCGAGTCGAGGCCTGCTGGCTTCGCAGGAGGAAGCGCTCCCGGTGTAGTTGCTCTTCCTCTGTGGTTATCACCATCTTGCACACGATCGCCTTGCCCGCGTAGTCTCTCTTGAGCATGCCCGGCACGACGTGCACTCCGTCAATTATGGTGCTGATCTTCTCGTTTACCGCGCGGTCCATGAGGGCGTAAATCCCCGCCGAAACCCTCAGAGCCTGCTCCAGGAACGCAGCGATAACGAGGTCATCCTGGACGCCCTTTGGGAGGTCGTATACCTGCCAGGCGTCAAAGGAGGACTTGTGAATGGTGGGCATCAGTTCCTGAGAGAACATGATCCGCATGACCTCGCGAACGGAGTCGGTCGAAATCACGCGGGTTATTCCGAGCCGGTGCGCCAGTTCGACCCCGATCGTGGACTTGCCTGTGCCCGCCGTTCCGCCGATCAGGATTATCAGCGGTTTGACCGGATGCTTGAGGCGTCTCCACAGGAGATAGCGATTGGCGTATGCAGTGCCGTATTTGGAGCGCAACATCCGCACGGTCAGCCCACGCAGTTCCTCGTTAGTCACTTCTCTCTGTTTGCGCCGCGTCAATGTGCGCTCAATGCTCATGGCGAGCGCATGGGAAATGTTCGGGTCGATGCCCGAGGCCTCCATCGACTGCGCCAGAATGCCTTTGGAGAACGGCACGCCCGAGCCCGTTTCTCCCTTTACCAGGATGGGCGTATTGAGCCGTTTCCAGTCCAGGTACCTGTCGGCGACCTCGGGACCGTATTCGTCGAGCAGTTTCTTGTGGACCAACTTTTTGAGTTGGCTTTTCTCTATCAACGAGGAGCGGCGCTTGAGCAGGAGACCTTCCATGTCCTCCGCGACGCGGTAGGCTTCATCGGCGCCAAGGCCGATGGCGAGCAGTCCCTGCGAGAGAATTCCCTTCGAAAAGGGAAATCTCATGCTCTTGCCGACGACCATCAGGTGTTTGTTCTTCTTTGCTTTCATAGGAAACGGTCTTGAGGAGACTGTCCCACAATTTCGATTCCCGGTCGTAGGGGCGGCCCGATGTGGTTGCCCAGGCGCCCACATGGGGCGCTCCTACAATTACGAAACGGTCTCGTAACGAGATTACTCTTCTAAGTCTATCACACCCCCGAGTTGCTGTCAAAACAAGGGGTTACGACGA
>CAZEBC010000246.1:0-4987 GCA_964510165.1 uncultured bacterium
AGACAGGAAAGCAACAGGGCAGATTCATACACCAAGCACACGAAGCCGAAGTAGTTCTTGGTGAGTTGCTTGGTGGTTAGACAGCCCATTTCATCAGCGAAACTCTGCGCAATCTGCCGATGAGGAACTATTGGTTGCGGCTCTGCCGCACCGCGTCCCTGTGTCTCTGTTGAATTAATAGCAACACGCCTCGGAACACTATAGCTCCGCCAGCCGAACCAGTTCCTTACGGACGATCGCGCCCGCCTCTCGCCCAAGCGACTCGAGTTCGTGACCCGTGAAATGGTGACCCTCAGCCCATTCCGCGGGCGCCGAGCGGAACTGCTCCGGCGGGATGAGATATCCGAGCGAATCGTTCACCTGATTGATAAAGAGCGTCCGCCCTTTTCGGCCAACGCCCTTGACGATTCCCGGAAACGTCTCGCCGGGAAGCGCAAAAATCGCTATGTCTCCAATCTGAACCTTCGAAATCGTCGTTTGCACATTCGGCGGCCGGTGCGAACGCCGTATCACGCCCGCCTCCATCAACATCGCAAACCCGGGATTCTCGACCGACAGTTCCACCTCGACAGTCGAAACGGTCAGCGCCTCACCCTCAACCGGGCGCGCATTCTCATCCAGTTTCGCCAGCGCGTCGGCGACCTTCCTGCCGTATTCATGCGCCTCGGCGTATCCCTTCTCGCAGCCCTCCGGCTCCATGCCGCCGCATGCGCCCAAGAGAAAGAGGACCGGCCCGCCGAATCTCTCTTCAAGCGCGCGGCATGTCTCGCCCGGATAATCGCCGGATATCCTGTCGTCATGCCGTGGCGTAAGCTCAGGCTGAGCGGTGTAACTCACAAGCGAGCCAATGGTCTTGTCTCCGGAGCGGAACGACAGACACCACAGCCCGAGGCTCATCTCGTTTGGCTCTCGGTAATTGGCGACTCCAAGATTCCGTTCCTCATACGCAAAGAAAGCTTCGGCCGAAACGGCGGACTCAAGTGCGCGGACCACCGCCCGTTCCGATTCCTCCAGCAGGAAATCCCCGTATCGCTCGTTATAGCCGGACTGCTCGAGCGATGGCCCCCAAAGTCCCATCGTGTCGGGACCGGAATGCGTGTGCGTCGTGGCGACAAGCAGCCCGTTCCGGTCTATCCCGCGCGGCGACAGCCTTTCCGCCAGCGCCTCCGTGAAATCGCGAAACAGGCCGATGAGATCGAGCGACAGAAAAATGACTCTCGCGGCGCCCTTCTCGATGGTGAGACACCTCAGAAAGATGTCATCCGTCACCTCGCCGAGCCGCTCGGCCTCGCCCATCTTGTAGCCCGCCCGGTAAACCGGCCCCATTTCGGGAGCGGGCGTTATCTTTGCTCTTGCAGCGCCAATTCTGAACGGCATGATAATCTCTCTCCGTCACACGTCCAGCCCGCCGACAAGGTCCTTGATGTTCTCCAGGATTCCAAGCCCCCGCACATGGAACGACTCGGCCAGCGGCAGGTTCGCCTTCTGGCCCTCTTCCTGGGCGACCGCGTGGAGCGAGGCGGGTATGACCTCCTCGAGCGGGTTGTCGAATATCGGGCTCGATTTCCCAAGCACCTTCAGCCGCTCGTAGCCCTCCATCCGCATCAACTCAAGCTGGCTCTTGTAGCACATCGCGGCATCGATCTTTTTCTGGATATGGCCCGATATATCCACATATGCATTCGGATTCGGCGTCTTCCCGAAAATCACCTTCGCGACCATTGCGGTCTTGAGACCCTGCTTGAGGTGCTCGGGATGGAACAGATGGAAATGAGCGAAACTGCACGCCTCAAGCACCGCCTGACCGACCGCGCGATGATCGGGGTTTTCGTCGAAATTCCATGGGTCAATGGTGAACACCGCCGCCGGCTGCACCTCGCGCACGTGCCGCACTATCAGCTCGCGAAGCTCGTGGGTCGGCTCCAAGAAATGGTTCTTGAGGCCGAGGAACTTGATATGCTTGACGCCGAGCGCGCCGCATGCGGCAAGCTCTTCCTCGCGCATCACCTTCGCCAGCTTGGCGTCCGTGTCGTACGAGAGATTCAGCGTGCCCTGCTCGCCGTCGGTCATGACGAGCGTGTACACCTCGTGCCCCTCCGACAAGAGCTTGGCGACAGTCCCGCCGCAGAAAAACACAAGATCGTCCGGATGCGGTTCCACAACAAGGTAGCGCATGTCATTTCTCCTTCTTGCACGCGATGAGTTCGATCTCGACCATGATGTCGAACGGGAGCCTGCCCGCCTGGATGCAGGTGCGTGCCGGCGGATTCTTCGGGAAATATTCGGCATATATCTCGTTAAAGTCGAAGAAGTTGTTCATATCGCTCAGATAGACGGTCGTCTTGAGCACATGCTCCATTGATGAGCCTACGTCCTCGAGGATGCTCTTGATGTTGTCGAGAGTCTGGCGCGCCTGGTCCTTGAGCCCCTCTTTGAGAACTCCGGTCTTGGGGTCGATCGGCCCTTGTCCGGAAACAAAGATCAAATCGCCGAAGCCCACAACCGCAGAGTACGGACCGACCGGCGCGGGCGCCTTTTCAGTTGAAATAATCCGTTTCATTTCTCGTTTCTCCTTTTCAATCCAGTCCCAGAAACGCTTCCTGAGTAGGCTCGATCTCGCGCGGCGGCTCGACAAGCTTCCTTGCGGATTTCATGTCCTTGAAACCCGAGCCGGTGATGATGCAGCAGACGGATTCCTTCGCGCCGATGACGCCCGATGCCCGCAGCTTCATCACCGCGGCCACCGTGGACGCGCTCGCAGGCTCGGCGAATATGCCGGAGGTCTGCGCGAGCAATCTCTCGGCCTCCAACATCTCCTTGTCGGTAACAGCGACGGCCGCGCCGCCTGTCTCCCGTACCGCCGGCAACGCGGTGAACGCATCGAACAGGATGTCGTCGGCAATCGCGCCCGCAATCGTGTCGCCGACGCTGACCGGATTCGCGACGACCTCGGCGGGCGAGAGATTCTTCTCGATAGCGTTGACAAGCGGCGTGCAGGCGGACGATTGGACACCGACAAGCCTGGGAATCTCCCGGCACTTGCCGAGCGCCCTCATCTCGTTGAAGCCGCGCCAGAGCGCCCCGAGCAGGCCGCCGCCGCCGACCGGCGCGATGACCCAATCCGGGAACGGCACGCATTGCTCAATCAATTCATATGCGATCGTCTTCGCGCCCTCCACCTGATAGGGATTGTACAGGCCCGCTGTCGAGAGCAGATACCAGCCTTTATTTCGGCAGACCGCCGCCACCAGTTCGAAGATGCGGCTCGATGACAGCGTGTTCACCCTGTAGAACGCGGCGCCGTACACCCGCGCCTGCACGAGCTTTTCCTCGGGCGCATTCGCGGGCGCGAATATCTTGCATTTCATGCCGGCGCCGGCAGCGTATGAAGCGGATGAGGCGGCCACGTTCCCTGATGACACCACGGCGACCGTGTGCGCCGCCGTCCCGCGCGCCTTCGAGATTCCCAATGAAATCTGGCGGTCCTTGAACGAGCCGGTCGGGTTCATGGTCTCATTCTTCAGCAGCAGCCGCGCCGCGCCGAGACATTCGGCGAGCGCGTGCGACTCCATGAGCGGCGTGCCCCCCTCCCCCTGCGAGATGATCCACCTGCCGTCCTCGATAGGAAGCAAGTCCATGAATCGCCACATGGAAGATTCGCCCGACGGAGCGACTGGCCTGGCGAGATTCATCGCCACCACCGTGGGCGCATTGCACTTCTCGCACCTGAAAACGGCTTCTTCCGCCGGATAGGCGATTGCGCACACCGGGCATTTCAGCGAATACTTTGCTGTCATTGAATCACATCCGAGATGAGCGCCTCGACGGCAGAGGGCGACAGGTCCGATTCGTCAATGATGGTATGCGGCAGTCCCTCGCTCCGGCAGTAGCGGCGCAGCGTCGCAAGCGTTTCGCGC
The DNA here is from genome assembly GCA_964510165.1 of uncultured bacterium. GTDB lineage: Bacteria > Abyssobacteria > SURF-5 > SURF-5 > SURF-5 > CAZEBC01. Next base: position 3,918 of record CAZEBC010000246.1, read on the forward strand.
AATTTGTTGGCTTCAAGTCCGATATCGGACGGCCGATAGAGAACGCCAAGCTCATCGAGTAGCCTCTTGAGCCAATCGGGGCGGTTATCTTGCAGCCTGGCCATCAGAAGCAATCCGAGCGAGACAAGTTCGCCATGGATGAAGTGTTTGCCGGTCACATGTTCCGCGTTATACGCGAAGAAGTGTTCGGACCCTTCCTCGGGGCGGTAATTCCCGAATTCGAGGCACAGGTCGTTCTCGGCCTCAAACAATTCGACCAGTTTCCGGATGCCGGCATGGCTGACGGCGTTGATATCGGCGGCGCTGGTCGCCAGGTCTGCGACTACGTCTGAGCATTGCCGCGCAATCGAGCTGTCGTATTTCTCGCCGGTCTTCTTGTGACCGAGCAGCCAATCGAACGAAGCCGTATGTATTGACAGAATGTCGGCGGCGCCCGCGCGGTTCAATCGGGGCGGGGCCGCGGAGATAAGGTTGAAGTCAACAAGCAGGCGTTCCGCGGGCGAATGGCCGACGTTGCGCACGCGGCCATCTTCCCGCACGGCGACCAGATGCGTGACGCAGGCGTCAACCGATACGATTGACGGAATCAGGATGAGCCGCGAGCCGCGCTTCCACGCGAGATATTTCGCGAAGTCCATGCACGAGCCGCCGCCGACCCCGACCGCCATGTCGAACTCCGGCAGGGTGCGTTCCGCGTCATCGAGGTCGGAACGCTCCATGCTCTTCACGAACACTATATGCTCGGGCGCAAGAGCGAGCCTCGGCGAAACCAGCTCCCACGGAAGTTCCATTGTGGCGAAGACCGTTTTGGCCGGATCGAGCGAAAGCGATTCAATGAGACCCGTTCCAAACTCAAGTTCTGGATGCTGAATCATGGCACGAGTATACCACAGGGCCGCTCAAACACAAAGCGATAGGAACCGCAGATGGAGGATAGAAGAACACGCGGGCAAAGCGCAAGGGAACGGGAAGGGCGAAGACAGGGTCATCCACAGATTTCGCGGCTTTCTCGGATTTTATTTTCAACCAGAGACGAGAAACCGCTTTTTTAGATCGCGGAGACGCCGAGG
>CAZEBC010000247.1:0-4937 GCA_964510165.1 uncultured bacterium
ACAATAGAATTAGTGAAGCGCTATTGTAATTTGTCTCGCTCCGACCCGTCCGACAGGTCCCGGTTGCGCGTTATTATGAATGAGCGCGGCGACTCTTGGCAACGGCCAGAGATTCGCGGATATAAAGCGGCTCCAGCGAGTCAAGGTTATCAACCTCCCCGCGGACGAATCTGCGATGGGCCAAGAACCCCACACGCGAGGCGCGCGCGCCCTCGATCTCCGGGCCTGCAAACCGCGCGAGCGGTCCCAACAATTCCTGAATCTTCGCGCGATACCTCTGTGCGCCGGACCCGAAGAGCAGCGTTGGCTCGCGCACATCCCGCAGCAATTCGGAGACCGGGAGCACCGTGTCCTCGGATTGGCGCGCCGGTTCACCATCCTTCGAGCGGAAGAACGCCCCATACACTTCCTTCATGCGGGCGTCAATCAGCGGACATATCAGAACGGGACAATGCGGAAACTCCCATGCCATGGCCTCGAGAGTGGAGACACCAACGATTGGCTTCGAGCTGGCGACCGCAAGCCCCTTGACCGTCGCCATCCCGATGCGCAGCCCCGTAAAGGAGCCTGGCCCCAGGGCCACGGCGAAGCCGTCAAGCTGGGCGACCTCCAGACCGGCCGTCCCCAGCACATACTCGACCACGGGCATGATCTGCGACGAATGCGTCTCGCTCACCTGGAGCGTCACCTCGCAGAGCAGACGGTCGCCGTCCACGACGGCCACGCTCCCCATCAATGTCGAGGTTTCCACCGCCAATAGCTTCATGTCGGTTTCCTTGCGTCCAAGTCTTTCATGAACCAGCAAGACACAAAGAGCACAAAGAACTCACGAAAAATTTCGGCGTTCTTTTCTTGGTGCTTTTGGTGTCTTGGTAGTTCGTAAGAGCTATTTTACGGCTGTGTCGTGCTCTGCTGATATTAGCGCGTTCCAACTGCCCATGTCAATATGACAAAATCGGGTTTCTTGGTCTTGACTACTTCGCAATTGTTGAGGTAAAATGTTGGAAATTGCCGCCCTTCGTGCGAATTCATTCGCACCCGTATGAGTGCGGAACTGCATTAGGGTAATCATTTCATGAAAGAATCCCGCAAAACAAGGGCTCAGCTTCTCCAAGAGCTTGAAACGCTGAAGAAGCGGATAGCCCGCATGGAGAAGCTCGCCGGCACGCGAGGGAAGGCTAAAAAGTCGCCCTCAAGAGCGCAGGCCGATTTCCGCCGCTTGGCCGAGAATCTCAAAGACACCAACGCCCTCCTCGAAAAAGTATTCTCCACCAGTCATGTTCTGCTCGCGTACATGGACCGAGATTTCAATTTCATTCGCGTGAATCAGGGCTACGCCGAGGCGGACAAGCGCACCCCCGACTTTTTCCCCGGCAAGAACCACTTCGAGCTGTTTCCGAACGAGGAAAACAAGGCCATATTCCGCCAGGTTGTCGCCACGGGTAAACCCGTCACCTACTTCGCCAAGCCGTTCGAGTACGCCGAGAATCCCGAACGCGGCGTGACGTATTGGGACTGGAGCCTGCTGCCCGTCAAAGGCGCGCCCGAAAATGTCGAGGGGGTGCTGCTGTGCCTTGTTGATGTGACGCAACGCGTGCGGAATGATGAGGCTCGCCGCCAAAGCGAAGAACGATACCGCCTGCACTTTGAGCATGTCAGCGACGTCCTTTATGTGGTAGATACCCAGTTCCGCATCCTTGACATCTCGCCCTCGATTGAAGCGCTTTCCGGCTACCGCCCTGATGAGATAATCGGACGTCGCATTGACGAACTCGCTCTCCTTTCGCCCGAATATTATGAACGGGCCATACAAAATATGAAGAGGGTGCTGGCGGGACAAAAAGGCGGCCCGAACGAATACGAATTCATCACGAAGGACGGCACCAGAAAGACCGGGGAAATCACTGCCGCGCCGTTAATGCAGGACGGGCAAGTTACAGGGATCGTGTGCATCGCCCGAGACATCACCAGAAGGAAAGCGGCTGAAGCCGAACTTGCGAGGCATCGCGAGCACCTCGAAGACCTGGTCCAGGAGCGCACACAGGAATTGAGCGTCGCCAACGAGCAACTTCGCAGTGAAGTCGCCGAGCGCATCAAAGCCGAAGAAAAGCTGCAGGAAATCAACGAAGAATTACGGGCGGCGTTGGAAGAAATCGAAGTCTCCCAGGAAGAACTCCAGCAGCAAAATGAGGAGCTTCAAAGCGCTCGCGCCGAGGCCGACGCCGAACGTTTGCGTTACAAGGAGCTCTTCGAGTTGGCGCCGGATGGCTACCTGGTCACTGACACCTCCGGAGCCATTAGGGAGGCGAACGAGAAGGCCGCCGCCATGTTGAAGTGGACTCACGCATCCCTCGCAGGCAAACCTCTCACCGTCTTCATCTCCGCCGAAGACCACAATGCCTATTATCAGAAAGAGGCGGTAATCCGGAGAGAGGGATCGATTCGAGACTGGAAAATCTCCATCCGTCCGTATGCTGACGCTCCATTTCCTGCATCGGTCAATGCTTCCCTTATGCGCCTCACAGACGGAGCCGTCGCGGGCATTCGCTGGCTTATCCGCGACACCTCAGAGCGCAAACGGGCGGAAGAAGCCATTCGTCGGGCGAGCGAGCGCACAAGCATTATCCTCTCCAGCATCAACGACGGCTTCTTCAGCCTCGACAACGAGCTGGTGGTGACCTACTTCAACCGCGCCGCCGAACACCTACTGAACAGGAAGGCTGAGGACGTTGTCGGACGGCCACTCTTCGAGGCGTTTCCCGAAGCGAAAGGCTCGATCTTCGAGGAGAACTATGTCCGGGCAATCAAAGAGAAAATAAACCTGTCCTTTGAAGCGTACTTCGGAGTTGCGCCGTACAAGAATTGGTACTCCGTCCGGGTGTTCCCGTTCGAGAACGGCATCTCGGTCTATTTTCTCGTGACCACGGAGCGGAAGGAGGCCGAACAGGCGCTGGCACGCCAGGCGCAGATAGACGCGGCGCTTGCCGAAATGTCGGGCGCTCTCATCGGGTCGCTCCCGCTCGATGAGATATCCGACACGGTGCTCAAACACGCGCGCCGGCTTACGCAGAGTGCGCACGGCTTTGCAGGTTATGGGATTCCGGGCACCGACCATTTTGTCAGCGCAACATTGACCAGGGACATCTGGGAGCGATGCGAGGTGGCTGGCAAGAACATCCTCTTCGAGAACCTGAGTTCGAAAGCCGGGCTGGATGGATGGGTGTGGAAACACCGGAAACCCGTGCTCACCAACAATCCGGTTCAAGACCCCCGATACCACGGTGTGCCGCCCGGTCATGTGCCTGTAAGCCGCCTGATTATGGCTCCCGCAATGGTGGGAGAAGAGCGCTTCGGTATGATTGCCGTCGCGAACTCCCAGCGAGATTACACCGAGGAAGACCTGAACACGATAACGCGCCTCTCCGAGCTCTACGCGCTTGCCATCCAGCGCAAACAGGCCGAAGAGACACTGAGCCACGCACTCGACAAGGCTCGTCAGCATGCAAACGAGACTGCCGGCCTGCTCGATGGTGCCCATGCCGTGCTTGAGCATCAGGATTTCCAGGAAGCCTCTCGCGCCATCTTCGATGTGTGCAAGCGATTGACAGGCGCCACCTCCGGATATATTTCCCTTATGGACCCAACCGGAACACAGAACGAGGCAGTGTTCATAGACTCGGGCAGAGAGGCCTGCAGCGTCGACCCAAACCTGCCGATGCCGATTCGCGGGTTGCGTGCCGAGGCGTATCGCTTGGGCAAACCCGTCTATGACAATCAGTTTGCCAAGTCCGAGTTCAAGTCGCTTCTCCCGCCCGGACATGCGCCGCTCGAAAACGTTCTCTTCGCCCCGCTTCTTATCGAAGGCCATGCAATAGGACTCGTCGGGCTCGCCAACAAGCCGGGAGGGTTCACGGAGAATGATGCGCGGCTCGCGGCCGCCTTCGCCGATCATGCTGCCATTGCCTTCCGCAACAGCCGATATCTGACCGCGATAAGAAATTCCGAGGAGCGGTATCGGCGCCTCTCCGAAAAGCTTGAGGAACTCGTCAGAAAAAAAGTCGAGGAACTGCGGCAGGCGCAGACGCTAGCATCGCTCGGCCAGATGGTCTCCGTCGTCGCGCATGAAGTCCGGAACCCGCTCCAGAACATCCGCATGGGTATGGAACACCTCAAGAAAGCGTTTCCTGAAGGACCTCAAACGGAGGGAATGTCGGATATCTTCGAGGAGATCACATACGGCGCAAACATGCTCGACGCAATCATAGGAGAATTGCTGGATTATTCAAGGCCCATACAACTGAGCCGCTGCCCCTGCCCGATATGCGACATGGTCGACCAGGCGCTCACCATGGTTTCGGAGAGGATTGGACACGTCCGCGTCCACCTCGACATCGAGCGGCCCGACGCCGAAATCTGGGTCGATCCCGAAAAGTTTGTACGCGTCCTCATCAACCTCATATTGAATGCAGCCGACGCCATGCCGCGCGGCGGAGATCTCAAAATCGCTTCCGGCTTTACCGAGATGGGCGGGCTGCCGCATCTCAAGCTCCGCGTATCGGATACCGGCTGCGGAATCGCCGAGGAACATCTCGGCAAGGTGTTCGAGCCGTTTTTCACGACCAAAATCAAGGGTACCGGCCTGGGCGTCTCCATTTGCAGGAAGATCGTCGAAGCGCACAGAGGGACGATATCCATCGCCAGCAAGCTCGGCGAGGGAACCACGGTCGAAATCCACCTGCCCGTGGAACCGATCAAGAGTGCCTGAAGTGACTAAAGTGAGCTAAAGTGTCTAAAGTTTGAATGAGTTCGACCCCACGGTTTTCTGGTCCCTCTCACCTTTTCCCCCTTCCCCTTTTCCCCTTGCAGTTGAAAACGCCTGGGATACCGCGCCCGGGCGCGGGTGGCGAGTCGCCACTGACATTTTGGCAAGTTGCCGC
>CAZEBC010000248.1:0-4835 GCA_964510165.1 uncultured bacterium
GTTGCGTTTGTCATTGTGGTGTCGTCCGTTGTGTTTGCGGAGGAACCGAGGCGTGAGGATATCGGCGACCTGATCGTCCTGCATCTGTACGGCTCTTATGAGGAGATGGGGCGGCAGGAGGCGCAGTTGCTGGGGGAGGACCTCGAACGTGTCTATGAATTCCAAATCGAGAACTACAAGGAGCTTGTCGCCGGGGCGGGTCTGCGAGGGCGGTTCCTCAACAACGTCATAATTCCGCTTTACAGCGCGTTCAGTCCCATTCACGACGAGAGCGGCTTTTATGCGGAGGTCGGAGGCATGGCTTCGGTCCTGGGAGTTCCGCGCCGCAACACGACGCGCGCTATCCTGAGCCTCGCGGCCGGCTCCACCGTTTTCGCCGCAACCCGAAGCGCGACCGCTGACGGACAGGCGCTCATCGGGAGAAACGTGGACTGGGATGACGGCTTTGGCCGGCGCCGCCCTGTGGTCATCATCTATCATCCTGAGGGCGAGGACCTCGATCACATATCCTGCGGCTGGCCGCTTGTCGGTGTTCCGACCGTCGGTCTGAACGAAGCCGGGCTTGCCATCTCGTTCAATTACTTCATGACCGACCCGCAGATCAGCCTGTTCTTCCCGTCATGGCCGCACCGTCGCGCGCTCCAGAAGGCGCGGACGGTGGAGGAGGCCATCAGCATCATCACCGAGCCTCGCAGGCGGGGCATATCGGCGTTTCTCGTGCTCGCCGACGCAGCGGGCGACATCGCGATGGTCGAGTGCACGCCCACGAAGAGCGCGGTGTTCCGGCCTGACGGCGACTGGTTCGGTCAGGCGAACCACGCGCGCACGCCGGAGATGATACAGTATGATCTCTATCGGTCGCCCGACTCGTTCCAACGGCAGGCGCAGATGGAGGAAGCGGTGCGCCAGCATGTCGGCGCGCTGACGCCGGGGATCGCGGCCGAGATTCTGCGTTATCGCGGTGACGTCGCGTTCGCGAACGCCTCGACCGTGGGCAATCTGGCCGTACTCAATCCGGCAGTCGTACACCCGGCCTCGCGCACGCTCTGGCATTCGACCGCGATGCAGCCGCATGCGCCGTTCGGCGAATTCGTTCCGTTCACGTTCAATAAGGACTCCGGCCCGCCCACGTTCCCAGCGAGCGAGTTGCTCACGAGCGGAAGACTGGAGCAGGAGCGCAGAGAGATACAGGATGTCCGGGGCATTCTGGAACTTCATCATGCCAGGAAGTTCGAGGACGCCCGACAAGCCTGGGATAAACTGCTTGCCGGAGAGATCACAACGCTCGACACGCGCCGGCTCGTGCTTGCCAGCGCAGTTGCGCGCGATGCGCTTGGCGACAACGAGGGCGCGTTTGCGGTTCTTGAGCCTGCAACCGTGGAAGATGCTCCGTTTGACACCCGCGCGGTCGCCCTGGTCTCGCGGGGAATATTGGCCGACCGTCTCGAACGGAGGCAGGAGGCAATCCAGCACTATGAACTGGCGCTCGCGCATCTCGGGACGCGGCCAGAGTTCACATCGCTCAACTATCTGCACGACATCGCCAAGCGCGGCCTTGAGCGCTCACAGAATAGGGTGCGGCTTCCCATCAGTCAGTGGGATACAGGAGTGCCGCAATAGGGCCGGACTTTCGCAAGAGCCAAGAGCGATTGATAAAGAGGCGATGCCGTCTTCAACGCGTCAGCCGTCACGAGGCGCTGACTTTGCAGCGGAAGGGTTGCTGTTTCATGATTCTGCCAGGGCGATAGCCGCCCAGTGGTATACGATTGGCGTCGTTCGGAGCGACGTGCTCGACGACCAGCGTGAGGGTCCCGGTCAATTCCTCTTCGAGCAGTCCTTTCTCCGATAGTTCCTTGACCGGCAGCGTCAGTTGAAACACTTGCCTTCTTGGCCGTGTGAACCGATTGACGCTCCAAAACGGCCACACCTTCCTTTCGGGTTTAGCGCGCAAGGTTGCGTGATAGACGTCCGTTCCCGAATTCCTCTCAGGGGCGACGTCAACGAGCGCGTGTGCCGACTGCAGCTCGAAGTTCGGATGCCACGCGGATACGACGACCTGAATATTTGCGTTTTCGCCACGTGAGATTCGCTCCGGTGCGTATACGTCTACTGTGGGCGCCGGCCAGAATACGGGAATGGCGAAGAGATAAAGAATGCCCGCAATAAAGCCGATGCCCGCGATTCTCAGTTTCCCCGAGGCCTGCATGCTCGGTCCTCACACCGTTTCCGCCGAGGTGGCGCTGGCGGCGGGGAGATACAGGCGTTCGACGTAGTCTCTCACCATTCGGTCGGCATTGAACCGCCAGCCGAGGCTTTGAATTGCCGCCTTGATTCGCTGTATCCAGCGGTGGGGGATTCCTCCGTCGCCCCGGTCGTAATACAGGGGGATGACCTCGTTCTCAAGGGTTTCGTAGAGGAAGTCGGCGTCTCGCTGGTACTGGACGCCGGGGTCGTTATGAATGCCCCCGTGTCCGATGGCGAAGCCGTTTTGCCCGTCGTATGCCTCATTCCACCATCCGTCCAGAGTGGAGAGATTGAGGCCGCCGTTGAGGACCACCTTTTGCCCGCTGGTGCCGCAGGCTTCCTTTGGCCGCATGGGCGTGTTCAGCCACACGTCGACTCCCTGCACGAGATGGCGCGCCACATTATAATCGTAGTTTTCGACAAACACGATTCGCATCTTGTACTCGGGGTTGAGCGAGAAGCTGGCCACGCGCTGGAGCATGCGTTTGCCCTCTTCATCGCGCGGGTGGGCCTTGCCTGCGAACACTATCTGGATGGGCCTGTGCGGGTCGCTCACGAGTTTTATCAGTCGCTGGGGTTGTGAGAGTATGAGGTCGCCTCGTTTGTAGGTCGCGAATCTGCGGGCCGACCCGATGGTGAGGATGTCCGGGTCGAGCACTTGTTCGATTTGCGGAATCAGCTCGTGACAGCCCTCGCGTTTGACGTGGTCCGCGAGGCGGCGCCGCACGAACCTGATGAGGCGCATCTTTAGGCTTTGTTGGGTTTCCCATAATTCGCCGTCGTCAATGTCGGCCACGTGCTCCCAGACATCGGGATGTCCCATGCGGGTTGGCCAGTCATGCGCGAGTCTGGTCTCGAAGAGTTGCTTCATCTGGGGGGCCAGCCAGGAGAGGACGTGGACACCGTTGGTGATGTGGCCGATTGGCACCTCGACCTCGGTGTGGTGCGGCCACAGGCCATGCCACATTCTGCGGCTGATGTCGGAGTGGATGGCCGAGACCGCGTTGGCGCGGCGCGAATTCTTGAGCGCGAGCACCGTCATACAGAACGGCTCTCCTTTGTTGCTGGGGTCAACGCGTCCGAGCGCCATGAAGTCGTCATGAGACAGCCCGAGCTTGCCGCGCAGGATGCCAAGGTGCTCTTCAACGAGGGCAGGCGAGAACCTGTCGTGGCCCGCCTCGACGGGCGTGTGCGTCGTGAACACCGTATAAAGCGATACCCGCCGTCGCGCCCGATGAAACGGGATGCCGTCATCCTGCATGACGCGGCGGATTTCCTCGAGGATCGCGAACGAGCTGTGACCTTCGTTGAGATGCAGCACGCCGGGGAAAATGTTGAGGTGCTGCAGGATGCGGGCGCCGCCCACGCCAAGCAGCAGTTCCTGCCGGATGCGTGTGCGGTCGTTGCCGCCGTAAAGCTTCGAAGTGAGCTCGCGGTCTTCCGCCGTATTGCCCTCAATGTTCGAATCCAGGAGCAGCAATTGGACGCGCCCCACCAGCAGCCGCCAAACGCGCGCGGCAATGTGTCCCTCGCGCGTATCTACCCGAACGATGAGGGGCTGTCCGTGTATTTCCACCTGCTGAAGCGGAAGCTGCGCGGGGTCCAGGTTGATGTAGTCCTCTTCCTGCCATCCATCCTTGTTGACACGCTGGCTGAAGTAGCCCTGATTATAAAGGAGACCGATTCCTATGAGCGGGATGCCGAGGTCGGAGGCGCTCTTGAGGTGGTCGCCCGCCAGGATTCCCAGGCCGCCGGAGTAAATCGGCATTGATTCATGCAGGCCGAACTCAGCGGAGAAATAGACGACGGGCCTGGAGCGGAGGTTGCCGCAGTGAACGGCGCCCCAGGTATGACGCCTTCGTATGTATTCGTTGAGTCTTCGGAACGCATGATTGATGCGGCTCTCGAGCACGAGTTCGGCGGCTCGGCGCTCGATTTCCTCCGGACTGATGCGGTTGAGGAAGGCGATGGGGTTGTGGTCCACCTCGCGCCAGACCTGCGGGTTGAGGTCGGTGAAGAGGTTGATCACGTCGGGGTTCCACGTCCACCACAGGTTTTGTGCCAGCGCACGGAGTCGTTGGTGCAGATGATCGTGTGGGTTCGCCATCGCATGTCTCCTTTTCGCCTGACGCCTCAGGTGTCGCGACTGTTTGAATTGGATGGTGATACAAAGTATAATCTGGCGAGTTTGTCCGCGTCAACGTAACGGGGCCGGTTCGATGCGAATTGACCGCACATTGAGCGTGTGCGCACTGCTGCTCATCGCAGGGTGCATTGTCTTCACGTATCTTCCTTCAATCCAGGACCCGCTCTACAAGGCCGACGATTATCTCTTTCTCTCTCAAGTGACCCGTCATGGGCTTGCCAAATCGTTGATCATTCCCTGGAAGGACCACGTGCTGCCCTTGTACCGGATATTCATGGGCGGCTTGCATCTCTCATTCGGGAATGCGGTCCCTCTCCGTATCGGCATACTCGCGTTTCACATTTTCAATGCTTTTCTCATCTTTCATATCGTGCGCACACACACCGGCTCCATTGTGCTTTCAACGTTTGCTTCCGCGACGTATGGTTTGTCGCGCCAAGCCTCG
>CAZEBC010000249.1:0-3089 GCA_964510165.1 uncultured bacterium
CCCTCCTGATTGTGGCCTGCGCGGTACCGCTGATCCTGTGGGTCTGGCTCCTGTAGCACCCTGTCCGGCACACGTGAAGTCGTCCCCAATCTTCTTACCGCCCCTTGCCTCGGCGCGTCCAAATGGCACGCAGTTGCCCGGCCTCCTCGAACCGCAATAGGAACGCGGCGACGAGGTAGAATGCTGCGCCGCCGAGGATGGGGATGATCACGTGTATGATGCGGCCGTTAAGCGTGCTCGCGTCCACCACAAGCTCACACACCTTGAGCAGCGCATAGGCGAGCACCCCCATCGCGCATGAGAGCGCCAGCATCCTCGCCGCCGACAGCGCGATGGCGCGCCCGCCCGGGTCGCCGATCCTCTTCTTGAGTACTATCCACAGCGTGACCATGTTGAGCGTGGATGAGAGCGACGAGGCGAGCGCCAGCCCGCCCTGCTTGAGCGGGATCATCAGGAGCAGGTTCAGCCCGATATTCGCCACCATTGCGACCGCGGCGGAGATGACCGGCGTCCTCGTCTCCTGCAGCGAATAGAACGCGAAAGCCATTATCCTCGAGCCGGCAAACGCGAAGAGCCCGACCGAATAGAACAGAAGCGCGAACGCGGTGTCGCGGGTCGCCGCCGCGTCGAATGCCCCGTGCTCGAACAGGAGCCTCACGATCGGCTCGCGCAATGCGATCAGCCCGACAGTCGCGGGAAACATCATGAAGAAGATCGCGCTCAATCCCTGCGTCAGTCTCTGTTTGAGTCCGTCGAAATCCCGAGCCGCCGAACACCGAGACATGGAGGGCAATGTTGCCGTAGCAATCGAAAGCCCAAACACGGCCAGGGGCAGATGCACGAGCCGGAAGGAATAATAGAGGGCCGAGACCATCCCCGCACCGAGATACCAGGCGAGCATCGTGTCCACGATGACATTGACCTCCCGGACCGCCTGCCCGAAGAACGTCGGCACAAGCAGTTTGAAGATGCGGCGGATGCCCTCGTGTCTCAGATTCCATGCGACGCGCACCCGGACGCCGATCCCTCGAAGGAACGGCACTTGCAGCAGAATCTGGAGCACGCCTCCCGCAAGCACTCCCACCGCAAGCCCGAACACGGGCTCCCGGAACGCATTTCGAAGCAGGTACGCGCAGGCGATCATTGAGAGGTTCAGGAGCATCGGCGCGTACGCGGATGAGAAGAACCTGTGGACCGCGTTCAGGATCGCCATCAGCAGCGAGGAGATCCCAATCAGCAGGATGTAGGGGAACAACACTCTGGTCAGTCTGATGGCCAGAATCAGGTTCTCGTCGGCCGGTCCGAACTCCAATGTGATGAATCTGACCAGCGGCGGCGCCAGGAGCACGCCGAGCGCAGAAACGCACATCAATACCGCTGCCGCCGCCCCCAGCGCGACGGCCACAAGCTCTTCCGTTTCCTTTTGGGAGCGGGTGGTCATATAATCGGAGAAGACAGGGATGAAACCGGCGTTCATGGCGCCCTCCGCCAGCATCTCGCGCAGCATGTTGGGCAGGCGAAACGCCACGAAGAAGGCGTCGCTCACAAACCTCGGGTACAGGTGCGCAATGACCATATCGCGCACAAGCCCGAGCACGCGGCTCGCCATCGTGCCGGAGCTTATGACGGCGGTCGAACGCGCGATGCTCTGGCGGGCATGGGGTTGGTCAGGCATGGGTCGCTCGGGGTGGGCGCGGGGGGTTCTGTTGACTTTTGCCAAACGAGTTGTTAATATATAATGATTCTGGACTCAACAAAGAAGGAGGTGAAGAAAGTCTCGTGAAGCGCAGCAAGTCGGTCCTCAAACGTATTCGTCAGAATGAGAAACGCCGTTTGCACAATCGGGCAAACGTTTCCAAATACAGGACGGCCGTGAAAAAGATCGAGGCCGTTATTGAAAAGAAAGACTCCGAAGCCGCGAAAAGCATGCTACCCGGCATCGTTGCCCACATTGACAAGGCGGCCGCAAAGCGCATCATAAGCGAGAACGCCGCAGCGAGAAAGAAGTCCTCCCTGTCCCGGCGGGTCAACGCTTTGGCGTAGCGCATAGTTCCCTCACCAGGAGTTCCAGGTCAATGTCGGGATGCCAGCGTGAGGTGGACTTGAACTTTGTATCCCATTCCACGACCGCGTGATACATTCGTCTGAGTTCCTCCAGCGAGAATGAGCGGACTTGCTGGAGGAATCGCGTTTTTAGGAATGGCTTGATCTGCAATGTCTTGATAACCGTGTCGGCCGACACGCCTTCCTCCTGCAGGCACTTCGCCCTCAAGAGCCTCTTCACCATGAAGTCGAGATGCCAGAGTATCCGCAACTCGTGCTCGCCCTCCGCGAGCAGATGCTTGAGCGTGGTCCATGCCAGCTCCAAATTGCGGTCGGCGATATGGTCGGTGAGATTATAGATGGGTTCTTTCCGCCTCGACGCTACCAACGTGTTGACGTCTTCTTCCGTCACCGTGTCCCGCCCGCCCATGTATTCAATCAGGTTTCTGACCTCGTTGGAAATATCCGAAAGGTCGTTGCCGGTAAGCTCATAGATGCTTTCGACGAGGCCCGCGGAAACACGCTTGCCGTTCTCTTCCAGCAGTTCCCGTATCCATGCCTTGGCCTCGCCCGGGCGCAAGGTGTTCAATTCGACCACTTCCGCCTCGGAGGAGAGCGCTTTATAAAGAGACTTCCGCCGGTCCATCCGGTCCGCCGCGAGAACAAGGGTGAGGAAGTCGGGCAGGTCCGCAATCGCCTCGGCCAGCGTTTCCTGGACCGGAGCGCTCAGCGAGTTGATGTCACGGATCACGACGGCCCGCTTTGCGGAGCCCAAGGGATAGGCATTCAATTCCTGCAGGAGCGCCGGAGGGTCAACGGAGGCAGGGTCCATCTCGACGAAGTTGAACTCCCTCATTCCGCCGTCCAGAGCCAACTCGACAATCTGAGAGATGAGCCTTCGCGTCAGAAACTCTTCTGGCCCCACCAGGAGGTAAAGCTTTCCGATGCCGCCGGGCTTGAGCTTCCTCTTGAATTCAGCGTATGTTGTCATTCACCGGCTGAAACAGTATGTAGGGGCACAGCGAGCCGTGTCCCCATGAAGACAC
>CAZEBC010000249.1:3189-4636 GCA_964510165.1 uncultured bacterium
AAGTCCGTTCCGGTCAATCCACTCTGCTGCCAGACTACTTCCTTTTTCCGCGCATCCTCGATCCGGGCGTCCGCAATGATCGTGATCTTGAACTGCGCGATCTCATCTTCCCCGGTAAAGCTGATCGCATGGGCCTCGAAGCCCGTTATCGTGCCGGACAGGATCAGGTCAGCCGAGGTGAGGTCGTCCACCACCCTGAGTCGGCCGTCGGCCTCGATTTCCCGAATCAACTGGTTGGTGACCCGTATCTGGAGTTCCTGCTCGAAGCTCAGGTTCTTGAAGGCGGGCACCGCAATGGTGCGGTACTCGTCCGAGAGGGAGGTCGTCGCAGTCGTGTACCCACAGCCGAAGGCGGTGACGCAGAGCAAAACGGCCATCCACAGCGTCACGCCCGTTCTCAGGGCATTTCGCTCAGTATGTCGCGGCATTTCGAAGCGCATTGGGTCTCCGGATATTCTTGCACCACGGAATCGAAGTAGAAACGCGCCGAGTTGAATTGCATATTGGAATGGTAGTACATCCCGATGTTGTATTCGTGTTCAGCCACGATTTCCTTGAGCTGGGTCATCTTGTCGCGGGCTTCGTCGGCCCTTGAACTGTCCGGATAGGTCTTGAGGAAATAATGAAACTTCTCAATCGCGTCCACAGCGGCGGTCTTGTCGTACCGGCTGGGGAGCGCCTGGAGAAACTTGCAGTCGGATGCCCCGAATGCGGCCTCGGCGGTCCATTTCGAAGAGGGATAGTAGTCAACCACTTTCTCGAATTCCGCGCTCGCCTGGTCATAGAGCTCAAGCTTCATATAGCATAGGCCGATGCGGTACTGGGCCTCGGCGGACACCTCGCTGAACGGCTGGTTCTGGATCACCTTCTGATAGGTCTTGATCGCCTTGTCGAAGTTGCTTCCCCGAAACAGGATAAACCGTTCCTCGCGTTCGACGCCGAGGTTGAAAAAGTGGTCGGCGATCTTGCGCTGCTTCTCCAGCACATGTCCGAATAGCTGGGTATTGGGATAATTATCGATGACCTTCTGGTATTCCTCGACGGCCTTCTCGTATTCTTCCTGGGCTTCGAGCGCTCGCCCGACGGAATATTGCGCCAGGTCGCAGTACGTGCTGTCGGGGAAGTAGCGAAGCACTTTCTCGTATTCCTGGGCGGCCTTCTCCGCCTCCCCCCCGGCCAATAACTCCTCGGCGTACTGAAACTGGAGTGCAGCGGTTTCCCGGGGTTGGCGCCTCGGGTTGATCCACCGGCCTGCCTGAGGGGTCCATATCCATGCCGCGTCAACAACCTCGGCGCATGCCATAACAAGCAGCACGGCTGCCACAGTCCAAACGAAAGGAGACACCTTGTTGGCCATTGTCTGTACCCCCATAACTGCTCTTGTGACGCTTACTTTAGAGAGTGATTCTACCAGAAAAAAGGGTATATGTCAAAGCCGTTGAAAGCT
>CAZEBC010000250.1:0-4635 GCA_964510165.1 uncultured bacterium
GCTCGATACTCACATGAGCGTGATTGGGGATGAGTGTGCGAAGATTTTCGTCCCGAACATCATCTCCTTTTTCGCTATCTGTGCACATGCATAAGAACTGCCAGGAAACGAAACTCTTGTTAAAGCTTGTAATACCTTTTGTGACAAAATATTAGTATAATTGATTTAAGATATAACTAGAACTTTTTTTACCAAGCCTCTGAATAGGGATATCTGTGAAGAGGGAGCAGTTCTGAGCGTTTGAACGAACGTTTGATTGAGGTCTTGGGCGGTGTGCCGAGTCCCGAAAATAGCTGCGCGAGCACATGTCCAACTTATATCCGACACTGACGAAGCGAACAGTGAAGCACCGTTGTCCCGACGATGTCCGACGGCACAAGCAGCCACAAGCTAAATGGGTCCTAATACTCCTTATGTAAAGCCCTCACTTCGCATTCCGTGACGGAAGCCGCCTTCGCATAGGGAAGCATGGATTGCCGGTTCGAGGAAAATAAAGCAGATGCGCGTTGCCTAAACGGTCGTTTTATCGGCGTCCAAAGTGGCTAGGGCGATGCGGTTGCCGCCGCTCTTCTTGGCTCGATACATCGCCTTGTCGGCCAAGTCTATGAACTGTTCCAGGCTGAGAGGGGCGCGGAACTCTGCCAGGCCTATGCTGAGGCTTAAGCCCTGATTGAAACTCTGTGACAGCGAGCGCCGAATACGTTCGGCCACCTCGAAGGCCTGTTTGGGAGTGGTTTCGGTGAGTATAATCGTGAATTCGTCGCCGCCGTACCTGAAGGCATAATCAACGTGTTCGCGGGTGCAGTCACTGATGATCTCGCCCACCTGCTCGAGGATTCGGTCGCCGGCGAGATGTCCCTCGCTGTCGTTGAACTGCTTGAAATTGTCGAGGTCGAGGAGCAGGAGGCTCAGCGGATGCTTCTGGCGTGCGGCTCGGGTCATCTCCTTCTGGAGCGTTCTGTAGAAGTGGCGCTGATTGAACAATGAGGTGAGGTTATCCTTGATGGAAAGCTCCTGTAGCTCGCGTTCGAGCTTCTTCTGCTCGGTGATATCCTTGAAAATCGAGATTACGCCGGTCCTCTTGCCCTCTGAATCCTCGAGGACCGATGCCGACATGCTGGCCACAAGCTTATGGTCGTTCGAGGCGAGTTCGATTTCGTAATTCTGCACCTTGCCTTGGACGAGGATCGTAGCGATCAGCTTGTCGGCCGCCTCCTTGCCGCCGATGCAGAAATCGGCCAGGTGTCGCCCCAATATTTCATTCACGGGCCTGTCAAACAGGTTCTCGGTCCAGCGGTTGCAGAATTGTATGCATCCTTCGGTCGTCAGCGATATGATGGCGTCAACGCAGCTTTCGATGAGGTTTTCGAGGTATTCCTTGGTGGTCCTCAACTCGAGCAGAGTATTCTGCTGTTCCTTGGTCGCTTCCAGCACCCTCTGCTCAAGGTATTGCTGATAGTTCTTATTCTCGATGATCAGCCTTTGCTTTTCGAGCGTGCGCTCCACGCTGATCACAAGGTGCTCGAGGTTGAACGGCTTGGTGATGAAGTCGTCAGCGCCAATCTTCATGGCACGGACCGCGCTTTCGACATCGGTCCTGCCGGTGATGGCGATGATGCCGGTGGTGGGATACTTGGCTTTGACAACCTCGATGAGGGTAAACCCGTCAATGCCTGGCATGAGCAGGTCCGTGATGATGACGTTGAAGCTCTGTTCGCGCGCTAAAGCGAGCGCGGCCTCCCCGTTTTCGGCCGTCGTGCAACGATAGCCCTCGGCCTCCAGTTTGGTGGAGACGAGGTCGAGCACCGTGGGTTCGTCGTCAACTATGAGTATCTTCTGCTCGCGGCTTGCGTCCTTCATCGCCCTACCTCTCGTCGCTCTAACAGCATTATATATCACGGGTTTGCAGAAGTCCAGAGCATCTGGCGAGAAGGCTTATCACCGCGAAGACATTCTTTGCGCCCTTGCGCCTTCGCGGTTCAGAATCGTCTTTCGTCAATATTGCTCCCGCGCGAAAACGTCACTGCGTTGCCGCGGGCTTTGTCTCTTTCCGCTCCCGAAGTACGCGCTGGGTGTCGGCGATCTCGTCGGGGGTGACACCCTGTCTGAGGCGCTCCATTCGCTGCATGACTTCCTGGAAACGGACGCCCTCGGCGGCGCTGATCCACTCCAGCGCCAGCCGCTCCTTGCGGATGCCGAACTTCTCCATCTTCTTCCACATCTTCCCGACGCGGCGCTCGGTCCAGTGGTTGGCGTTGATGTAATGGCAATCGCCGATGTGGCAGCCCGACACGAGCACCACGGGCGCCCCCTTCTCGAAGGCGCGCCACACGAATTTCTCGTGCACCCGTCCCGAACACATCGTGCGGATAAGGCGGCTGTTGGGCGGATACTGGAGCCGGGAAACTCCCGCGAAATCGGCGCCCGCGTACGAGCACCAGTTGCATGCGAACACGACGATTCTGCCCGCCGGCTCTTCCTCGAGGATGGCGTCGATCTGGGCCTCGATCTGAGCGTCGGTGAAATGGTGCATCTCGATCGCGCCTGTCGGGCACTCGGCAGCGCACGTGCCGCAGCCAGCGCACGCGGCAGTGGTCACCTTGGCCGGCGTCTTGGCTCGCGTGTCAACTGTGATGGCGCTGTAGGGGCACAGCTTGGCGCAAATGCCGCATGAGGTGCACTCGGCCGGGTTGACCTCCGCCGTGATGGATTCCACTTTGAGCCGTCCGGGATTCATGAGGCGCATGGCTCTGGCAGCGGCGGCCGAGGCCTGAGTGACCGATTCGCGTATGTCTTTCGGGCCTTCGGAACATCCGGCGAAGAAGATGCCGCGCGTGGCGGCGTCGACTGGCTGGAGCTTGGGGTGTGCCTCGAGGAAGAAGCCGTCGCTGGTGCGCTGGAGGCTGAGCATCTCCTGAACAATGGCGGTATCCTGCGGCGGCTGAAGCGCGACGGCCAGGACAGCCATATCCACCCGGTGCGTATCAAGCTCATTGGTGGCGGTGTTCTCGACGGAGAGAATCAGGTCCTTTGTTTTCGGGTCTTCCTTGATGGAGCCCGGCAGTCCTCGAATATAGCGGACGCCCATCCCCTTGCTTCGGCGGAACAGGTCCTCGAATCCTTTTCCATATGCGCGGATGTCTATATAGAAGACCTTGATCTCGATGTCGGGATAATGCTCCTTGAGGACAAGCGTATTCTTGATGGTGTTCATGCAGCAGATGCTGGAGCAGTACGGCTGTCCGCGCCGCTGCGAGCGCGAGCCGACGCATTGAATGAACGCGATTGACTTTGGCGGCTTGCGGTCGGTCAGGCGAACGACTTCACCTTTGGTCGGCCCGCTCGCGTTGACCAGCCGCTCCAGCTCGACGCTGGTGACCACGTTTTCATAACGGGTGTATCCGTATTCATCGAGGATGGTGGGGTCGTAGATGTCGGTTCCCGTTGCGACGATGATGGTTCCGACATCGAACTCCAACTCCTCATCGTTCATGTTGAAATCGATGCAGTGCTTCTCGCATTTCTGGATGCATTTGCCGCAAATGATGGGATTGTGCCCAAGGCAGTGATTGATGTCTATGACGTACGCGGAGGGGACCGCCTGTGGGAACGGCGAATAGATGGCCTTGCGCGAGCTGAGGCCCATGTTGAATTCGTCGGGTGTCGTGACCGGGCAATCGGCCACGCAATCGCCGCACGCGGTGCAGTCCTTCTCGCGGACATAGCGTGCCTTCTTGAGAACCCGCACGTGGAAATTACCAACGTACCCGGAGACTTTCTTGACCTCGCTCATCGTGAGCAGCGTTATGTTTGGATGCCGACCGGCATCAGTCATCTTCGGACCGAGTATTCATATGGAGCAGTCCATGGTTGGAAACGTCTTGTCCAACCTGGCCATGATCCCTCCAATGCTCGGTTGCTTCTCCACCAGGATGACTTTATAGCCAGAATCCGCGAGGTCGAGCGCTGCCTGTATCCCGGCGACTCCGCCGCCGATGACCATGGTCGCGCGCCTGATGGAAACCTCGACTTCCGCGCACGGCTCCAGCCGACGCGCGCGCGCGACCGCCGCCCTCACGAGTTCCTTGGCCTTCAGCGTTGCGCCCTCACGGTCGTGGCTGTGCACCCACGAGCACTGCTCGCGAAGGTTGGCCATCTCCAGGACGTAGGGGTTCAGGCCGGCGTCGCTGACGCACTTGCGGAACGTAGGCTCATGCAGACGAGGCGAGCACGAGGCCACCACGATTCGGTTCAGGCGCTGCTCCTGGATTTCCTTCTTCACCAGGGCCTGGCCGGGTTCGGAACAGAGATAGCCGTCGTGGCGAGAGACTGCCACGTCGGGCAACTGCGCGGCCCATTCGGCCACGGCCTCGCAATCGACCACCCCCGCGATGTTCAATCCGCAGTGGCACACAAACACGCCGATCCGGCGCTCATCCCGTGATACTTCTTCTCGCATTCCGCTTCCTTCCGCCGTTAGGACTGTCCAACAGTTGTATGTCCATTATAGAAAAAGTAGCGCAGACTTCTCCCGCCTGGGCGGGACAAACGCTTGTTGCGGGCAGGCAATCCCGCCAGTGGCGGGACTGCGCAACAACTGCGGCGCCTTTGATGATTATACGGTTAGCAGGCGGT
>CAZEBC010000251.1:0-4581 GCA_964510165.1 uncultured bacterium
TCGGTCCCGATCGCGGTGTGCCTTTTCTTCATGATGTATCCGATCATGGTTAAGATAGACTTTGCGGACGTGCTCAAGGCCGGAAAAAGCGGCAAGCCGGTCGGCCTCACGCTTTTCGTAAACTGGGCGATCAAGCCCTTCACCATGTACGCGATCGCGCTTCTGTTTCTCGGGGCACTGTTCAGGGGATTCATCGGCGCAGAAGCCATTGACCACGTCAAGATGCCATTCGGGCTTGACTTGCCCGTGGGGGCGGCATATGGGGCAGGCAAGGTGGTGGTGGTAGGAGCGGTCAAGATGCTCGAGGTTCCGCTGTGGCGCAGCTATCTGGCGGGATGCATCCTGCTCGGTGTCGCCCCGTGCACAGCGATGGTGCTCGTGTGGGGCTACCTCGCCCGCGGAAACGACGGCCTCACGCTTGTCATGGTCGCGATCAACTCCCTCACAATGCTTGTCCTCTACGGCGTCCTCGGCGGGTTCCTGCTCGGGGTCGGACGCCTGCCCGTTCCCTGGCAAGCGCTCCTCCTTTCAATCAGCATTTACGTGGCGCTACCGCTTGTGGCCGGGTATTTCTCCCGAAGGTGGATCATCGCCGCCAGGGGAGAGAACTGGTTCAAAGAAAAATTCCTGCACGTGCTGACGCCTATCACCATCATCGCGCTGCTCATCACGCTCGTCCTGCTGTTTTCATTCAAGGGCGAAGTGATACTCTCGAATCCGCTCACCATTCTCTGGATTGCGATACCTCTGTTCATCCAAACCAACTTGATTTTCTGGCTGGCCTATGGGCTGGCGAGATTTCTGCGACTCCGTTACGAGGACGCGGCCCCAGCCGCGATGATCGGGGCTTCGAATCACTTCGAGGTCGCCATCGCGACCGCGACAATGCTGTTCGGTCTCTCCTCCGGCGCAGCGCTCGCAACGGTCGTCGGAGTTCTCATCGAGGTTCCCGTCATGCTGATGCTCGTGGGGATCTGCAAACGCACGACTGGATGGTTTCCGTCGGTTGCGGAAGCGGGTTTAGCGATTCGTGTCGAAGGAACAGCGCCGGGCAGCGGAGGATAACCGATGAAACGAGTGCTGTTCGTGTGCGTCGAGAATTCGTGTCGCTCGCAGATGGCGGAGGGCTTCGCGCGAGAGTTGGGCGGCACGAGCGTCGAGCCTTACAGCGCCGGCTCGCGGCCGTCCGGAGTCGTGAATCCAAGGGCCGTCGAGGCGATGAAGGGAATGGGGATCGATATATCGCTGCAGCAATCCAAAGGCTTCGAGGCGCTGCCCGAAGGCGAATGGGACGCAATCGTCACCATGGGCTGCGGCGACGCCTGCCCGTTTCTCCCCGCCAGGAGGAGATTCGATTGGGACCTGCCCGACCCGAAGGACATGCCGCGCGATGAGTTCAACAAAGTCCGCGACGAAATCCGTCGCCGCGTGACGGTGCTCATCGCCGAGTTGTCGAGAACTTGATGGTTGCATTGTGACAATGCAAGTGATAATTTGTAAGGGTGCCTCTCTGATATTATCTAACCCGGAATTGTGGTAGGCAGGCCCCCGCGCCTCCCCGATTACCGGCAGCCGACGCCTTACAAAAAGGACTGAGCCAATGCTTGAGAATTACAGATTGACCGTATCTACGCCGGAGTGCCTGCCGAGTTCGGTGCAGGTGACCGCAGAGATACAATTTGATGAAGACCTGACCGAGCTTCTCCCCTATCTGAACGCCGAACTTGGGCCGTGCATCTATGAGCCCGGCGTCCCATTTCTGCGATTTCGCAGAGACGGCAAACTCTTCGCCATTTACCCGAGACGCATCGGAATCGCCGGACTGAGTGACGAAGACGAGGCAAGGAAGATTTTCGAGTGGCTGCGCGGAGAGATAAACTCTGTCGCCCGAAGAAAGCATCAGATCGAGCCGTCCACACGGAGCCTGTCGGAACTGAAGCCGCTCGGCATTTTCAAGCTGCTGCCGCGCACGAACTGCGGCGAGTGCGGTCGTTCCACCTGCATGGCGTTCGCGGCGGCCATCGCCACCGGCGAAGCCGCGCCCGAGGATTGCCCGGCGTTCGCGGATAGCGAGTTCGCTGACAAGCAATCGCAGCTACTGCAACTGCTCGGAAGAAGAATCTAAGAACTCGAACCACAGATTGCACGGATTACACCGATTTGTGAGACTTCGCGCGCGCTTCGTGGATAAGTCTTTGAACCTTGGCTTTGACTTTCTCAGAGCGGTATAACAAAATATCATACCGCAGGTGGCGTCATAAGTACGGCAAAAGTTGCGATCACGCTCGACGAAAAACTGCTCCGCATGGTCGACCGGTGGGTGAAGCAGGGACGTTATCCCAACCGCAGCCAGGCGATTCAGGCCGCGTTGCGCGAGAAGGCGGAGCGCTGGAAGCGGACGCGCCTCGCCGACGAGCTTGCGAGGCTCGACCCCGAAACGGAACGCGCCATCGCTGAGGAAAGGCTTGGCGGCGAAACATGGCCCGAATCCTGAGGGGCGACATCCTCTGGGCCGATCTCGAGCCGGTGCAGGGTCGGGAACGGGCCGGGCGCAGGCCCGTGCTCATCCTGAGTCAAGCCATCTTCAACGAGCGCTCGGGCACGGTGATCGCCATGGCCATCACCAGTCAGCCGCAAAGCGCCGGTTTCCCGCTCACCTGGTTGCTTCCCCAAGGTCTTCTTCCCAAACCATCCTGGGTCAAGATCAGTCAGATTTGACCCTTCGCCTTTCCCAGAAAGAACTGTTCATTCGTGACATTTGTGTGACTCGTGTCATTCGTGATTGCTTCTTTGCGTTTTGGGTGGGAGCGCATTATAATTTGTGGCACGTGCGCGCGTTCGAGAGGTGAGCGAACAGGAGGAGAAGCATGGACATCCAGAAGGAGACGTTCGGCGGGACGTATCCGTTCAAGCCCAATTACGTGACGGTCAATGGCCTGAGGCTGCACTATGTGGATGAGAAGCCTGAGGACAGGCCCGACGCGGAGCCTGTGGTGATGCTGCACGGGAATCCGACGTGGTCGTATCTGTACCGCAATTTCGTGCCGCCGCTGGTGGAGGCGGGTTATCGCTGCGTTGTGCCCGACCACATGGGCTACGGCAAATCGGAGAAGTCACTCGACCGCGAGGAATACCGTTTCAAGCGGAAGATCGAATATTTCACGGACGTGATGGATCAACTGGACCTGAGGGACATCACGCTGGTGATGCAGGACTGGGGCGGCGGCATCGGGCTCGGGTATGCGGTGGAGCATCCGGAGCGGATCAAGCGGCTGGTGCTGATGAGCACTTGGGCGTTCGTGTTTCCGGAGGACGTGCCCGACGAGGCCATTCCCCCGCTGCTGGCGGAGTGCCGCAAGCCTGAAATCGGCGAGACGCTGCTGCTCGCGTACAACGTGTTTGTGGAGGGGTTCCTGCCGCTCTCGATCGTGCGCAAGGAGAAGATCACGCCGCAACTGATGCATGCGTATCGGGCGCCGTTTCCGGATTACAACTCGCGCATTCCGACGCTTGCGATACAGGACGTGCCGTTGAGAAAGGACCAGCCGTCGTATGCGACGATGAAGGCAGTGCAGGACAGGCTGAACGTGCTGAACGTGCCAACGTGTTTGATCTGGGGCGAGAACGATCACGTGTTCCCGCCCGCGATGGCGTTGCCGATGTGGCAGGGAATTTATCCGCATGCTGAGACGCATATGGTGCCGCGCGCGGACCATTTTTTGCAGGAGGACGCGCCGGAGGAGATATGCGAGATTATCCTGGATTTTTTCAGGAGGAATCCGTGAGGGGGGCAGGCTTCCAGCCAAGGGCGGGACTGCGCTGCGGGGGGAGCGAGGGTTCACGGTTCTCGGTTCACGGTTTACGGTTGAAGGGAAATATGCGTTCGTTGGCGCGTATTTGCGGTTCCCGTCTTTCGGTATTCTCGGCGCGCAGTGGGGCGCTTGACTGGATTCCCGCTTTCGCGGGAATGCCAGAGGGACGGCAGGGGAATGCCAGAGAAGAATGGCAGGGGGAAATGACGGCGGGGAAGAGTGACATAGTCTGATGACAGACTCTGAAAGACAATGAAAGGAGAGCATTATGGCTGATTACACGCTGAAACATTACAATCTGGATGATGTGGGGTTGCTGCAGCCGTTGAAGAATGACCTGGGCCTGAAGGCGATAGGCGTGTCTCTGTCGCGAATGGAGCCGGGCACGGGGTATCCGTTCTTCCACGCGCACAAGGAGCAGGAGGAGATTTTTCTCTGCCTCAAGGGGACGGGCACGATACTCCTGAACGATAAAGAAATCACCATGAAGCCGGGCGATATCCTGAGGGTCGGCCCGAATGTGCCGCGCGCGCTGGGTAACCGCACGAAGGAGCCTTGCACGTTCCTGCTGCTCGGCGCGCTGCCCGCGCAGAAGTACAAGAATGACGAATCGCCGATGCTGATTGATGATGGGATCGAGATGACGGAGAAGTACCCGGATTGGACGGTGAAATAAGGGTTTATGGTTCAGTGTTTAGGGTTCAGGGTTTGTTCGATTGCGGAATGCGGATTAAAAGAAAGGGAAGAATTTGTCCGCGGAGCTGCGGAA
>CAZEBC010000252.1:0-2840 GCA_964510165.1 uncultured bacterium
ACTTCAGCTTCGTGTGCTTCGCGGATGACTTTGTTTTTCTCTTCTCCTTTGTTGCTTCTTTGCCTTTTGAACCGGAAACCGCAAGCGAAGACCTCCGGCGTGGTAAAGGAGTGGCAGCCGAAGTTGTAAAAAACGCAAGAGAGTTCTCTTGCTCGCGGAATTGTTGTGTCTAGGCCCCCTTCTGAAAAGCGAAGGTCGAAGTACGAAGGACGAAACGCCGGAGGCGAAGTACGAAGGATAGCCTTATGTACATACGGTCTCGAAAATCACGACGAAAATTCGTGATTAATTTGGACCCGCAGGGTTTTCTGGTCCTTTTCGCCTTTTCTCCTTGCTCTTGGAGAAACCTGGCGTACCGCGTCCGTGTTCGTCCATGACGTCCATGGCAAACAACCGATTTTCCTCCGTGACTCGGGACCGGGGAAGAAGTAGATGTTTGACCGACAGTCAGACAGCCGGTATAATTGCATTCCTGACCTTGGTGACTACTTGGTGTCCTTTGGTCCTTGGTGGTTGGAAACGGCTTCGTTGCGGCCCCGCAGGTGCTATGCAACAATGGAATGAGGTCTTCAGGCGAGAGGGCGCGTTCTTCACAAGCCCGCAGGAGGACATCCCGAAGATCGTGCGTCTCTTCAAGTGGCGCGGAGTCAAGCGCGTGCTTGACTTGGGATGCGGTTCCGGCCGGCACACGGTCTACCTGGCGAAGCGCGGCTTTTCCGTCTGGGGTATTGACATTGCTCCCGAGGGCATTCGATTGACCAAAGAGTGGCTGCGGCAAGAAAACCAAACCGCAAGACTCAAGCTCGGATCAATATTTGAGCGCCTGCCGTACCGAAACAGGTTCTTTGACGCGATAGTCTCCACACAGACGCTCCACCACGCGACTATCGAGGATATCAGGAGAGTCATCGAAGAAATGGAGCGTGTGTTGGCGCCGAGAGGCATCATCTTTGTGACCGTCCGCAAGCCTTTGCGAACATACGGCAACGTCGAGTTTATCGCGCCGCGCACTTACGTGCCCATGGACGGAATCGAGAAAGGGCTTCCTCACTTCATATTCGACAGGAGCGGGATCAAGAAGGAATTCGCGCGCTTCGATATCCCGAAGATATGGCTTGACGCCAGCAAGCGGCATTACTGCTTTGTGGGGTGCCTGAAGAAGGCAGGGTGAGGTCGTCACTTCGCCAGATAGCCCAAGGATTCCAGTTGCTCGATCCTCTCCTTTGAAAGCGCAGGCTTGAGAACCTCGCCTTGCTCGACCGCCCGTTCCCATTCGGCAAACGTCTCCCGCATCTGACGCAAGACCCCTAGCTCTGACCGGGCCAGATTCGCGGTCTCGGCGGGGTCCTTCTCCAGGTTGTACAGTTCGTCGGGTCCTCGCGGCAAGTTTCGGATGAATTTCCAGCGAGGAGTTCGCACCGACCTTTGGAAGCCGAATGCATCCTCCAGAGACGGTATTCCATAATCCGAATACGATACGACAAGTTCCGGCGTTGGGCCTTCTCCGTCAATGATCAATTTCATGAGGCTCTGCCCGTGGACTTCATAAGGGTTCTTCAGGCTGAGCTTGTCGAGGAGCGTGGGCATGATGTCAATCGCTCTCACCTGAGCGCCCACCCTCTTGCGCAGCTCGGAATTCGGAAAGTGCATGATGAGCGGGATACGCGTCAGTTCATCGTAGGTGCGGAAGGTGTGCGTAAAGCAGTAATCCCGCTCGGTCATCGTCTCGCCGTGGTCCGCCGTGAGGACCACGATGGTGCTCTTCATCAGGCCGGTCTCCTCGATGAAACGGAGCAGCCTCCCCACCTCGCGGTCGGTGAACCTGATCTCGCCGTCGTACTGCGCGACATAATATGAGGGGTTGGTGTTGCCGAAGAGCGACTGGTATTTCGGTATGGCGCCCGGCGCGAAGGCGTCAGCGCTCACCGGCATTTCCTTGCCTTCAGAATACCATTCATCGCCCACAAACAGCGTCCGGTACTCCTCCGGCGGATAGTACGCGCCGTGCGGGTCAATGTAGTGAACCCACAGAAAAAACTTGTCGCTCATGTTTGTTCGAAGCCAATTAATGGCGGCGTCGGTGGCCGCATTGGCTGGCCTTTCGAGGAAGTTTTCCCGGTTCAGCTCGTGAGACCCGAGCCGTTCGTCATAAGTTTGAAACCCCTGGTTCAGACCGAAGCGGGACTCCAGCACAATGTTGCTCACAACCGCGCATGTGGAGTAGCCGTGTTTCCTGAAGACCTTCACGAGCGAAGGAATCTCCGGCCGCAACGCCGCGAGATTGTGGATGACCCCGTGCGTCGGCGGATAAAGCGACGTGAAAATGGAGGCGTGCGAGGGCAGGGTCGAACTCGCCTGCGAGACGCATTGCGTGAACAGGACCGACTTCTCCGCGAACTCGTCGATCGAGGGAGAAGTGTTCCTCGGATATCCATAGCATCCCAGGTGGTCCGCGCGCAGGGTGTCTATCGTTATGAGGAGGACATTCTCCCGGCTTGACTCAGATTGGCCGCAGCCAAATGTCGCGAGCAGCCAGAACATCGTCACACACAACAACCCAAAGACCCCGACCGGCGCCACCACGCTATCGAACCGGATGAACTGCCGCATTGTCCGCCTGAGCCGCACCGTACCGTTCCCACTCAATTGCTGACTTTTTTCCCGCCGCAGTTGCGATTGCCGCGATCTTCATTGACCGGCATGAGCGGCTTCGACCATGATAACGGCAATGCTTGTGGACCGTCAAGCCTCCGAGACTGAAGAACACCGCAGGCGCTCCCTTCATCGGTATGACGATTCGCTTGTGTGCAGGTTGAGACTCGCGGCAAGGTTCTTCGAAG
>CAZEBC010000252.1:2940-4441 GCA_964510165.1 uncultured bacterium
TTGGCCGGAAGATTCCGGCAAAGCCTGCCTGCAACAATATAGACAGCATCCATTCCATTTGAATAGATGGGCGCATCCGTGGGAAGCGCCTGAATTTGCCTTATGAACTCGTTGTCGCGCCACATCTCGGTGGCGAACCCGAGTCCGTTCGCATGCGCGCGCAACACCCATGCCCCTCCATGGTAGACATGAAAGCATGAGAACACGAAAGCAACGGCCACCAGTCCCATTCTCAAGCTCCGCTTGCCTTCTGCAGCGTTCCAGACGCTGCTCCCCAGGCCTACTATGATGATTAAGAGCGAGAGATAGATCGGCGAGAGAATCCGGCTGTCGAGAGTGGTGTGCGCATCGAAAAACGAGATGGATACCGCCAGCAGCAGTGCATAGCAGAGAATGAAAACGGCGAGAATGTGAGAGATTCTCATTGAAGACTGCGATTCTTCTTCCGCCCGCGCCGTTCGCCTTCGCAATGCGAAGTGCAATATGACCAGGCAGCCGATGCCCGTCAGCAGAATAAAGACGGCGATGGGCACGGGCGTTCGAGGCGGCGCCGCCCACGTGGAAACACTGACGAGCGCTTGCCGAAGATGAACCCATCCGATAGGGTGCGCGAATATCTGTCTGTTCGTCGCGCTGCCCGCCACGTCCAGGTTTCTCACCGCCCAGAGACCGACGGGCATGATGCTGATTCCTCCGAAGACCACGCAATCCCGCATCTTGCCGTACAATGCCCGTTTCGAGAACAGAAGCAGCGCGGCGAGGCCTGTCCCGACAAGAGCCGCTCCAGTATATCGCGAGAGGAACGCAAGGCCCATGGCTGCGGACGAAGCAACGAGCAGCGACGGATTCTCGCGCTCGAGGTAATCGGCCAACAGCAAGAGCCCGAGAAGACCGAGCAAGATGAACACGGGCTCCGACAACGCCCAGGCATGAATGATCAAGACGACGCTGGAACTCAGAACCAGAAACGAACCGGTCGCAGAAGCCCAGAGCGAATCACGCGTATGTTTCCTGATCACGAGACCAACCAGAAAGATATTGGCGCCGAACAGGAGCGCCTGCAACCACCGCGCGCCAACCATCGGGTCCACCCCCAACAACCCGGTTCCGGCCAGCAGAGCGGGAAAGAGCGGCGGATAATGCGTGAGGGGAACGTCTTCAGTGATCCCGAACGGAACGGTCAGCCCCTTGCCCGCGAGCAGATTCCGGGCCGCGCCAATGTAAATGGCCGAGTCAGAAGCGTTCCCTATACCCCATCTGGTCGCGAAAAGAAGCACGCCGCATCCGATAAGCGGCATGATCAAGAGAAAGACGACGGTTTTCTTGTTTTCGCTCGGCATCCCGGGACAATCGAATAACGTGTAAGCTTGGCAACTAGAAGAAGCTTATACGAACGTGAGCGGACTAATCAAGACATTGGACCGCATTCGAGCCATTTCCGCTCCCTCTCTTTTTCTGGACATGATTCCTTTCTCGAGGGAAACGCGCTGGCGATTTCTGC
>CAZEBC010000253.1:0-2771 GCA_964510165.1 uncultured bacterium
GCGAGGACGCATGCCGCGCGGTCCTACCCCCTCACCCTGCCCTCTCCCGGAGGGGTAGGGTTTCTGGTTTCTGGTTTCTGGTTGGAAATCCACCGCAATTTTGAGTTCAGGGTTTAGGGTTGAAAAGACGGAGCCGAACCGCAAAGACGCGAAGAGCGCAGAGAAACAGACAGACGGGAACGGCAGATGGACACCGATGAACGCGGATTGCGGATTGAAAGGATGAGGCGGAATCGCAAAGACACAAAGGGCACGGAGAAAGGCAAGTCGGACGGAGGGGGCTGTTAGGACAGGTCGGACGGGAATCGGACGGAGCGGGGGCGGGAAAAGCGGGAACACGATGAGCGGCGAGTCGCCGCGGACGTTCTATCATGTCTCCGTTTTTCCCGGGACACCTGATTGCGGTTGAAAGAGGAAGGGACTGGCGAAGTAAGTTATCCGCGAAGGCGTGGTGGGTCTGGGGTTGGACGATGCCATCTCCGGGCAAAGCACCTTCATGCAGGTTCGCTCGGCTGCTTGAGCAGGCTCTTGACGAGTTTCCTCAGGTCACGCTTCTTGAACGGTTTCATGAGGACCGCGTCGGGACTGAGCTGGTCCAAGCCTTCTTCATAGCCGGTCAGAAACGCGACCGGAATCTTGGGGTAGTTGGTGCGCACATAGGTAAGAAGCCAATCGCCATCCATCCACGGCATTTTCCTGTCGGTCAGAATGAGACAGATCGGTTTCCGCTCGAGTATGCGGATGGTCTCGTGACCGGTCGAGGCCTGAAGCACCTCGTATCCGTCTTGCTGAAGCGAGCGCGCTACTTGTTGTCTTATGGTGTCGTCGTCTTCGACGACAAGGATTGCACATTCAGGCATACGACTCCCTTTCCAATCGTGGTTGCATCGAGGAAGGCTTTTGCTTCTTCCAGTGCAGGATGGAATGTTGATTCTTTCTGAGATATTATGACACTGCCCGTATCACATGGAAAGTCGGGACTCGAGGCGTTCCCGCAATTCGCGTTTCGGTCGCAGGGGCGGCGCTGCGTGGCTCGTCACCAGTGGCCGCCCGGGCGCCCCACATAGGGACGCCCCTACGATCACGGGACGGTCTCATTCACGCTTTCGCGTAATAGACAAGCCCGTCCTGCTCGGATCGGCAGACCTTTCCGTCGTTTATCAGGAGACCCAGGTTGCCGAACAATTCACTGAGCGCGAAATAGAGGTCGTCAACGGGTGTGAACATGAACACTGAACGCGACATGTCGTACAGCGTCCGCGGACCATGACGGAGGGCGCGTATGATGTGTCGCTGTCTCTTGGCGTGTCGGTCAATGAGCGCATCAACAACTGTCTGGTAGTTCTCGACGATGTCGCCATGCCCCGGCAAGACATGAGCGGCCCCAAGTTCGGTCAACCGGCGCATACTCCGCATATGAAGCTCCAGCGGATTGTATCGCGGGTCGCCCTCAATCCTAGAGACTTCGATGAATGCGGTGATGTTCGATGTCGGAAGCAGCGTGTCACCAGTGAACAGCACACGCCTGTCTTCGTCAAAAAAACAGACTGACCCGCTGCAATGCCCGGGCGTATGCAGGACCCGCAGTTTCGCCGCGCCGAGATCAATGACATCTCCGTCGTTGATCGGGGAGACCCGCTCGACGCGCGGTTTGAAGGCAGGCTCTTGAGAACCGTCCACGAGAACGTCCAGAAGTTCTTCCGGAACGCCCATGGACCTGAAAAAGGCCAGTTCCCGATTGCGGTGCGCCATTGCGACTTGCGGCTCGATCCGGGCCACCCTCGCGGTTTCCAGGGGATGACAGAAAACCTCGGCGCCTGATTCCGCCCGTATCCGTTCCGCAAGCGCCCTGTGGTCAGCATGTCCGTGTGTGAGGAATATGAACTTGATATCCCGGACTCGCCGGTTCAGGCGGGCCAGGCCCTCGGACAGCGCCTGATACGCTTCCTGGGTGGCCAGGCCGGTGTCGATCAGAGCAGAGCGCTCGTCATTGATGAAGTAGCAGTTCGTCGGGATTGACGAAAACGGAGACGGCGTCTCGATGCGGTGGATTCCCAGACGCGCAAGCAGGCTTTCGGCGGGTTCTTTCATCAGATATTTCCGACGCGGCGAATGAACTCAAACGTTTTTTCCCTGACGAGTTCCTTGTCGTAATCAACCGTGACCACGTGGTAGGACCTTTCGACCTCAATCACCGTTTTGTCGCGGGACCCGAGCAACTTGTGGATGAGGCGCACGTTGGGGGGATGAACCGTATTGTCTTTCTTGCTCTGAATGAGCAAGACCGGAACGGTGACGTCCTGCAGGTCGTTCTTCACATGGGCAAGCAGATCGAGCAGCGACATGACGCACTCAAGCGGCACCCGATCATAACTTTGCTGAACGGCACAGGCGACCGGGTCGGCCACGTCGCTTTGGGATGGGGGCTTGAACTTCATGAACCGCTTGAGGACCGCCACAAGCGGCAACAGCGGGTTCTTCAGATAGACGGGGGCGCCGTAGGCCGCAACGCCTGCGATCTTGAATTGACGCGCGTAATGGGCTGCCACATGCAGGCTGAGTGTGCCGCCCATCGACATCCCGCAGAGGAACACCTTCTCGCACTTCTCACTCAGTTCGGCTGCATTGTTCACACACGCGCGATACCAATCATACCAATTGGTGCGGAGCATATCATACGGCGCGGTTCCGTGTCCCGGCAGCGGCCTGCCCAGGACAGTCAATCCCTTCGAGGCAAGATACTCGCCGAGGGCGCGCATCTCAAATGGAGA
>CAZEBC010000253.1:2871-4352 GCA_964510165.1 uncultured bacterium
TACTTATCGTAATGGACGAACTCTTCGATGGCGCGCCGTTTGGGGGCGCGAGTTTCGGAGGCCGGAACTCCGAGCGGGGTCATCGCCACCACGGTGACGCCCTCAGGCACGCCCAAAACTTTCTCGGCGTCCTCCGCGACAAATGCGCCGATATGCACGGTCCCCAACCCAAGCGACTGCGCCGCAAGGCACAGGTTTTCCATCGCAAGCCCCATGTCATACATGAGCCAATCGCCCTTGGTGGTGATCGCCTGGCCCTTGTAGTAGCCCGCTTGCCCTTTCTTCGCGCAAGCCACGATGACGATAGGGGCCTTCTTCACGGCCTCGGTCGAGGGGTTTCCGGGCGAGAGCGTTCCGGCGAGTTTCTCCTTGACGGCGGGGTCTTTGACGACAATGATTTCCCAGCACTGGGTATTGGCCCACGAGGGCGCCCACTGGACCGCCTCGAGCACGGCCATGAGCTGGGCGTCGGTAACGGGCGTGTCTTTGTACTGTCGTACGCTGCGGCGGGTCTTAATGGCTTCGAGTGTGTCCATTCGATCTCTCCTTCTGGTTCAACTAGCGATTCCGAAAAATCGGGGACAGAATGCTATTTTCTCAAACGCGACCTATTTGGCTGTAAGGGCGGTTCGCGAACCGCCCCTACAAGAGGGAACTGAACATGTTGTAGACTACATGGCGAGGCATAGCCTCCACAAGAATAGTACTGTGTTCCCCGATTTTCGGGCGCCCACATAGGGGCGCCCCTACAATTGCGGGACAGTCTCCATGTCCCTGATTTTTTCCTACATCTTCTGAAGCAATGCTCTGACTGCCTTTGCCATGGCGGGCATGGCGGTCGAGGCGGTTTCATGAATCGAGATGTCCGCTATTGTGTGCGTAAGCTGGGTAGGCTCGGGATTGATTTCGATGACGGTGGCTCCCTGCGCTTTCGCGACATATGGAAGGCTCGCGGCTGGCTCGACCTGCGCCGACGTGCCGACAACGAGCATCGCGTCGCATGACTCCACCTCCGCCTGCGCGGCCAGCAGCGCGCGGGTGGGTATCATTTCGCCGAAGAACACGACATCGGGCTTCAGCACGTTGAGACACGCGCACATCGGGGGGAAGGAGTCGGCCGGGATTTGATGCCGCTCATATGTGCGCCTGCATGTGAGGCACACCAGTTTGCTTCCGTTGCCATGAAACTCGATGACGCACGAACTGCCTGCCGCCTGGTGCAGACCGTCAACGTTTTGGGTGACGATGGCGCTGAGCTTGCCGAGACTTTCGAGTTCCGCGAGGCCGAGATGGCCGGCATTGGGCTTGGCCTCACCGACCAGGTCGGCAAGCTCCTTGAGCATCGTCCATATCTTGAATGGATTGGAGCGGAACGCCTGAATGGTGGCGTACTCCATCGGATCGTATTTGTCCCACAACCCCTGCGTTCCCCTGAACGCCGGTATCCCGCTGTCAACCGATATGCCCGCCCCCGTGAGAGC
>CAZEBC010000254.1:0-4343 GCA_964510165.1 uncultured bacterium
TACGGAGTGGCCGGTTTCGGCGGCGGGATAAGCCGGAGCATGATTTCGCTGTACCTGCTCTTTTACTACGCAGACATTGTCGGCTTGAGTCCCGCGTACATCAGCCTCGCAATCATGATCGGCAATATCTGGGATGCGGTTACGGACCCTCTGATGGGTTTTATCTCGGACCATACGCATACTCGGCTTGGGCGGCGCAGGGTATACTTGCTGGCAGGGGCCGTGCCATTGGGCCTGCTCATTTTTTTCATGTGGGCTCCGCCCGCTTCGCTTTCGGGATTTTCCCTCTTTCTCTACGTCGTGGGATTGATTACCCTGCTATACGCGATCTACACCGTTGTCGCTGTGCCGTACCTCGCGCTCGGGGCCGAGCTCAGCGCCGACCCTGATGAGCGCTCGAGCGTCTTCGGTTTCAATTTCGCCTTCACGCGGTTCGGCGAGCTTGCCGGCGCCATCGTTCCCCACGTCGCGCTCGAGTTCTCCGACGAAATCATAAAGTTGCTGCATCAGAGAATCGGGTTGTTCAGCGATTCCTTTGCCGAGCGCGCGCTCGAATACTTCGCACAACCCGCGAGCGCCTTTCGGTTCACCGCCGCCGCGGTTGGATTGATCATCACCTGCACGGTTCTCACTACATTCCTCGGCACGCACGAGCGGGTTCCGCATGAGCCCGAGAGGAAGCCGCTCGCGCCGGCGAAGTTGTTCGGAACGCTCTACGGGGACCTGTTCGGGACGCTCCGGAATCGCCCCTTTTTCATTTTGCTGATGGCGATGCTCACGATTGATGTCGGCAGCGGCATCACGTCGTCCATGATGATGTTTGTCACCAAGTACTGGCTCAAAATGGAAGGGCTTGTGTCGGCCTTCTATGCCACGTACATGTTTTTCGCGATGAGCGCCGCCATCTTCTGGGTCCAATTCTCGAAGCGGACGACGAAAAAACTTTCCTACCTGCTCGGGCAGTCCATCCTGACCGTCGGCCTGTTCGGCGCCTTCTTCATGGCTGAGGGAAAGACGCTGCGGGTGTTCGCGCTTCTGGCGTTCAGCGGATTCGGCCTCGGCGCATATGTGATGTTGTGGTCGCTGATCGCCGACCTGGTTGATTACGACGAGTATCAAAGCCACAAGAGACGCGAGGGTTCCTACTACGGCGTGTACACCCTCTTCAGCAAAGTCGCGAGCGGGTTGGGCGTATTCTTCGCGGGACTCTACCTCAAGCTGATTGGCTTTGAGAAAGGGGTGGAGATAACGCCGGAGATGCTGTTCAAGATCAAGCTGCTGTTTGGCCCTCTCACCGCGCTCGTCAATCTTGCAGGAGTCGCCATTTTCTGCTTCTTCCACTATGACAAGCAGGAGCACGAGCGCATACAGCGCGAACTCGCCGCGCGGAAAGAGCGCATGGTCGAGAGCGAGGAACCGTAAAAACGAAGGTTTTCAACCACAAAGGCACGAGGGCACAAAGCCGCGCAAGGCGCGGGAACGACAAGCTGCGGTTCCCGCGCCTTTCTTATCTTTCACGCTGACACCGGCGGCCAGCGGGTGGCCCAGGGGCGCGCCTGCTCGAGTTGGGCCGCGAGGCGGAACAGCGTGGCCTCGTCGCCGAACCGGCCGATGAAGTGCGCGCCTACCGGCAGGCCGGCCGTGTTCCAATACAGCGGGACCGACATCGCGGGCTGGCCGGTGAAGTTGCAGATGGGCGTGAAGGGAACGTACTCGGCCGACCGGAACAAACCATGCAGCGGATTGTCGGGCGGCGAATCGAACGATCCTAGCGGCGGCGGTGGCTCGGCCAGGGTGGGCGTGAGCCATACGTCATAGTCGAGCATGAAGCGCGCGATCTCGCGCGAGGCCCTCTGGAGCACCGTGACGGAGAGGGCATAGGTGGTTGCCGAATGCTGGCGGCTCATCTCGTACAGCGCCCAGGTGAGCGGCTCGAACTGGTCGGGAGTCGGTTGTTTGCCCGTGATCAACGCCATGCCCTCTATCATCGCACCCGTGCCGCCGGCGGAGAAGATGACGGTAAACGCCTGGTTCACCGTGGCGGCGTCCACGGACGGCGCGGCTTCCGTGACCTCGTGGCCAAGGCTGGCGCAGAGTTTCGCCGCATCGCGCGCGGCCTCGACGCAGTCGG
This sequence comes from uncultured bacterium, assembly GCA_964510165.1. Lineage (GTDB taxonomy): Bacteria > Abyssobacteria > SURF-5 > SURF-5 > SURF-5 > CAZEBC01. The sequence continues at coordinate 2,132 of CAZEBC010000254.1, forward strand.
GGTGAATTTCGCCGCCCATCGGCGACTGCGTCAATAAGGCTATGCGCAGTTTCCCGGGGTCAGCCCCTACCTCTTTCAGGAAAGGCCGCTTCTTCGGCGGCGCCCAATAGGGGTCGCCGACGTCGGGGCCGGATGTAGCGTCGAGCAGTGCGGCGCTGTCACGGACGGAGCGGGTAACCGCGTGCTCGGCGACGAAGCCTGCCATCATATCGCCGAGGTCGGGACCGAGCGGGTTGCGCGCGCGGGTGGGCTTGAGGCCGAAGAGCCCGCAGCATGAGGCGGGGATGCGGATGGAGCCGCCGCCGTCATTGGCATGAGCGAACGGGACCATGCCAGAGGCTACCGCCGCAGCCGAGCCGCCGCTGGAGCCGCCCGTTGAATGATTGGTGTTCCATGGGTTTCGACATGGGCCGAAGAGACGCGGCTCGGTGGTGGGCAAGATTCCGATTTCAGGCGTATTCGTCTTGCCAAGCGTGATGAGGCCGGTACGCTTCTGCCGGATGACGAGCTCGGTGTCATGGTCGGGCACGAAGTCCTTAAGAAACGCGGTTCCGCTAGTCTGCGGAACGCCCGCGCAGAAGGCGCCCAGGTCTTTGAGCAGGAACGGCACGCCTTTGAACGGGCCGTTGGGCAACTTGCCCTTGGCGGCTTCGCGCGCCTGCTCGAACATGGGGGTGACGACCGCGTTCAGCTTCGGGTTGAGCCGTTCGATGCGCTCGATGGCGGCGTCCACGAGTTCAATCGGCTTGACTTGCTTCTTGCGTACGAGTTCGGCTTGAGCGGTGGCGTCGAGATGGGCGAATTCATCTGGTTTCGGCATTGTCCTTGCTCCTTCATGCTGAGATTGGCGGTTGAGGATTCCTTAATGGATAATAATTAAGATGGGCGCAGACCGTCACGCCCTCACCAAGGGCGCACGCCGTGCGCCCTTACAAGCCCATAAAAGGCGTACAATGGGCGGCCTCACGAATTCATAGAAGCCGCGAGGCGTGACACCCCTGCAAACTCACAAAGGCATGTTCATGTCTGTGCCGTTTACTCATCTTGCGGTTCGGAGGCTGGGGCGACCTTTTTCTGAATGATCGGCATTCCCGCACCGAAATATCCTTCGGGCACTTCGAACATCGAATCGGGCACATCCTGCGCCTCGATGTCGTTAAATTCGGTCAGCACGCGGTTGTACGGCGCGTCAACTTCGATCCTGATTGGATAGTCCAGTTCCTTGGAGACCCACTGGGTCATTGTTCCGAAGGCCCTGTTATGATAGACATACCGGATTTTCGTGCACTGCTGACCGTTGATGGTTTCTTCGCCGAGTATCTTCCTGTCGGCCATTCGGCCGAGCCTGAGTTCGAGACCCGAGGGATTGAGCGGGTTCTCAACGAGCGGTGTCGTCATGTATATGTTCTGTGAAGCTATCAGAGTCCAGACGACGCCTAAATCAGGACGAACGATGGCGGTGGACTTGAAGCCGGCGGAGTCAAATTCCTGGCGCATCTTGCCGCTCTCGACGTAGACCTTTGCTTTCATCGTGCCGGCGGGAGAAATTTGCACCATGGTGGCCGTGAAGCCCGCTCCCGATGCCGGGTGTGCGCACGAAAGGACCGTGAGGGCAACCGCGATAGTACAGGAGATGAGCGTTTTCATGGTTCGGCACTCCTTTGGTCGGGAGAATCAGCCGTCGGAAGCTTCACAATCATATCTGGTGAAGGCAATGAATGCAAGCGGAAATGGGGGCGCCAGCCAGTGCAATCGGGGCGGTTTGCAAACCGCCCCTGCAAGCAACTGAGATCACAAGTCACACACGCCCTCGGGATTGCTTCAGTGCCCCGGTAGGCACGGGATTCCTTCAAATGAAAAGCAGCTTCCGAGCAAACGTTCGCGTTCACTGACCGCGCTCGCTCGACGGCGACCCGGAGAATCAGCGGTCACCGGAGGCTTGAATCTCGCACTTGGTGAAATCGATCTTTTTTCCGCATCCCTTGCAGTGATGTTCTTTTGAGAACTCGTCCGAGAAAATCTCGGCTTCCCTGCCGCAGTTGGGGCATTTGCATCCGAACGAAGCCAGGTGCTTGAGTTTCTCGAATCCGGGACAATCGCGTGGAGTATACATGGTGCTCTCCGTTTCTCTGGTTGCCAGAAGACATGCCATTAAAGAGTATATGCCGGTCTTGGTCGCGGTGTCCAGTGTTTTCCTGACGCTATTTGTAGA
>CAZEBC010000255.1:0-4287 GCA_964510165.1 uncultured bacterium
CACTTTTTCTGTATGAAGGCTTTGACAATGCTGGAGGTTCCCCGCGTTACGGCACTGGGCTATGCCACGGTGGTTCATCTCGCCTTTTTCATACCTGTGACACTGTGGGGGCTGATGATCATCGTCTCGATGAGTATTGATTTCGCGCGAATACGCCGTCTGATGATACGGGCTGAACCCGTCTCCAGAGTCAGCGCCGGCGCTCCACGTTCTGGGTCTTCAACGGCGTCACGCACGGAAAAGCGGGAAATCACGCCAGATCTCTTGTTCAAGCTGACAGAGGCGGCACTGCCCCTGCACCATGTTCCGGTTGACGAGAGGTATGGAGTGACTTCAGACGTCGCGAACTTTGTGGCCGGACAAATCCGAAGCCTTCCACGAAAGCTTTATTGGCTGTTGTACGGCGGCATGCTGGGGTTTAGGCTGTGTGTTCATGTGCGTTATCTCCGCGCATTCCAATCGCTGCCGATTGAAAAGAGGGCGGAGATATTTGACCGCTGGGCTTACGGCAAGATGCCGCTTGCCCGCCAGTTGCTGCGTCCCCTCAGGAGCACGGCGTTGTTGGCCTTCTATGAGCATCCTGCGATCGCGACATTCTTCAACGGCAAGGCTGGCGAGACGGCTTTGCAGGGTGTCGTATTAGAGAAATGAATTCATATTACACGGCGGACGCTCTGGTCGTCGGGTCCGGAGCGGGGGGGGCGGTAACGGCCTCGGTGCTCGCCTCCTCCGGAATGGATGTAGTGTTGCTGGAGGAAGGCCAGCGTTGGGACGTTGCCGATTACGGCAGTTCGTCGCCTGAGGCAATGCAGAAACTGTATCGTCGGCGTGGCATGACGCCGATACTGGGCAAAGTGCCCATCGGATTTGTGGAAGGGCGATGTTTCGGGGGCAGCACGGAAATCAACAGCGGATTCTGGCACAGGACCCCTCCCGAGAGTTTGCTGCGCTGGAAAGCGCAATATGACCTGGAGCACGCAAGGCCGGAGGACCTCGAGACCCATTTTGCCTGGCTGGAGGACAAACTGCACGTGAGCCTGTACGGCCGCGAGTGGCCCCTCAGCACTCGCTTGTTCGTCAAGGGGATTGAGGCGATGGGCTGGTCGTACTGGGAGGTGCCGCGCGTGGCGGCGAAGTGCGAGGGGACAAACCTGTGCGCCAGCGGATGTCCGACCAGCTCAAAGAGAAGCATGAGCGTGACTCTCTTGCCGGAGGCGGAAGCGGCGGGAGTTAAGGTCGTGACGAATTGCCGGGCGAAATTCTTGCTGAGGCGGAAAAGACGCATGACGGGCGTGATAGCCTCGCTCCGAACACCCGACGGCTCTGACAAGATCACGCAGATCAACGCCGCTCACGTCTTCCTGTGCGCGGGCGCCTCGCAGACGCCCGCCCTGCTTCGGCGAAGCGGGGTTCGCCTCCACATCGGAGACTCGCTTCGGATACATCCCATGTTGAAGGTGGCCGCCAAGTTCAGAGAAGAGGTCAACGCCCATCGCAGCGTTCTTCCCCTGGTTCAGGTGAGAGAATTCTGGCCGGAAATCTCTCTCGGCGGCGCCTATTTCACTCCGGGTCACCTGGCACTGCTCCTGAGCGATAATGGAAGAGATTACGAAAAGCGTATGCGGAATCATCATTGCATTGCGACCTACTACGCGGCTATCCGGTCCACGGGCAAGGGGATCGTTCGCCCGTCTTCGATGGCAGACGACAGCGCCACAATCACGTATCAGTTGTCTCAGCAGGACCACATAAACCTCAGCAAGGGGCTTGCGCGCCTGTCGGCGTTGCTGCTGGCTGCGGGCGCCGTTGAGGTCTATCCGGGAGCTTTCGGACTTGCTCCGATCCGGAACGAGGTCGAAGCGGTGCGCTGGCTGGATGAATGTCTGCCGAGACATTGCCTCGCCCTCACGACCGTTCACGCTTTCAGTTCCTGCCCGATGGGTGAACGCAGGGACAGGTGCGCGGCAGATTCCTTCGGGAGAGTCTATGGATTCGAGAATCTCCATATCAACGACGCAAGCATGTTGCCCGATTCCCCCGGAGTCAATCCTCAGGGGACAATCATGGCCTTTGCGAGAAGAAATGCTCTGCATTTCGTGGAGAGTCTGGCATGATGAGAAGCGCGGCACTGATAACCGGCGCCCCCGGTTGGCTTGGCACTCGTCTGACGCGCGTGCTTGCGGAAGGCCTTCCGGACGTTGAACGCTTGAGAGAGGGCGATCCCACCCGTCTGATTCGCTGCCTAGTGCTCCCGCGGCAGGACACCGGGATGCTCGAATCGATCTCGGGGCGAGTTGAGGTGGTAGTAGGCGACTTGACAAAGCCTGAGTCGCTTCCCGACTTCTTCAAGGATGCCGAAGAAGCAACGCTCTTTCACTGTGCGGGTGTCGTACATCCCACCAAAGGCGTCAAGGAATTCTACGCGGTCAATGTCGAGGGAACGCGCATCCTCGTGAAGGCGGCCCAGAATCACGGAGTCAGGCGGTTCATACACGTGTCCTCAAACTCGCCGATGGGATGCAATCCAACAAGGGAACACGTATTCGACGAGGCCTCACCATACAACCCCTATATGAATTATGGGAGAAGCAAGAAACTGGCGGAGGAGATAGTGAACCACGCGGGCAAACAGGGAAGGCTTGAGACGGTGATCGTCCGGCCCCCCTGGTTCTATGGCCCCGATCAGCCGGCTCGCCAGACTTTCTTCTTTCAGATGATCAAGAACGGGAAGGCGCCGATCGTCGGAGATGGGAGGAACCGCCGCTCCATGGCGTATGTTGACAACATTTGTGAGGGACTTCTTCTGTGTGAACAGGTTGAATCCGCCAAAGGACAAACCTATTGGATTGCGGACCGCCGGCCGTATGAGATGCAGGAGATAATTGATACCGTCGAGACAGTCATGGAGAGAGACTTCGGAATCAAGGTGGCCCACAAGCGCATGAGATTGCCCGCAATTGTCGGACACCTGGCCTGCTTGACGGACAAAATGCTTCAGGTATTGGGAATGTACAACCAGAAGATACACGTGCTCTCCGAAATGAACAAGACCATCGCATGCTCCACAGCAAAGGCAGAGAAGGAGCTTGGATATGACCCGAAAATAGAATTGGAGGAGGGCATGCGGCGCAGCATCGCGTGGTGCCTGCAACAGGGAATCAATCTGTGACAGCGCACCGGCTCTCTTGTGCCTCTGACCGTTGTCTTTTCAAACTATCGAACCATGAGCTGGATTGAGAAATGATGAGAGGATGCCTTCATCTGGTTACAGGCGGCTCCGGGTATTTCGGCTCCTTGCTGGTGCGTAAATTGCTCGATGCCGGATGCCGAGTCAGAGTCTTTGATATCTCCGACGCCTTTGACCGTCCGGAGAACGTGGACTTTGTCCGGGGAGACATTCGAGACTATTCTGCGGTGAGAAAGGCTTGTGAGGGCGTCGAGATCGTCTATCATAACGTTGCGCTGGTTCCTCTGGCGAAAAGCGTTCGCGATTTCTGGACTGTAAATCGGGACGGTACGGAGAACCTCCTGAAAGCCTGTATTGACGAGGGAGTTCACAAAGTGGTCCACACATCATCGAGCGCAGTATTCGGTATTCCCGATAAGAATCCTGTAAACGAAGAGACGACGCCAAAACCGTGCGAAGAGTATGGCAGCGCGAAACTCGCCGCCGAAAGACTCTGCCATGAATATGCAGGCCGGGGCCTGGACGTAACGATAATCCGCCCAAGGACAATCTTGGGTCATGGCCGGCTGGGCATTATGCAGATTGTGTTCGAGTGGGTCCTGCAAGGAAAAAACATACCGGTGCTGGGAAAGGGGGACAACGTCTATCAATTTGTGCATGCGGATGATCTCTCCGATGCCTGCGTAAGAGCGGCGAGACGTCGGGGTTCCACGGTATACAACATAGGCGCCGCCCAATACGGCACTATGCGAGAGACATTGGAAGGCCTTATTGCCTATGCTGGCACGGGAAGCAGGGTGATCGGAGTGCCACGCGCGCCGACTGTCGGAATGATGAAGCTGACCGGCTGGCTTCGGCTGTCACCTTTGGGACCGTATCACTGGCTGATGTACGGCCGCTCGCTGTACTTCGACATATCGAAGGCTGTCTCGGAGCTTGACTGGTCACCGAAGTACAGTAACGTGGAGATGTTTTGTCAGTCTTACGAGTGGTACCGGCACAACCGGGAGAGAGTCCTCAAGGAAAGTCTGGAGACCTCGCACCATCGGTCGGGCGTCAAGCAGGGAATCCTTCGAGTGCTTGGCTGGCTGCTGTAGAAA
>CAZEBC010000256.1:0-4255 GCA_964510165.1 uncultured bacterium
AATCGGGGCGATCCTGAGCAAACCGCCGGTTCGGGCGGCGCTTGTGCTGGCCGCTGCCGCATTCTTCGTAGGCTTCAGCTACAACTGCATTCGCAAGTCCATCGAGATAACCGACTCATATGTGTTCTACCGGGCGGGTAGGGCGATCATTGAAGGCCAGCCCCTGTACGACATAGACCAGTGGCGCGCCTTTTCGAACCCCCCGTTCCTCGCCATTTTCATGGTTCCCTTCTCCACGATGGGACTGGTCGGGTTCTCCGTCGTCTGGTATTTCTTCAATGTCGGACTGCTTGTTGGGACCTTGGTTCTGTGCGTCTACCTCGCAACCGGAACAGCGCGCCCTTCAATGTCCCTGATCCTGCTCCCGCTGCTCATGACGTTCAGGCCGATTGAAAGCAACCTCTCGCTCGGTCAATGCAATATGCTGGTGATCTTCTTCACGGTCGCCGGTCTCGCGCTGATGAAGAAGGGATGGCCCGCTCTTGGCGGAGTATCCATCGCCGCTGCAGTTTGGATAAAGCTGACCCCCGGATTATTCCTGCCCTATTTTGCTTACAAGAAACAGTGGAAGATGGTGGCAGGAATCATGGCGGGACTCATCATCTTCTCACTCTTTGTGCCCGCCTTCGTCTTTGGGCCGAGCGGCGCCGTCTCGGAATTGGTCGCGTGGTGGCAACTCACCTCGGCACACCGGCTGGGGATGACGCCCGACGGCCATTACGTGCCCGGCCAGACCCTACGCTCCTTCATGATGCGCATGCTGGCCGCGAGTTCTATAACCGGAGAGCCGCCGCTGAAATACATAAACGCGGCAACGCTCGATCCTCAGACAGTCCAATATCTCGTGTATGGAGTGTCCTTCTTGATGCTCGGCGTCATGGCCTGGAACTTTCGAGGGAGAAACAAGCCTGGGGGCACGGCGCGCCGTGCCCCTACACTGCCAGACCGGCAAACTGTTGGAATTGCGGGACAATCTCTTAGCCTGTCCTTTGACTCCGCGCTCGAGTTTGCGCTCGTTGCGCTGACGATGACCATGATATCCCCCTTCAGCCGCAAGGCTCATTATGTCTCGATGATTCTGCCCGCCGTTGTGCTGACGGCGTATTGGCTGCAACGTGTCAGGGAACGAAAGCCCGACTTCGCTCCCAAGGCGCTCATCGCGCTGACCATTCTCCTCGTCACAGGCACGTCCAGCGACCTTGTTGGCTCAACCGTGTCAATGTACCTGGACGGCGTCGGGACGGTCTTTCTGGCTGGCTTAATCATGTGGGTCGGGCTCAATATATTCTTGGCGCGCGACCGCCGCCCGGCCGTCAAACAGGACCCTTCAACACCTGAAAAGCTCGCGCATGCGCACGACTTCTCTTCACATCAATGAACAGCTTACCTGGCGTGGCGGCGAACGGCAGACCCTCTATCTGCTCGAGAGCCTCAATGAACGCGGCCACCTCGCGGAACTTCTCTGCCAGCCCGGCAGCGTTATCGCCGAGCGCGCCCGGAGCGCAGGCATAATCGTTCATCCCACTCGGATGCGCGGCGAGGCCGACCTCATGGCCGCATATCGGATCGCGCGGCTCATCGCGCGCGGGCGATATAACGTCGTTCACATGCACACTTCCCATGCCCATATGCTTGGATGTCTTGCATGCGCGTTCAATCGGAAGCCGCTTTGCATAGTGTCGCGCCGTGTCGATTTCCCCATCAACCGAAAGCCGTTCGGCCTGCCCGCGCTCAAGTACCGCTGGCGCGTGGACCACTACATCGCGATATCGGAGGCAGTAAAGCGGGTTCTCGTGTCCGGCGGCGTCGCGCCTGACAGGATTTCCATCGTTCACAGCGGCGTCCGTCCGAAGCCTGACCCCGAAACGCGCGGAGAGATAAGGGGCTCGCTCGGCATTCCCGACAATGCTCCCCTTGTCGGCAATGTCGGCGCGCTGGTTGACCACAAGGGCCAACGCTACCTCATCGAGGCCGCGCCGCTTGTTCTCAGGGAAAATCCCCGTGTCAGGTTTGTCATCATCGGAGACGGCGAACTCAGGCAGCCGCTTGAATCGCTGGCTTCTCGATTGGGTGTCAAGGATGCTATAATATTCACAGGCTTTCAGCCGGATGTCGCGAGATACGTGTGCGGGTTCGATCTTTTCGTCGCGCCTTCTCATATGGAGGGGTTGAATACCTCCATCATAGATGCGATGATGCTACAACGCCCGGTGGTCGGAACGACGGCGGGCGGAATTCCGGAACTCATATGTCATGGAGAAACGGGGTTGCTCGTGCCTGCGAGAGACCCCCGCGCTCTTGCCGCCGCAATTCTTGAGTTGCTGAAAGACCCTGAGCGCGCAAGAAGGCTGGCGCGCGGCGGTTATGAACGGGTGAGGCGGGAATTCACCGCCGATCGCATGTGCGAGGGCACTATCGCCGTATATGAGAAGCTGTTAAGCACATCGCGGCATAGACGCAACTGAAGCCCCTCACCCTGCCCTCTCCCACTGGGAGAGGGTTGGGGTGAGGGGAAGAGCACGACAGAAACTCGTGAAATGGAAGAGCTAAAGAAATACCTCAGGGTAATCTCCTATCTCAAGCCCTACAAGTGGCTCGTGCTGCTCTGCATCGCCGCCTCGTTCCTCGAGGCCACATCGTTCGCGGGCGCGATCGGGGGAGTCAAGCCTGCCGCCGACATCCTCTTTGACCAGTTCGACGTCGAGGCATATCGGAAACTGCCGCTCATGGACACCGAGGTGGCAACCGTAGTGCTGGAGAAAGTCCATGCGCTCGTCACCCGTGACAAAGAGAAGGCCCTTCTTGCCATATTCGGATTGATGCTCGGGTTCGCTTGTCTTCGGGGCGCGTTCAAATTCGTCCAGGGTTATGTCGGTTCGTATCTCGCCAACCGGCTCCGCATGGATGTGTCGCTCGATCTGCACGACCGGGTGATGAACCAGTCGGTTGCATTTTTCAATAAGGAAGGCGTTGGCAACACCATCGGAGTGTTCAGCTATGACGTTGCCCTTATCCACCAGGGCGCCCGCATCGTGTTCGACAAGATGATCATCGAGCCGCTCAACATCGCCGCCGCGCTGACGGTCGCGATAATAATGAACTTCAAGCTGGCGCTCCTCGCCGTGGTCGGCCTCCCCATCATCGGGCTTGCGGTCAACCGCTTCGGCAGACAAATCAAACGAAACACGAAGAGAACCCTCCGCAACAGCGCCAGCCTGCTCACGTTGCTCCAGGAATCGCTGTTCGGAATAAAGATCATCAAGTCATTCGTGATGGAGGATTATGAGCGAGACCGCTTCCGCGCCGAAAACAAGACTCTGCTGAAAAACTCCATGAAAGCCGTCAAAGCGCGAGAGCTGATGTCGCCGCTCATCGAGGTCGTCGCCGCCCTGGGGCTAGGTCTGTTCATCCTCTTGGGCGGGCGCGACGTCCTTCTGGGAAAGATGTCGTCCGGCAGTTTTCTCGCGTTCTACGCGGCGCTGGCCGCCGTCTTCAATCCGCTGCGAAAAATCTCGAAGGCGTTCGGCGAGGTGCAGACAAGCCTCGCGGGCGCCGCGCGAACCTTCGAGTTTATGGACCGGCTGCCCGAAGTCAAGGACTCGCCCGACGCGCTCGAGATGGCGCCGATACAAGGCCACGTCGCCTTCGACAGCATCCGCTTCAGCTACGACGGCAAGACCGACGTCATCCACGATGTCTCCCTGGAAGCCAAGCCCGGCGAAACTGTCGCCCTGGTCGGATTCTCCGGCGCGGGCAAGACCACCCTTATCAACCTGCTGCTTCGTTTCTACGATGTATCGGGAGGCGCCATCCGCATCGACGGCACGGATATCCGCTCCGTCACCCAGGCGTCGCTGCGCTCACAGATCGGACTCGTCACGCAGGAGACCATCCTGTTCAACGACACCGTCGCCCGGAACATCTGTTTCGGCAGAAACGGCTACTCGCGTGAGGACGTTGTCAGGGCTGCCAGGGCCGCCAATGCCCACGACTTCATTCAGGAATTGCCACAGGGATACGATACCGTCATCGGTGAGCGGGGAATGCTCCTTTCCGGCGGACAGCGCCAGAGGCTCGCCATCGCGCGCACCATAATCAAGAACCCGGCCATCTTCATCCTCGATGAGGCCACTTCCTCGCTCGACAGCAAGTCCGAAGCCCTCATACAGGACGCGCTCGAACGCCTGATCGAGGGCCGAACGACCTTCATCATCGCGCACCGGCTCTCCACAATCCAGAACGCCGACAAGATCGT
>CAZEBC010000257.1:0-4251 GCA_964510165.1 uncultured bacterium
AACCCCCTTGCCTTCCATCTCCATTTCGATTACAATGGGCGCGTTGTGTGAAGTCGAAAGGAATTCCCGATGTTCATTGACCATGAATTGTGCGAGAAATGCCTCGATTGCCAGCCCGTGTGTCCGATGGGCGCCATCATCCTCAAGAACAAGCAGGTGGTGATCGATTACGAGATGTGTGTCGAGTGCGGCGTGTGCCAGCGCTTCAACATCTGCCCCCAGGGCGCCATCAAGCAGGTTGACGAAATCCCATATCCGCGCGTCATTCGCGCCGTGTTCTCCGACCCGATCCAGCGGCATGAGAGCACCGGCGTCCTGGGCCGGGGCACCGAGGAAATGAAGACCAATGACGTCACCAACCTGTTTACAACGGGCAAGATCGGGTTCTCCATCGAACTCGGGCGGCCAGTCGGCGGCGCGTATCTGCGCGAGCTCGAGAAGGTCGTCAAGAAAACAACCCGGATGGGCGTCGAGTTCGCCAGGGACAACCCGGTCATGTCGTTCGTGGTAGACCGCGCGACCGGCGCGCTTCGGCCCGAGGTGCTGAATGAGAAGGTCCTCAGCGCGATCGTCGAGTTTCTTGTTCCTGAGGAACGCGCCCTCGAGGTCATTGATGAAATGAAACACTTCCTGAACGACGAAGTGGACTGCGTCGTCACGATGAGCGTCATCTCGCGCGCCGACGAAAAGGGAAACCCGCGTTTCCTCCGGCGACTGAAAGAGCGCGGCATCGCCACATACCCGAACGGCAAGGTCAACATCGGCATGGCGCTCGCATAGGAGGCAGCATGACCCATACATTGAATAGAAAGGGCCTGTCGGACCAGCGGCCCGGCGAGGAGATGGTCGTTCTGTGCATGGTGCACAGCCCGAACAAGACCGAGAAAGCAGAGCAGATGAGCACACTCGCCAGGACAGTGCTCAAATACAAGCCGATCAACTTCGTCGGCAAACCGCTGGGCTTCAGCGAGGATGACGTGGAAGCAATGGCGCCGATGACGGGTGTCGTGACTGCCGTGTTCTCGAACATGGACGACGTGAGGCGCCTCGTGCAGGAGATCAAATCGCAGAAACTGGGCATCTCGGTCGTGCTGTCCGGCCTGTTTTCCGACGTCCGCGATGTCTGCAAGTGCGCCGGCCTCAAGGAGCACACTCACCACATATCGCTGGGTCTGTACGGCAAGACCGAGCGGCTTCCCGATGAGAAGACGCTGGAAATCACCACCCAATGCGGGCACTCGCTGATATCGCCCCGGCTGGTGGAATCGCTAGTAAAGAAAATACGAAAGGGCAAGGTGACTCCCGCCGAGGCGGCGGAGACGCTGTGCAAGCCCTGCGCCTGCGGCATCGGCAACCCGCAGAGGGTCGAGAAGATACTGGCCGAAATGACCGGCTGATGGGTTTCCCATCGGCTCAGCTTTTCTCCTTTTCTTTGACTATTTGGTGGTGTCATGCTATAATCGCCACAACACTTTGGGGTATATATGTCGGGCCAATCCGGTATAATTGACCTTCATATGCACACGTTTCTGAGCGACGGCGAGCTTTTGGCGTCGGAACTGGTGCAGCGGTGTGTGGCGGCTGGCTACAGCGTCATGGCGATTACCGACCACGCCGATTCCTCCAACTTGGAGCTTCTCGTCCCTGCGGCGTGCAGAGTAGCGGACGATTTCAACGCAAGGCCCGATTCCCCCATTGGTGTCGTGCCCGGCGTGGAACTCACTCACGTTATTCCGTCAATGATCGCCGAACTTGCCCAACGCGCCCGCGCGCTCGGCGCGCGGATCATCGTGGTGCACGGCGAAACCATAACCGAACCGGTCCCGAAGGGGACCAACCGGGCGGCCATCGAGGCCGGGGTGGACGTGCTGGCGCATCCGGGCCTGATCACAAAGGAAGAAGTTGAGCGTGCCCGCGAGAAGGGGGTGGCGCTCGAGCTGACGACGCGCAAGGCTCACGGCATGACCAACGGCCATGTGGCCCTCCTTGCTCGTGAGGCCGGAGCGACGCTCGTGCTCAATTCCGACACTCACGCGCCGGGCGACATCCTCAATCCGTCCGTTAGGGAGCGCACGATTCTGGGGGCTGGATTAGAACCAGGTTTCCTTGCGAAGACGGCGGACAATTCGAGGCAACTTGTTCACAGGGTCATGGGGAAGACACTTAAGTAAAGGAGGAGGTTGCGAAGATGAAGCTGAAGCTGGCTCTTACCTTGTTTCTTTCTGCGGCTCTCGTCGTCACATCCGGCTGCACCACGTTTCAACGAGACACGGCGACGGAAACCGAGGTGGGCGAGAATATAGCCACCGGAATCCCGCTGGCGGCCGATTTCCGGATCCCCGACATTCCCGTTCCGGCGGGATTCGAGTTTGACCGAGGGCATTCCTTTGTGTTCCAGAACGGCGTCATAGATGTCGGCAGCGTTCAGTATGTCGGAAAAGAGGACATCGGCGCCGTCGCCCAGTTCTATGTCGACGAAATGCCCCGGTACAACTGGACTTTGCTGAATGTGGCCGAGCACCAGACAGTTACGATATCGTTCGACAAGCCGGACAAGGCCTGTCAGGTATTGCTCAGTCCGAAGTCCGTTCGGGGAACCGTTATCCAGATTTCGTTCTATCCCAAACAGAGCGCTCCCGCAGCGCGCTACTAGGTGAGAATGCCGCCAGTCCCGAAGGTACAACGAAGAGACCTGCGAGAGGACAGGGTGTATGTCGCCCTGACGAGCGCGGTCGATTTCTGCGTTCGCAACCGCGCATGGATCGCGATTGGCGCGCTCGCCGTCGTGGTCGCGTTTGCGGCCGGTTATTATTTACAGGTTCAGAAACGACGAACCGCCATGGAAGCCTCGTGGCGGCTTTACGAGGCCATGCAGAACGAATTGCCGTCGGAAAAGGTCGCGGCGTTGCGAGAGGTCCAATCTGAATACGGCGGCAGCCCGTCGGCGCGCGTCGCGCTGTTCGAACTGGCGAACGTCCTGTATGGCCAGGGCCGCTACGAAGAAGCCCTGAAAGAGTACAGGGAATTTCTCAAACGCCACCCCGGCCACATGCTCGCCCCCGCCGCAATGGAGGCCGTCGGCTACTGTCAGGAGTCACTGGGCCAGTGGAAGGAGGCCCAAGAGACCTATCAATCGCTCATGAAGCGGTGGCCCTCCTCTCCGCATGCCGAGCGCGCTCATTACCGGCTTGGGCTGGCCTGCGAGAAGGCGGGGGAGACCGATAAGGCAATCGAGGCATACAAGAAAGTCCTGGAACTCCAGCCCGAAAGCCTATGGGCAGACTATGCGCGGGAACAGCTCGAGGCGCTGGGCGTTACCGAAATCGCGCCTCCGGCCAAGCAAATGCCCGTAGGCTAACGGAGACCGTCCACCCATACGATTGATCCCTCCGGGGTTGTCTTGTGTCCCCGCATTTTCTCTGTCCGGCGAGCAGCCCTCTCTTTCCAAAATCCGAATCCGCCGCTATAATTATTAAAGACAAAGGCAGTGTATATGGCAGGAACCGGTGGGAGAACAAGAGTATGGCTATTTCCGCTTATGTCTTCATTGAATGCGTTCAGGGCAAAGCCCTAGAAGTGAGCCGAAAGCTCTCACAGTTGACGGGGGTCAAATCATGCCACGCGGTCACCGGACCGGTGGATGTAATTGCTCTTATCGAGGCGCCCGATATCAATGAGCTGGGCAAGTATGTGGTGGAGAAAATACAAGCTACGAGAGGGGTGTTGCGAACGTCAACAAACATCGTCACCGGCTGACTGAGATTTGCGGGGACTCGCTTGTCGAAGGTTTCCCGGCGGAGGCGCGGAGGTGAATTCATGAAAATCTGCTCCGAGTGCAACGCATTTTTCGATGGCAGAAAATGGACAAATACCTGCCAGTATCCCCGGTCAAACTCCCACAAGCTCGACCAGACCCTGTGCGTCGCATGCAAGAGAATTCGTGATCGGGTGGTTTTCGGAACCGTCTATCTCGAGGGCGAAGTCATCGCCAAGCGGGCGGATGAAATCATGAGAATGATACAGAAAGAGGAAGAGATAGAGCGGGCGAGAAACCACTGTTCTAGAATCCTGGACGTCAACCGGGACGGTCAGAAAATGACGATCCGAACCGTTAATTCGCTCCTGGCCATTCACATCGCCAAACAATTCAAGAAAGCTTTTAAGGGCAAGATGGAGGTCTTCAAGGATACCCCCGGTCACATGCCGCGCAATAAGCAAAGCGAAGGGACGGTATCAGTAAGATGGATTCAG
>CAZEBC010000258.1:0-4219 GCA_964510165.1 uncultured bacterium
TTGTAGATCAAAGCCCAGAACAGGTTCTGCTTGACTTTGGTGAGCGTGCGCTTGCCGAGTTTGATGGCGCGCGCGACGTCCATCAGGTCGCTGCGCACGAGCACTGCGTCGCCGGTCTCCTTCGCGATGTCGGTGCCGGAGCCGATCGCGATGCCGATGTCGGCCTGCGCGAGCGCGGGCGCGTCGTTGATGCCGTCGCCGACCATGCCGACGCGATAGCCCTGCGCCTGATATTTCTTGACAGTTTCGATCTTGTGTTCGGGCAGCACCTCGGCCTCGAATTCATCAATGCCGAGTTTTTGGGCGATGGCGCGGGCCGCGCGGCGGTTGTCGCCGGTGATCATGCAGATTTTCAGGCCGAACCTCTTCAGTTCGGCGAGCGCTTCGACGGCGTTTTCCTTCGGGACGTCGGCGAGCGCGACGATCCCTTTCAATTTTTTTTCCGACGCGACGTACACGAGCGCCTTTCCCTCCGACATCAGGCGGTCGGCGCGCTCCTCGGCGGCTGAATGCTCGATGCCGCGCGTCTCAAGCAGTTTGAGGTTTCCGGCGACGACCTCGCTTCCGTTGAGCCGGCAGACGATTCCCTTGCCGCCAACCTCCTCGCAATCGGAGACGGAATAGAGCCTAAGCCCGCGCGCGCGCGCCTCGTCGGCGACCGCCTGCGCGAGCGGATGCGACGAGCGGCTCTCGACCGAGGCGGCGAGTCTGAGGAGGTCATCTTCACTGATCGAACCGTCGAGCGCCGCCACGTTGGTCACCTTGGGCACGCCCTTCGTGATGGTGCCGGTCTTGTCGAGCACGAGCACCTGCAGGCGCGAGATTTCCTCGAGGACCGACGCCTTTTTGAACAGGATTCCGCGGGTAAGCCCGATGCCGCTGCCGACCATGATGGCGGTCGGCGTCGCGAGCCCGAGCGCGCACGGGCACGAGATGACGAGCACCGCGATGGCGGCGGAAAGCCCGAGTATGAACACGCTTCCGCCGATGGGCGCGGTCCCGAACATAAGCCACGAGGAGAACGTGACGATTGCGATCAGAACGACGGCGGGCACGAAGTAATTCGAGACGCGGTCGGCGAACCGCTGGATGGGCGCCTTGTCGCCCTGCGCCTCCTCGACCATGTGGACGATCTGCGAGAGGACCGAGTCGCGCCCGACGCGTGTGGCCTTTATCTTGAGAAGGCCGGTGCGGTTGATGGTGGCGCCGGCGACCTCGTCGCCCGGCTCCTTATCGACCGGTAGCGATTCGCCTGTGAGCATGGATTCGTCAACGCTGGATGCGCCTTCGATGATGACGCCGTCGACCGGTATCTTCTCGCCGGCCTTGACGATGACCGTGTCGCCCACGCCGACCTCGGACGCGCCGACCTCGCGTTCCTCTCCGTCGACGAGAAGGCGCGCGCGGTCGGCCTGAAGCTCGAGCAGTTTGCGGAGCGCGTTGCTGGCGCGGCCCTTCGCCCCGGCCTCGAGCATCTTGCCGAACCTGACAAAGCAGATCAGGAGCGCGGAGGTTTCGTAGAACATGTGACCCAACGGCATGAGCGAGGGAAAGAATGTGGCCGAGGCGCTATATACGTACGCCGCCGTGATGCCGAGCGCGATGAGCACGTCCATGTTGGCCGACTTATTCTTGAGCGAATAGTACGAGCCGGAATAGAAAGTGAAGCCGCCCGTGAATTGGAGAACGGTCGTCAACGCGAACAGGATGTAAGGCGTGGCCGAGCCGCCGAGCGGCGTGTACATGAAGAGCAGTATCGGGATTGTGAGCGCGACGCTGTAGATGAGCCAGTAGAGTTCCTTGCGGTCCTCGCGCTCGGTCTTTTCTTCTTTTTCGCGCGGGACGTAGCCGAGGTCGCGCACCAGACGGAATATGCGGGCGCGGTCAATCTGAGCCGGGTCGAACTCGACGTTCGCCCTTTCGGCGGCGAAGTTGACGGAGGCCGACTTGACGCCATCGGCAGATGAGAGCTTGCTCTCGATGGTGTTCGCGCAGCTTGCGCAGTGCATGCCGCCGATTTGAAACGTCAGCTTGCCCTCTTCGGCGAAAGCGGGGGCCGCCTCATAGCCGAGGTCTCGCACTTTTCTTTGAATCTCGGGCGCGCCGACTTTGCCGTCGGAGTATGCGACTGTGAGCGTTTCGGAGGCGAAATTGACCTGTGCGCTTGAGACGCCGTCGAGGGCGCTGACTCCCTTTTCGATGGTGTTTGCGCAATTGGCGCACGTCATGCCGGATATTTTGAAGCGGGCTCTCTTCGCGGGGGGTGAATCGCGCGCTGTAGTCTTGGGAGCGGGTTGATCCGCTTCCTCTTCGTCCTCAACTTCGTAGCCGGCCTCGACAATCGCTTCGCCGATTCTCGCGCCGTTGAGCTTCACTTCATCGAAGCGGACGGTCGCGCTGTTGGATTCAAGGGACACGCTGGCGTCCTTGACGCCGGGCAAGTCCTTCAAGGCCTTTGTAATCCTCTGCACACAGTGATTGCAGGTCATTCCCTTAATGGAAAGTTTCTTGGTCTGCATGTTCGGCTCCTTTCAACTCATCATCGCCGCAGATTCAAGATGAGGCGAACGGGCGCAGTCACACCGAGGCATGGCGCCCCTTCAATGAACGCGGACCGCAAAGAAAACGTTTATCCCTCATCATCGCTGAGGACAGCCGTTATCCTCGGGGTCAGTGTTCCGCGCCGTCCGAAATATTGGCCCGCCGCGCGCGAGACGACTAATCCGATGACAAGTCCCGCGAGCGCGCCAATGCCACCCCACATCTCGTGAGAGGCGGAGGGGGAGTAGAACCCCGTGAGCGCCCCGCAGAAAAGACCGGCAACGGGCAGCATATATGCGAGAAGCGAGGCACCGATGAGCTTGCCGCTGCTCAACTCGATCCGCACTCTCTGAGCGACGGAAACGCCGAGCGGGTCGGCCACCTCGATGATCCGCGTGCCGCCCGACGTGGGAACGCAGCTCGAGGCGATGTCGCAGTGCGCACAGATGCTGCTCTGGGATATCCGCACATGCGCGCTGCCCGCGCGGGCCTCGACCACCGTTCCGATTTCGCTTTCAATTGGGCTCACGTTGGTCACCTCCGTGTATCCATGAAGAACTTCGGGAACATATCTCACCCCCCTCAGGTCTTGAACCTGAGCAGCAGCTTGATGATCTCGTCAAGCTTTTCGTCCTGCTCGCGTTCGGAGCCGGTTCGCATGGCGGTCGCCACGCATCCCTGCAGGTGCTTCTTGAGGATATTGGCCTCCACGTGTTTGATCGCCGCCTCGATCGCCTGAAGCTGATTGAGGATGTCGATGCAATAGCGTTCATCCTCGATCATGCGCTGGATGCCGCGAATCTGTCCCTCGATCCGTTTGAGTCGAGCTATCTGTTCGATATGTGTGGTGACAGCCGCCATATAATTTGTCTCCGTTCGTTTATCCTTGTCATATTATACCATACCCCTCTATGGTATGCAAGGGGAGGGGAAGGGAAGGACGAAGGACGAAAAATCTCATGCCAGGGCGTGAAGGGCGCAGGCGATTCAGCAGGTATTCCACCCTTTCGCCCGCGCGTGTTCTGTCGATAAAGCGAATCGGGTGAGAGTCTTTTGGGAACGACGAACAATGGGCAGGATAAGGAGGAGCGTCAGCCAAAATCCGATCAAGTAACCGGCCATCGGGGGTGCGAGAAATCTTCCCGTCAGTAGCCGGATCAGATGGGGGAGAATACCGGCAGTCAGTCCGACGAAGGCCCCGAATCGCATGCTCAGTTGATTGAAACGCTTGCGCTCGGCCTCGGTCAAATTTTTCTCAATTTCATAAAATCTCTGCGAGGGTAAGCGGAGCATGTAGACACCTGCGAGGAGAACGACCCATGGAGGCGTCGCGAGCAAGAGGAAAGACCACTTCAGGTTGAAGAGGAAGAATGCGACCAGGATCGAAGCGAAGAGAGGGGGGAGCACCATCAAAAGACATAGGCATATGGTCGTCTTTCTGGTCATTGGCTGAGCTTCCGCGCCAGGCGCATGTGCCCGCCCGACGATTTCCTCAAGAAGTTGACGCTCTTCCGAAACTGGGCATCTTGCTATATATATCGTCGCCAACGCCGAAATTCGAAAAAAAAGAACCACGGGAACGCGAGAATCACAGGGAAAATAGAGGGAGGGGAATGCCTGCGGTCCCGCGTGTCCCGTGGTATATAAATTATATTTCTAAATGTGTTTTTTCGCTAGT
>CAZEBC010000259.1:0-4164 GCA_964510165.1 uncultured bacterium
CGAGCGCCCTGTCGCGATTCCCGCCCTTCTCATTCGCGATGCCAAGGCCGTAAAGCGCGTGCGCCGACCTCGGCCTGTTCCCCGTAAGCGTGTAGATGGCAAGGGCGCGGTTATAATGGTCAATGGCGCTCGCGTAGTCGCCCTTTGCCTGGTAGGCGGCGGCAAGGTTGAACAGGTCGAGCGCGATCGCATCCGGAATCTCAAGCTCTTTGTCAATCTCAAGCGCGCGCCGGTGATACCCGATTGACGCCTCTATATCTTTCTCGCCCAGTGCGAGCGCTCCGAGATTCGTGAGATTGTCCGCCATCGCCTGGCGGTTGTCCATCTTCTCGTTGAGCGCGAGGGCGCGCTCATAGTAATCGCGCGCCTGCGCCAGATTTCCGGACTCCTTCTCGACGAGTCCGAGGTTGTTCAGCGCCTTTGCCTCGATGTCTCTCAGCTTGCTCTGTTGCGAAGTCTGGAGCCCGCTCTGGAAATACTCGCGCGCTTTCTCCTCCTGCCCGATCGCCGCGTGTACCATCCCCATGTTCAGCAACGTGGTCGCGATGCCTCGGTCGTCGTTGAGTGAGCGATAGATATCAAGCGCGCCCCGGTAGTTGGACAGTGCATCCTGATAGTTGCCCTGCTTCAGTCGAACTGACCCGAGATTATTGAGAGCGTCGGCCACGCCCTTCCGATAATCCACCGACGCGCTCGTGTCAAGCGCTTCCTCAAACCTGATGCGCGCCCCTTCCAAGTCTCCCTCACGATACTGGTCGCTGCCGGCGCGCAACAGCTCTTCGGCACGCTCCGTCCGCGTGGGCGGCGACACCGCTCTCGCGCATCCGCCCGCGAAAACGACGCATATGAGAATGGCGAAAAGAAGCGGACGACCCCGATATCGGTCGGCGACTCTCTTGAACACGTTCATTGCGCCACCTCCGGCTCCGCAACGTCGCGGCCGCCCACTGCCAGCGGCTGGCCCGGACTGCCAGGCTCGAATGAGCCTCGCAACAGCCAGCTCCTCTTCGCGGCGTCGAGCACGTTCTGCGCTTCGTTGACCGCCTTATCTGCCGATTCCAACAACGGCCCTACCCGCCGGGCCGCGTCATTGATGTTTTCCGAGGCCTGCTTCAGATTGGCCGCGATCTCGTCGGCTTCTCGCATGACATCCTTTCCGGTCTCCGCCATGTCAGCGAAGCCGGCTGCCGCGCGCGCGGCGTCGTCGGAAAATTGGCTGACCTTCCGCACCGCCTCTTGCGCGTCAGCGGTCATGTCGGGCAGGTGCGCAGACGCCTCCTTGGCGTTCTCCGACACTTCCTTCAGGTTGTCCATCGTGTCCTGCGCGGTGTCGAGCACCCCCGACGACTTCACGTACAGGTCCTCGCGCGTGAGAAGCGCGCCGATGGTGCCCCGCCCTTCCCTCACTTCCGTCGTGACCACCTTCAGGTTGTCCAGTATCGTCCCCACCTCACCGCTCGGGTCCGCCAGTTGATCGGTCAGGAATGATATATTCTTGATTGCGTTCTCAAGGTTCTTGAGCGTGGGCCTCACCACCTCAAGCACCTCCGCAAGTTCGAAAAGCTCGGCCGTATTGATGACGCCTCCCTCCTGAATTACGGGCGTTTCCGCCGACCCGACCGTGATATCAATATAGCGGTCTCCCATCAGACCCATCGTCTGAATGCTTGCGACCGAATCGCCCCGGATTCGCTCCCGTTGCGCCGCGCTTATGCTCATAGTGACCCTGACCTTGTTTTCCGGCCCGAACTTGATGTCTTTCACGTAACCCACATTAATCCCGGCGAGAAGCACCTCGGCCCCGGGTTGCAGCCCGCCGACCGATTTCCACATGCCCACTATCTCGTATCGCTCCGCAAAGATATACTGCCGCCTGCCTATGAACACCACGATGAGAAAAAGGAGCGCGAGCGACGCCAGAACAAACAGGCCCACTATCGTTTCCACTCTTCTCTTGCGTCTCGCCATCGTTCACAGACCTCCTGCCCCGCCTTGCCTACCGCCTCAATGTGCTCGACTCCAAGAACTCGCGGACGTACTCATCCTCGCTCTGCTTGAAATCCTTCATCGCGCCGACAAATCGGAACTTGCCCTCGTGCAGCAACGCGACCCGGTTCGCAACGATGCTCGCGCACACCAGGTCGTGCGTCACCACCACCGAGGTCACCCGCAATTCGCTCTGCAGCTTCACTATAAGCTCCGAAATCTGTCTTCCCTTGATTGGGTCAAGCCCAGTGGTCGGCTCGTCATAAATGATGATGCGCGGCTCAAACGCGATCGCCCGCGCCAGTGCCGCCCTCTTCTGCATGCCGCCGCTCAATTCGGCGGGCATCTTGTCCTCGACGCCCTCCAGGCCCACCAGCGCCAGCTTTTGCCGTACAATGTCGCGTATCCGCTCTTCCGGAAGATCGAGCTGATGCTCCAGCGCAAACGAGATGTTCTCGCCGATCGTCATCGAGTCGTACAGCGCCGACCCTTGAAACAAAAAGCCGATCTTGAGTCGCAGCTCCTGCCATTGCCGCTCGCTCGTGAACTCCGTGATATCCTGACCATACACGATGACGCGGCCCGCGTCGGGCTCCAGCAGGCCCACCAGCAGACTCATCAACACGCTCTTGCCGCTGCCGCTCGCCCCCAGGATGACGACCGTTTCCCCCTTGTAGATTTCGAGGCTGACCCCATCGAGGACTACCTGCCCGTTGAAACCCTTGCTCAGGTCCTCGATCCGTATTACAACATTATCCTCAAAATCCATCGCCATAGCTCATAAAATCTCGCGACACTTTACGGCCCGAAAAGCAACAACAGAATCCGCGTCAATATCACATCGGTAATCATGATCAACAGCGACGCCGTCACCACGCTTGACTTCGTCGAATTGCCCACTCCCTCCGTCCCCCCCGTCGTCTGGAAACCGTAGTAACTGGCCACCACTCCCACAATCATCCCGAAGAAGACCGTCTTCAGCAGTGCCGGCAGCACGTCGGTCAGCGTGATGTATCGCATCGTGTACGAAATATAAAGATACGGACTCATGTTGCCCTGGGTCACGCCGATTATGAATCCGCCCAGTATCCCGAGCACGTCCGCAATGACCGCCAGCAGCGGCACCGCCACCATGCACGCAACCACGCGCGTAGCCACAAGATAACGCACCGGATTCACCGCCGACACCGTCATCGCGTCTATCTGCCGCGTCACCTTCATCGAGCCGAGCTCCGCGCTGATGCCCGAACCGGCCCGCCCCGCCACCATGATCGCCGTCAGCACCGGCCCCAGTTCCTTGACCACCGCGAGTCCTACCACGATCGAGACATAATTCACCGCCCCGAAATCCCTCAGCGTGCCGATCGTCTGCATCGCCAGCACAAGCCCGACCGACAGCGCCGCCGTGCTCGTCAACACGAGCGACATCACGCCGATGGTATAAATCTGCCTGACCGTCTCAGCGAGGTAGAACCGGGGCGTCACGCACTTCAGCATCGCGTCCGCCCAAAACAGAAACATCCGGCCCGCCCCGCTCACATAGGCGAGCACCCGGCTCCCTACCACGCCCGGCACGTTTTCCATCTGAACTCGCTTTTCTTTATGATGTTCCATTCCGATGCCGATTCTATCGTTGAATTATACAGAAAACGCTGTTTGTCTGTCTAATTTTGGGAAAAAACAGTTGAAAGGTTGAGCAACCACGAAACCACGAAGACACATAACCAGCCAATCCGCAATCCGCCAGAAAAAAGGAACGGGGACATGATAAGACATCTGCGGCGACTCGCCGCCCATCGTGTCTCCCCTTTTCTGGCGCTCCTTACTCCTCCACCCTCTGGCCCGTGAACCTTGAACTTTGAACCGCTACAATTGCCCGTGAAAAATAATCACTACTTTGCTATAATACCGTTACGTAGGGGCGATTCTATGTGGTCGCCCACGGCGCCCCTGACGGTCCAGTGCATTCCGGAGCGCTATAGACGGCCGCCGATGAGGCTTTTGCAGCCAGCTTCAACCACTCCCGAACCTGTGAAAAGCGTTTCTTTTCGGAACTCTCCGTAACGCAGTCTCTCTTTATTCTTCTCAAAGTGTGCAATGGCTTTTTCCACCTCGGCTTTTTTTTGCGGCGCATTCGCAAGGAGCGCAGTTCTGGGACACACGAAAGGACCGCTTGTC
>CAZEBC010000260.1:0-4118 GCA_964510165.1 uncultured bacterium
GGGTCGCCGGGTGAAACTTTCCTCATTTCGTGGCCGTCGAGGAAAGAATTCAACGGGAAGTCCCGTCCCCTCCCCTCCTTCGTATTGGGCGTGGGGAGAGAACTACTGGATGCTTCAGCGCGATTGTACCATATGAGGCGATTACAGATAGGTTACAGATTGGGATGCGGTGGCTACTTGGTGATTTTCTTGGCTCTTGCGAGCAGGGATTTGTGGATGGCCTCGGTTTCGGAAGACGGTTCAATGCCGAGGCTTGCCGAAAGGGTTTTCACGCAGCGCCTGTACACGGAAATGGCTTCGGCAACCCTGCCGAGCTTTTGGAGGCATGCCATAAGATGTTGATAAAACTCCTCAACGAGGTCGTCCACCTCGAGCCCTTTTTGATAGCATTCGATGGCTTGTTCCCATTCGTGCTGTTCCTCAAAGTGGCGGGCAAGCTTCGCTATGGCGCGCAGGAACTTGCTCTGGAGACGTTCGCGGGCCGAGATCGCCCAGGGTTCTCCGGGTTCCCCGGCAAGGAATGGTCCGCGGTAACTCTCGATGGCCCTTTGAGTTAACGAGATGGCTCTGGCGGGCCCGCCTTTGCCTTTCGTCCACTTCTGCCACTCGGCCTCGGCCTGCTCAAGGGTCTCCTCGAACGCCCAGGCGTCCACCCAGCAGTGTCTCTGGTCGAGCCTGAGGCATCCCTCGCGAAGCTCGAACACGGCCGGATGCCCAGCGAGCTTTCGGAGGCGATGCAGCGTGGTGGCAAACGACTTGTGGGCCATGTCGCCTTCCGAGTCGGGCCAGAGCGCGTCGGCGATCTGCTCTTCGGTTACCTCTCTTCCACCCACTCCGAAGGCGACGAGCGCCTTCATCATGTCAAGCGGTTTCTGCTGGGCCTTTCTTGAGAATCGGATGGGTTTTTCTTCTCTGACAAGTCCGAATCGTCCGAGGGTGAGGATTTTCAACGCCCACGGCCAGTTCTCCAGGTATGGCGGAGCGCCCTCGGGAACCAATCCGTGCCTGGCGACAAGCTCGTGCACGTATGCGGTCTCGATCTCGTTTTCGAGCGCTTTCACGCACAGTTTCGCCATCGCGGCCGGTCTCTCGAACTGTGTCATGAAATAGTCGTTTTCGCGGCCGGTCACGAGCGCTTTCCGCAGCGCGGCCAGTCCGGCCGCCTCATCCCCGTGGTCAAAGGAAAAATGCGCCTCGGCGAGCAATGCATTGAATCTGATTTCGAGGTTGTCAATGCGGTCCGCGATCTCGAGCGCAAGAGAGAGGTGTTCGGCTCGTTCTCTATGCTGTCCGAGTTCATGCTTGACATGCGCCTGCGCGAGGTGTGCCCATGCCATGGAAATCGGGGAGCCTGCCTCCTCGGAGAAGCGCAGCGATTGGTCGGCGTTCACGGCGGCCGCGCCGAGTTTTCCCCTTGCTAACGCTTCCTTTGCTCGCTCGAAGTAGTAACTGGCCATGACCTGCGGGTCCGTGCCGCTGGCGCTGAGTTTCTGCAGGAAATCCTCGATCGCGCGATAGACCTTTTCTCCGAACAATTCAGAGCCGTACTCTTCGGTCACCATCAGCATGCTGTCCTTTATGCCTTCGTGCATGTAATGGGCGGCGCCCACCGGGATATAGTTGTTTTGCGGGTCATGCAGGATCAGCGTGGGAACGCGTATCTGTGTCAGGAGAGGCCTCGCGTCCAAGGAACCCATGGTGATGAGAAGTTGCGACCAGGCGTGCTGGGGGACTCGCTTGATGACCTCGATATTGCCTTGTTCGGTTTCCCGACTATGCCGGACCGTCAGTTTCGAGGCGGCAAACCCCCGGTCGGAGGACTCGGTTTCAAGGAACGAGCGCATCAGTTCGGGGTTGATGCCGAAGGTGAAATCCTCGGAATTGAGCAGTTTGGGAGTGGCACCCGCAAGGATCAGGCCCGCCACCCGTTCTGGATGCCGGTTGACGAAGGTGAGCGCGAGCGGCGCGCCATCGGTCGCTCCCCAGAGGACCACGCGGTCGGCGCCAGCGGCGTCGATGACCGCCCGTATGTCTTCCACCAGGTTATTGATGTCGTAGCCTTCCTGGGGCGCCGAGGAGAAGCCCAGGCCGCGAGAATCGTAGAGTATCAACCGGCAATGGCGGCTGAAACGCTCCCATCGTTTTGCAAGGAACTTGTTGCGGGCCCGAACGGCGGCGGAGCTGCCGAATCCCACGGCAATCATGTGAGGCCCCGATGCGCCGAGCACCTCGTATGCGAGCTTGACGCCATTGTTGTCCGCGTATCGAAGGCTTTGTCCATGCAGGCGTACTCGGCTCGTGGTGGTCAGCGAATTGTAGAGAGTCTCGTGGAACAACGCATGCGAGAAGCGGTACCTGCCGACGATGTGGGCGGCTTCCACAATCACGCGCGCCTTCAGCGCCTCCTCCATCAATTCGAGCAATCGGCTTCCGGGGACTGCGCTGGCGCGCTCGAGCGATTCCAGGTCGAAATCGCGGCCTATGACCGAGCCTACGGCAAGGATACTGCTGCATTCATCCGACAGGCGGGAAAGGCGGCGCTCTATCACTTCTCTGACGCCCTCGGGCATGCCCATTTGCTCGACAGTGACGTTGGACACCCAGCGCCCGTCCTGCTGCGAGATGACGCCCATCTCCTCAAGGCTTCTCAGGACTTCCTCGATGAACAGGGGGTTGCCTTCCGTTTGCTCGAGAAGGGCACGCGTGAAAGCGGCGGGCGCTTCACGGCCCGCGCGAAGCTCGACCAGTGCAGATATGTTGCCCTCATCCAATCCGGCGAGATGGATTCGCTGAAACGGGACAATGCGGCGCAGGTCGGCCATCAGTTCATAGAGCACATGACCCGGCGGCAGGTCTTCCTCGCGATACGTGGCCAGGATGAGAATCGGCTGGTTTTCGAGCGAACGCACGATGTATTTCAAGAGAGAAGCCGACGAGTGATCCGTCCAATGGAGATCGTCGAGTATGAGGACCATGGGCCGCGTTTCGCACATTTCTTTCAGGAGTGAGGAGACCGCATCGAAGAATCGAAGCCGCTCGGTATCCGGGTCGGCCGGCTCCGGCTGCCGCAAGTCGGGCAGTCGCTGGGCGAGCGCCGGTATGGACTTCGCCAGGTCGGGGCCGATGGCTGCCATCTGCGCCCTGAGCCGACTGACAGGGCATGCGGCGGAATAATGGCTCAGCGCCTCTACAAAGGGCTGGCAGGGGAGCCGTACATCGCGCTCCGCCTGGCCCCCCAGCACGATTGCTCCCTCGGCGTGGACGCCAGCGGCGAATTCGGCCGCCAGACGCGTCTTGCCGATGCCGGGCTCTCCGTGGACCAAGACTAGGCTGCGGCTTCCTCCGCGTGCCCGCTCCCATTGCTCGCGCAACTGAGCCATTTCAGAGTCGCGGCCTACAAAGGGGGAACCGGCTCTGCGGATGAGAAACCGCTGGAGCGGTATAGGGGCCTGAGCGCGTTGGGGGGCGACGTTCCAGACTATCTCGCACAGGGGGAACGGCTCGGCTATCCCCTTCAGTTCCACCGTGCCCAGGTCTCTGAACACGTATTCACCTCGGGAGCCAACGAGGCGTCGGATGAGATCGGAGGCGACGATCTGGCCCCCCTTG
The DNA here is from genome assembly GCA_964510165.1 of uncultured bacterium. Lineage (GTDB taxonomy): Bacteria > Abyssobacteria > SURF-5 > SURF-5 > SURF-5 > CAZEBC01. The sequence continues at coordinate 3,610 of CAZEBC010000260.1, forward strand.
GCGCAGTCGCAAATTCTCTTGGCGATGACGACCGGCATTCCGAAGTAGTCGTCTTCGGTCCGGATCGGCTCGCCGACGTTGAGTCCGATGCGCACCTGCATATGCTGCCCTTTGTGGGCGTGTCGGAGGACTTCCCGTTGAATCGCCACGGAGCAGGCAAGGGCGTCGAGCGCGCTGCTGAACGCCACCATGAGGCCGTCGCCGAGGTTCTTCACCTCGTAACCGCCCTGTGAAGCGGCGATTTCCCGAATAAGGCCGAGGTGCCGTCGCCAGACTTCCCGGGCCTGGTCGTCACCAAGTTTCTGAAGCAGTTCGGTGGACTGCTCGAGGTCGGTGAACATGATGGTGACAGTGCCGATACGGGTCTCAGGCATGGATAGCCTCGCGTCTTTGCGCCGGCTTCCGGTACAGGGCAGGCTGCTCAGGCTGGAGCATCAGCGCGATTAACCCCAACTGAGGATATGAAGACATTCGCTCGGGCGATCGAATAACGTACAGAGTGTGCCCCC
>CAZEBC010000261.1:0-4089 GCA_964510165.1 uncultured bacterium
TCGAAGGTGGTCAACAGTGGCTTTGTTCCCTCTTGGAGAGGGAACTCTTCCAAATACAGTTCCGTCGCTTCTTTCAAGTTTGCGACTGCTTCTTCAATGGTGCCTCCCTGGCTTACCGTTCCCACCTCTGGGCATTCTGCGACGTAGAGGTCATTTTCTTTGTGAATAACCACCGTGAAGGTTCGTGTTGCCATAACTCACGTCCTCTATTCCATTGTATCACAGTATGGCGTAGTTACGACTGAAGGCCGCCGCTACCACTTGTCTGGTTCGGTCCAGCCGAAATGCGCGAGGATGCCGCGGTAGATTGCGTGGGCCTCCTCTCTGGCGGTGGCGGGGTCTCTCAGGCGGTTTTCCAACTCGGACGTGAGTGGGCCGGGGAATTCGACCCTGACGGCCACGCCGGAGGTATGCGTGAGGACGTAATCCGTGGAGGGGATAACGGCGGCGGATTGAACCGCGCTCTGGCTTACGAGCGCGTGGGAGATGGTCGAAGCGAGGCGTTTGCCTTCGTCGCTGGTTGGATAGTGTGACACTGCCGCCACGTGCTCGGCGGCGTATGCGCCGGGGTAGATGTTGCCGGTGTGTCCTATTGATATGAACCACTGCGCGCCGAAAGCCTCTGCGATCTCGACGCGATTCAGCGCGCTCAGGGTGATGTCGGATTCGCGTGTAAGCGCCACTTCTGCGCCGGCTCCGCGCAGGAGTTGCGCGAGATATTCCGCCGCGAGCGCGTTAAGGTCGGATGAGCGGATGCCGGTCGGCCCGGTAAGCCCTTTCTCGTGTCCGCCGAATTGGGCGTCTATGACGAATTTGCGATCGAACAGAACGCCGCCCGCAACCGGCTGGAGCTCAGCGAGGTACGTGTCAGCGGAGTCGGTTACGGTTATTGTCAGCGGCAAATAGCCCTGACGAAAGAATTCAACGAGAGCGCCTTCGACTTCGCTTCTTACTGCGCTGAAATAACCGCTTCGGTCGGTGTGGCCGATTGGGCGGCCGCTGACCGAAACGAGCGCGTCCGCGACCGGCTGGCCCGTCACGGGGTCGATCACGTGTGCGGTCCAGATTTCGGGCGTGTCATCGGAAATCCGGATTCTAATGCTCTCGGCAATCGCGCCGGAGGTTGCCGAAATCACGACTTCTGGTCCTGCAACGCCTCGGAGCGTGAAGTGGGCCATGGCCACGCCGGCAATCGTCAAGTCTTCGGCCGAAAGCATCCCATCGGGCGTCTCGAACTTCACTGGTGTTCCGTCGGCGACCGGGACGAGGTCGGCGTCGAACACGCGCGCGGTCATGCGGATGGCCGCGTTGCTCGTGGGACGGATTTCCTCGGAATTGGAGTTGAGCGACATGACGGCTGGCGGCATTGCGACCGCGAATTCGGCCTCAGCGGGCCGAGCGGAGTTGCCGTTGACGTTTCGCGCCGAAATTCGAAGGACGTGTTTTCCATTTGAGAGGCGTCGCGGAGGCAGGTAGCTGACGACAGATGATTGAGCGTCGAAGATGGCCTCGACGGGTTCACCGTCCAGCAGCAAACGGATCGAGCCGGGGTCAATAGCGACGCCTCGGTCGGGAACGATGCGCGCGGTCACAAGCGGAAGAGGGTTGTCAGTCAGAGTTGCGCTCGGGCTGAGGTCCACTATTTGCGGAACTCCTTTCGAGAAATATTCGGCGATTCCCAGGAAATACGCGCGCGCCTCGAGGCGCTGCATCGGCGCGAGACCTAGCCGGAACGCGTTGCCGGAATGAGATATGTATGAAGGCTCGCCGAGGATAGCGGTCAGCGGCGTCTCGCGCAGGACGTGGAAGTTGCCGGGCAGGATGGCGTTGTCGGTCTGCTCCAGGCTCAGTGCAAGCTGTCGGTGGATGCAGCGAGCAGCGTCGAGCGACGGCCCGGCATTGATCATCTGAAAGTACGTTTCCAGCGAGTTTTTCTTCTGGCCGGGCAGAACGTCGGCATTGTGATGGAGCGAGAGGAACAGGTCAGCGTCATGGGCGGCGGCGAATTCTGCGCGCGCCTGCAGGTCCTTCTTGAGCGTGAGGTCAGAGCCCTGATAGACGGCGGAGTCATCAATTCGGGTGAGGTACGCTTCGGCGCCGGCCTGCTTCAGCATTCCCCACAGGTGGAGCGCGACGCCGAGGTTGACGTCGGCCTCGCGCAGGTTGTTGGGTCCGACCGCTCCGGAGAACGGACCGCCGTGGCCGGGGTCGAGCACGATTCGCTTTCCCTTGAGTGCGCCGAGGTCAATATATGGGGGCGTCTCGCGGAGGGTGAATTGTCCGTAGTCGAGCGCGGCTTCGGGGGTCGCGCGCGGGACGCGCGCACACGCGAGGATGAAACACAAGCACAATGCGAATGAAGTGAGGATAAGTGTGCGAATTGTTTTCATGGGACTATCTTGCCCAGGACCACCGGGCGACGCGCGCCGGTGGCGGAGGGCACGTTCGATGGGTTTCCGCTGATTGTCTCGTTTGCCAGGATCGCGAAGCCGATTGCCTCCTTCGCGTCCGAGGGGACGCCGAAGTCATCGGACGTAAAGACCGGCGTCGGCTTGAACAACGAACGAATCAATTCTACCAAATAATCGTTTCTGCATCCACCGCCGCTCAGGATGATGTCGTCAATGGCGGTTTGCGGGAACACGAACCGGTCGTAGCTGTCCTTGATGGAGTGGGCCGTGAAGGCGGTGATTGTCGCTAGCATGTCGCGTTGGCTCTCGGGCGGGGTGGCCGAGAAGAGTTTCTGGACGAGTTCCTCGCCGAACATCTCGCGGCCGGTTGTCTTGGGCGGCGGGAGCTTGAGGTAAGGGTGCTCGAGCAAATCGTTCAGGAAGCCCGTTTCGATCTTTCCCGAGCGCGCCATCATTCCGCCCCGGTCGAACCGCTGGGTCTTCGTCATGGAGCGCACGAATTCATCAATCAGGATATTGCCGGGACCGGTGTCGAACGCGAACACGCCGTCGAGGGAGTGCGGGACTACCGTGACGTTCGCGATGCCGCCGATGTTCTGGAGTGCGCGCACGCGGGCGGGATGCCGAAAGAGGAGGAAATCGATGTACGGTATCAGCGGTGCGCCGAAGCCGCCGGCGGCGATGTCGCGCACGCGGAAATCGGCGACAGTGGGGATGCCCGTTCGTTCGGCGATAATGCACGGTTCGCCGATCTGGAGCGTCGAACGTCGCTCTGGCGCTGCGTCGGGCATGTGGTATACGGTCTGTCCGTGCGAGCCGATCAGATGAACGTCGGAGGGGCTCAGCCTTGCGATACGGATGGCATTTAGTGCGGCCTCTGCGAAGATTTCGCCGAGCCGGAAGTTCATCTCGCACACCTGCTGCGTCGTGCCGGTGCGCAGACGGCGGACCGCTTGCGCGAGGTCATCGGGGTAGGGGAGCATCTCGAAGGCAATCAAGCGGACGCGCGTATTGACGAAATCCCCTTCGACCTCAACGAGCGCCGCATCGACGCCGTCGGCGGAAGTGCCGGACATCAGGCCGACAACGAGGCGTTTCTTCAGCTCTGCGATTTTTAGTAATCGTTTCATCATTCCAAACATTTGGGGAACTCGACCGGCAGTTGCCCCTCCGCCTTGATTTCGCCGAACAGCACGCGCGCGAGTGCCTTGAGCGAACATTCGCGAAAGCTGTACGTGGCAATCAGCCCATGCGCTCCCGAGAAGTGCAAGAGGTCATATGGGTCGCGCACGGCGACCACCACTGCTTTCGACATCGGTTTGAGAAGAGCGTGCGCCAAGTCCCTTTGAGCTTTGCAAAGATGGAGATTGTAGGTCAAAAGCACAATCGCGTCGGCGTCCTTGCATTTTTGGACGCATTCTTCTATCTCCGCGTCGGTGGGCTGGACGGGCGCCTTGCAATAGATAAGGTTCTGGTGACGATGCTTCATCTCGCGGAGGAACAGATCGTGCGGCTCGGCGGATTCCTCAACTTTGGTTAAGGCTTCAAAGGCCGGGACGACGACCGCGAGTCTGTCGGAAGGAGCAAGCACGAGCGGGACCATTGAAGGAGCGTCCGCATAAACGGTTATGGCCCTTGCCGCAATATCCTCGCTCAATGCCTTCTGCGGGACGATTTC
>CAZEBC010000262.1:0-1474 GCA_964510165.1 uncultured bacterium
TGGATGGAGAACATCCGCGACTGGTGCATCTCGCGCCAGCTCTGGTGGGGACACCGCATCCCCGTCTATTACTGCGATGCCTGCTCGAATATGATGGTCAAGCGAATCGCCCCCGAACGGTGTGACAAGTGTTCATCCCCCAATATCCGGCAGGACGAGGACGTGCTCGATACGTGGTTCTCCTCCTGGCTCTGGCCTTTCAGCACCATGGGCTGGCCCGAGAAGACGCCCGAACTCGAATACTACTACCCGACCCAACTCCTCGTCACCGCCGCCGAAATCATCTTCTTCTGGGTCGCCCGCATGATTATGGCCGGCCTCGAATTCATGGGTGACATTCCGTTTGTAGACGTGTATATAAACGGCACCGTCCGCGACGAGATCGGCCGCAAAATGAGCAAGTCGCTCGGCAACGGCATCGACCCGCTCCTCATGATTCAACAATACAGCGCCGACGCGGTCCGCTTCTCCCTGATGATGCTCGCCGCGGACGGACAGGACATCAACCTCTCCGAAAGCCGTTTCGAGATGGGACGCAATTTCTCGAATAAGATTTGGAACGCGCATCGTCTGCTCGCCCTCAGCGTCGGCGAGAGCCCCCTCGAACTCTCCGCCGAGGTCGCCGACCTGCCCGAGGAGGAACTGGCCGACCACTGGATCAAGAGCCGGTTCTACCGAACCGTCCGGGCCGTCTCCGACGGCATCAATCAGTACAGGCTCCATGATGCGATAAACTCGATCTACGACTTCTTCTGGCACGACTACTGCGACTGGTACCTCGAACTCATCAAGCCGCGCGTCGCAGACGATGCCGACCCGCAATCCAAATCAGTTGCGCTCCGTCTCGCAGCCGGCATCATGGAAGGCTCCATGCTGCTCCTGCATCCTTTCATGCCGTTCATTACCGAGGAGATTTGGCAGGCGCTCAACCGCCACCATGAGGCCGACAGCATCATGGTCAGTCCATGGCCGGCCGCCCGCGACGCGATGATCGACCCCGACGCCGAATCCAACATGCGCACCCTCCAGGAGGTCATCAACGCAATACGCAATATCCGGGGCGAGATGAGCGTGCCGCCCGGAAAAAATATAACTGTCGTCATGAAGGTCTCCGACGAACCGACGGCCCGGCTGCTCGATGACCATCGCCGTTACATGTTCGTGCTCACACGCGCCGAGACCATCACCATTTCCCCGAAGCCCGAGATTCCCAAACCGGCCGCGCGCGCGTTCCTGCCCGGTATGGAAATCCACGTCCCTCTCAAAGGACTCATAGACCTCGACAAGGAGGAGGCCCGCCTCCGGAAGGAACTCACTCGCGTCGAGGCCGAAATATCGGCCAGCGACGCGAAGTTGTCGAGCGAAAAATTCGTCTCCCGAGCGCCTGAACACGTCGTCCAGGCCACCCGCGAGAAAAGGGAAGAACTGGCCCGCAAGGCCCAAAAACTCAAGACCAGCATCGAACAACTACACG
>CAZEBC010000262.1:1574-4049 GCA_964510165.1 uncultured bacterium
AAACAACAATGCAGGTCCAATGTGTCAGATGCCATAAGATGATAGACTCGGTCCAGGGCTACAAGTTCAGCCCGACCGAATACCTCTGCATGCCGTGCTACGACCAGTACCGAGCCGAGCGCGTCGCCCGCTCGAAAAAACAACACAAGAACCCCCTTGTGGACCAATTCGGCGCCGAGACGAAAACAGCGCCCGCGCCGCCGCGCCCGACACCCCCCGAGCCAACCCCGAAGCCCGCAACCTTCCAGATGAAACCGCCAGCCCCGCCGCCCGTTCAACAGCCCGTCGCCGAGCCCTCTCCTGCAAAGAAGCCCGCGCAACCCGCCCCGCCAAAGCCCGCCGCCACGCCCGCAATCGACACGTGCGACGTCTGCAAGAAGCCGCTTACCGATTTCAAGATACCCCTCAAGGGCGGCAAAAAGGTCTGCTGGGATTGCAACGGTCTCCTGCGCGAACTCGTGAAGTCAATCCCGATCGACGTGAAATGTCCGAACTGCGGGAAGGAATTCCAGGCAACTCAGGAATGAGGCGGGAAGTACATCTCGTTGTAAGCCTTCAATCGCTCGTCCACCTGCTCGCGTGTCGGCGTCCCCTCAACACCCTCCCTCTCGCACACGAACGAGGCCGCACAACACGCGAACTTCGCTGATTCCACCGCGTCGCAGGTCTCCCTGTATCTCACCAGAAACGCCGCCGCAAACACGTCGCCCGCCCCGGTAGGGTCCACTTCCTTTATCGGAAACGCAGGTATGTGTTTCCTGTCCCTGTCGACAAATAACTCCGCCCCGCGACTTGATTGAGTCACTATCACCATCGGCGCCAGCCTCGCCATCTCTTCCGCAAACACATAAGGCTCATCCAGGTCGAGTTCGCTGTAAATCACCGCATCCACACTCCGCGCCACCGACCGCGCCTGCAACCACGGCTTCCTCCTCACGCGCCCGCCCTCGTCCCACTCCCGAAACCAGCCCTGCGCGCCAACCCCGATCAACGACGACTCGCCGAACCGCGCCTGCACGTCCGGCATCACCTCGTCCGCTATCGGACAAAGATACACTATCCCCGCCCCGGCCCATGAGGCGGGCACATTCCCTGCGCCGATCGGCGCCGCCACGCCGCTTATGAACTGCTCGCGAACGCCGTTGTGATAAAGGTTGCGGAAGGTCGTCGTGGAAGGGGAGGGAACCGACTGAATCTGGATGCCCCGGAACTTGGCAAGAAACGGGAAGTCTTCGGCCACCGACGTCACAATGCCCACCCTTTGTCCGAGCGCTCGCGCCGTCAGGCTCGCATACGAGGCCGATCCCCCGAGTATCCTCCGCCCATTCACTAAATCAAGACAAAGATGTCCCACCGCCAAAAATTCCGGCGTCTCCACACCCACCATGCCTTCGCCCTTCTTCGGTTTCTTCGTGTTCTTCGTTGAGGGATCGCTTAGGTCTTTATCTTTTCAAACGCAAACCGTGAACTGCAGACTGTGAACCTCTTCTTGTCTCTTAACCCTGAACTCTTAACCCTAAACCTCTGGGTTTGTTTTTGGCCAGAGATCAGAGACCAGAAACCACGCGCTTAGCCGCGCGTTCCCCTTCGTGCCTCTTCGTGTTCTTCGTGGATAAATCTTTCTTCTCGTTTTTCGTCCCTCAATCCGCAATCCATCGTTCCCGAATTGCTCACCTGCGCCTCCGCCCCAAGACGAACACGACTATGAAGCAACCGCTGCGCCACCGTCACATGCGTCAAAACGGCGAGCACCCACAGCGCCACAACCTCCTGCCTGAACATCAGGCCCGCCGCGAATATGATCACCCGCTCCGCCCGGCCCGCCAGCCCAACGTCGCAATCCGCCCCGAGCGCCTCCGCCTTCGCCCTCACATACGGAACCAGAAAACTGCCCACGATCACCAGCGCGCAGGCAATCGAGTCCGTCACCCGCGCCAGCCCCGAGTTCCACCCCGAATAAAACACCAGCAGCCCCAGAAGCGGCAAGATGTCCGAGTACCGGTCAAACGTCGAATCCAGCAGCCGCCCAAACTGGCTCTGCTTGTCCATCACCCGCGCGAGCGCGCCATCCAGCAGGTCGCACAAGCCCCCCACGATGATCAGCGCGCCCCCCAGCCGAAGATACCCGAACACCAGCGCCACCGCCGCAATCACATTCAAAACCACGCCCGAAGTCGTCAGCACGTTAGGTGTAATGCCCAAGCCGGCCAGCAATCGCACCACCGGCCCCAGCGGCCTGTCAAGTCTGTGCTCCAGCTTTCTGCTCAGCATCGTCCCTCACCTGTTCGGTCTTTCTCTCTTCAACCAAAAACCAGAGACCAGAAACCAGAGGCCCTCGCTTTGCGAGCAATTCGCACTCGATCCCGACCTTGAACCTTGAACTTTGGACTCTTCGTGGATCGATCTTTCCGTTGTCTTTTCAACCCTAAACCGTGAACCGGAAACCCGCCCTTCTCTTTCAACCCTGAACTCTAA
>CAZEBC010000263.1:0-4043 GCA_964510165.1 uncultured bacterium
ATGAAACGACGCAAGACACGAACAATCCATCTGGGAAACGTCCCGATCGGCAGCGGACACCCGATCTCCGTCCAGTCAATGACGAAAACCGACACTCGCGACGCCGTCGCTACCATCAACCAGATGAAACGACTGGAACAGATCGGCTGCGATATCGTCCGCGTGGCCGTCCCAGATCTTGAGGCCGCTGACGCGTTGAGGGTCATCAGGAAACACACCACAATCCCTCTGGTCGCCGACATCCACTTCAACTATCGCCTTGCCCTCATGGCGATAGAGTATGGCGTCGACGGTCTGCGGATCAATCCCGGCAACATCGGCGCGCGCGCCAACGTCGAAAAAGTCGTGAAAGCCGCCGCTGAGCGGAACATCCCCATCAGGATCGGCGTCAACTCCGGCTCGATAGAAAAGGAGTTTCACAAGATCATCAGGGGCGAAGGCGGCCAGGTGACGGAAACCACCGCGCGCGCCATGGTTCATAGCGCTCTCAAGCATATCGGCATCCTCGAGAAGCTGAAGTTCCACAACATCAAGGTCTCGCTCAAAGCCACGGACGTGCAGACGACGCTCCTCGCTTATGAGATGCTCGCGCGCGAGTGCGACTATCCGTTTCACATCGGAATAACCGAAGCCGGAACGGCTTTGACCGGCGCCGTCAAGTCGGCGGTGGGGATTACGCTCCTGCTCTCGAAGGGTTACGGTGATACGCTTCGCGTCTCACTGAGCGCCCCGCCCGAGCGAGAGGTCCTGGTCGCGCTCACTATCCTTCGGTCGCTCGGACTGCGCGAGCACGGAGCCGAGGTAGTCAGTTGCCCCACCTGCGGCCGATGCACCATCAATGTCGAGAATATCGCCTCGGAGGTCGAGCACAGGCTCCTCGGCCTCAAAAAGCCCCTCACGGTCGCCGTCATGGGCTGTGAGGTCAACGGCCCCGGCGAGGCCGCCCGCGCCGATTACGGCATCGCAGGCGGGAAAGGGAAGGGCGTCATCTTCCGCCATGGAAAGATAGTCCGCAAGAACGTTGACGAATCCGGTATAATAACCGAACTTATCGATCAAATCGAAGAGTTGAAGGAACAGGAATAATGCGCTGGAGCAACGCCTATATCCCTACAGTAAAGGAAGACCCCGCCGAGGCCGAGGTCATCAGCCACAGGCTCATGCTTCGAGCCGGCATGATTAAGAAGGTCGGCGCCGGCATCTATACGCTGCTGCCGCTCGGCCTCAGGGTCACGCGCAAAGTCGAACAAATCGTTCGCGAGGAAATGAACCGCATCGGCGCGCTCGAAATCCTGATGCCCGTCCTCAGCCCCGCCGAACTCTGGCAGGAGACCGGCAGGTGGGACGTGTACGGCGAGCTGCTGATGCGTCTCAAGGACCGCCACGGCCGCGATTTCGTGCTAGGGCCTACCCACGAGGAGGTCATCACCGACCTCGTGCGCGGGCCGGTCCGGTCGTACCGCCAACTTCCGCTGACGCTGTATCAGATTCAGACCAAGTTCCGCGATGAGTTCCGCCCGCGCTTCGGCCTGATGCGCGGCCGCGAGTTCATCATGAAGGACGCCTACAGCTTCAACCACGACGAGCAGTGTCTCGACAAAAGCTATCGCGACATGTACGGCGCCTACGAGGCCGTCTTCAGAAGGTGCGGCCTCAAGTTTCGACCCGTCCTGGCCGACCCGGGCGACATCGGCGGCGACGCCTCCCACGAGTTCATGGTCCTTGCGCAGGCCGGTGAATCCGCCATCATCAGTTGCCCGAATGATAAGTGCGGCTACGCCGCCACCGACGAATTCGCCGAATCCGTCATGCCGGATTCCGGAGCGGCCAATGATGGGCTGTTGCCCCTCTCCGAAGTGCATACGCCGAACATGAAGACGGTCGAGGAAGTGTGCTCGTTCCTCAAGGCCGACCCCAAGGGTCTCGTAAAGACGGTGCTCTATCAAGTTGATGGCGATGTCGTCGGCGCGCTCGTTCGCGGAGACCGTGAGATAAACGAAGCCAAGCTCCGGCGCGCGCTTAGGGCCGATCTGATCGCCATGGCTGACCCGGGCATGGTCCGCAAACTCACGGGGGCCGAGGTCGGCTTTGCCGGACCGGTCAATCTTTGCGGTGCCAAGCTCGTCGCTGACGCCACCGTCATGAAGATGACAAACTTCATCACCGGCGCCAACAAGACCGATTACCACATGGTCAATGTCAATCGCGAGCGCGATTTCAAGCCCGATGTCGTCGCCGATATCACAACGGCGGCCGCCGGAGACAAGTGCATCCGTTGCGGAAGCGAGCTGACCGTCTATCGCGGTATCGAGGTGGGCCAGGTCTTCAAGTTGGGACCCAAATACAGCGCGGTCATGAACGCAACCTTCACCGATGAAAACGGCAACGAGGTTCCCTTCTTCATGGGATGCTACGGAATCGGCATCACGCGCACCGTAGCCGCCTCGATCGAACAGAACTCAGACAAGGATGGCATCATCTGGCCGCCCTCCATCGCGCCGTATCACGTCATCGTTACTCCCATCGCGGTCAAAGACCAGGCCATCATGTCAGCCGCCGAACGCCTGTACGCCCAGCTTCAAGAACGAAATCTCGAAGTCCTGCTTGATGACCGCGATGAAAGGCCCGGCGTCAAGTTCAAGGACGCCGACCTTATCGGAATCCCGCTCCGCGTCACTGTAGGCTCGCGCGGACTCCAGTGCGGAACGCTCGAGATCCGCGTGCGACGAACCGGCGAAACGCATGATGCGCCCATTGAGCAGGCAGCCGATAGAATAGTTGAATTGCTGCGCGAGGTTCATTGATGCAGAGAACGATCCCAAAAGTCTACGAACCGCATGCGGTCGAGGAGAAATGGTATCAGTACTGGCTCGAAAGGCGGTATTTCCATTCGGAGCCGAATCCCGACAAGAAGCCCTATTGCATCGTGATTCCGCCCCCAAACGTCACCGCCGAACTTCACATGGGGCACGCTTACAACAATACGATTCAGGATATCTTCATCCGCTACCGTCGCATGGCCGGCGATGAAACCATGTGGATGCCCGGCACCGACCACGCCGGCATCGCCACACAGAACGTCGTCGAGCGGCGCCTCGCCAAGGAAGAAAAACTCACCAGGCACGACCTCGGCCGCGACAAATTCGTCGAGCGCGTCTGGCAGTGGAGAGAAAAATACGGCTCCACCATCATCTCACAGCTCAAACGCCTCGGCTGCTCATGCGACTGGGAACGCGAACGCTTCACCATGGACGAGGGCCTCTCGCAAGCTGTCATCGAGGTGTTCGTCCACCTTTACGAGAAAGGACTCATATATCGAGGCAAGTACATAATCAACTGGTGCCCGCGCTGCCAGACCGCGCTCAGCGACGAGGAGGCCGTCCATCAGGAACACGAAGGGAACCTATGGTACATCCGGTACCCACTGAAGGACGGCCGTGCCCACATCGTCGTCGCCACCACACGCCCCGAAACGATGCTCGGCGACACCGCCGTTGCAGTAAATCCTCATGACGAGCGCCATCGCCACCTCATCGGCAAGACTGCTGTTCTGCCGGTCATCGGTCGGGAACTCCCGATCATTGCCGATGAATTCGTTGACCCTGCCTTCGGAACCGGCCTCGTCAAGGTGACGCCCGCCCATGACCCCAACGACTACCAGATCGGACTGCGGCACAACCTCCCGCAGGTCAACATCCTGAACGGGGACGCCACCCTTAACGAGAACGCCGGACCTTACAAGGGCTATGACCGCTTCAAATGCCGCGCCGAACTCCTCGAACAGCTCACGCGCGAAGGCCTGCTCGAAAAAGTCGAGCGACACACTCATGCCATCACTCACTGCCAGAGGTGCGATACCGTCCTCGAACCGTATCTCTCCGAGCAGTGGTTCGTCAAGACCAAACCCCTCGCCGAGCCCGCGCTCAGAGCGGTCCTCGACGGCCGCATCAAATTCTATCCCGACAAATGGACCAAGGTGTACGTCGGATGGATGGAGAACATCCGCGACTGGTGCATCTCGCGCCAGCTCTGGTGGGGACACC
>CAZEBC010000264.1:0-4038 GCA_964510165.1 uncultured bacterium
TGTAGACGTGACCCCATTTGTTTTCCATGGTCCAGACACTTTTCAAGAAACTGACTGCGGACTTCAGACCGGGATTATTCAAGCTTGAAATGCTTCATATCGAAATCCGGGTTATTCTTGTAAATCGCGAATCGCGGCAGCGGCAGCATGCCGATTCCCATGCTGGCTTTGACGAAATAGAAGCCCAGACGCGAATAGAAGCCGAGCCTGCCGAGCGGGCTTTGTATCTGTCCTGCGAGCAGCTTGAGCGAATCAAAGAACTTGGGCGGGCAGCCCTCCACCTTCGTCGCCTTGTCGAGATGCTTGTTCTCCTTGATGGCGCAATTGCCGAACAGAAACGTGCGCGGTGAATTATGGTCGTCCTTGAGACTCTTTCCTCCAATGACCCGCATGCCGCCGAAGTCGTAATTCCGTCCCAGGGCCGCGAGCAGAAGGGTCGGCCCGGTGAGATTGGCGTAGCAGCCCGAGCACATCGTGCGCGTAATCACGCGGACCTCCATGCCCGTATGTCCCGAGTCCTTCATGTCGGCGCCCGGCGTGTGCTGCCAGGGGAGGAATTCGGCATGGTCCTCGATGCGTTCACCCCGAATCTCAATCGCATCGTGTCGCTCCAGCACGTCCAGTCTCCCATTCCGTTGGGCATAAAGCCTCAGATGGTCGGCCTCCGTCGGTTCGCCTCCCAGCAGCCTGACGCCGACGGCATCGGCCGCGATGAAGTCGGTGGACGCCACAAGCAGTCCACGAGGATGGGCGGCGCCTACGGTGGCGTCGGGGCCGCGGTCCATCGCATAGATTCCATCGATAAGCACGAGATGCTGCGGGATGGATTCCATGAGCCGGGAGATGTGATAGTGAAGTGTTTCTTCAGGGCCATGGAAGTACTTTTTCGACGCCATGCTCATGCAGCCCTTCAGGTTCTTGCTTGCCAGCGAAACGCGCGCATCGCTGTGGGTCTTTAGAACGGGCACGTTGATGAAGAAATCGGTTTCGAGCGCGGCTTGAGCGATGTTGATAGGAACATCGGCCGCCATTACCCTGCGATGGGGTCCATCGTTGAAATCTATCAACTTTATGCCGTAGCGTCTCGCCATCCGGTCAAACTGAATCCACTTGTACCCCTTGATCGTGTTCGTACCGAGTTCATCCAGCACGGTTCCCTCGCCGATGCTGATGTCATTCGCGCCGAAATCCTTCAGTGCGCGAACCAAACCTTCCATGACCTTCGTCGTGACAACCGTTCCGAAGGGAGGGATGAATCCGGCGCCGGCCGTGCAGATATTGGGCTTGATTAGGACCCGGTCGCTCGGTTTGAGGTTCTTGAAGCCCTGACACAGGCGGATCGCCTCGGCCACCGAAGAGGCGTCCTTGTATCGTACGAGAGAGACAATCGGTTTCATCACACGCCACCTCCCCACTCAGAGACTCTACTCACCGCCGTTTTGGCGCTTGACATCGCCGGCTCCATATACGACCCGCCGAAGAGGTCGCTGACAAAAGAAACTCCTTTAAGTTTTCTGGCGCCTTCGAGGAAATCAAGCACTTGTCGGTACGCGCGTGTGGGATATCGCGCCACGCCATATGGATGCCGGAACACCATGGCATCCTCAATCCATTGTGAAAAACCGGGGACCATCAGTTCCAGGTCCTCGCGCGCCTTTGCGATGATCATGTCGTCAGGCTGGTCAATCAAGTCGAGGGTCATGGGATGACCCGACCACCCTGTCAAGATGCTCTTTCCGCTTGGACTCATTTCGGGCACCTTGAAATGTTCATCGACTGCGAACGCAAACGTTCTTCGCAGGCTCGGGTCGTTGAAATAGCACCACACATCCCGCCGGAGCGGACGGTCGAGGAAGAAGATGGGCATCGGGAACGGCGAATAGATGACCGACTCGAAGAAGCTGCTCTGTTCCTCAAGCTGCTCCGGCAGCAGGCGGGCGGCGGCGGGCGGTGTGACCGCCACGATCACATGGCCGGCCCTCTTGATTGAGCCGTCTTTCTCCATTTGTACACCCACGACACGGCCTTTCTCCCACACCAGTTGCCGCACGGGAGATTCGTACTGAACCGGCAGCAGTTTGGCCAATGCCTCGGCGAGGGAGGAGACGCCGCGCGTCAATGCAATGAAGGTGGTAAAGGTGCTGATGCGAAACAGGTGAATGAAATGATACAAGCTCATCCACTCAGGCAGCCCTTGGCTATCGGCCATGCTGATTGTCGTGACGACGAAGTCCCTCAACGGCTTATCCGCGGGGCCACTGAATAAGTCAAGCGCCTCCACGTTATCGTATTCGGGGCGATCCTCGACGATCTGATGCATCGGAAATCGTCGCCGCAACGCGATATGTCTAAGAATGAACCAATAAAGCTTCAGATTGCCTCTCAACCCAAGCATTGGCATGTAGGGAGCTTTGTGGTCGTAAAGGAATGTCGAGCCATCTTTAAGGGAAAACTGGATTTTGCCGCCGATGATTCTCCGCGTGCCGCCAAGATTGACGACATCCATCAAATCGAACGCATGACGATAGCTGGAATGGTAGAACTGCGCGCCGACATCAACCCGGTCTCCCTTTCGCTCGAGAGTGACCATGCGGCCGCCGGGGCGGTCGGACGCCTCCAGAATCTCAACCGGGTACCCTCTCTCGCAAAGCCAGTAACCCGCCGAGAGGCCGCCAATCCCCGCTCCAACGACAATGATTTTCTTCTTCTCCATTGGTCTTGACTCCTTTCGGGCCGAGCGCAACATGCGGCCTGAAGGATGACTGCCCGCGCTCAGTCTCTCAAATCCATTCCGGTCTTTGCGTTATCGGAATTCCGTCTCCTCTTCGCTGTCATTGCAGAATAGTGTATCAGAAAGCGGGGATACGTTCACGGGGGTGTCTTCCCAAGAGAGACACAGCGCAGCGCATGGCCGCAACCGAGGCCCCTCGCCCAACCCTCTCCCACTGGGAGAGGGTTGGGGCAAGGGAAGACCGCAGGGAGGGGGTTGGGGTGGACGAGGTGGCATACTAAGGTGAAATTCCCGGATTCCACTTAACATGTCGCTTTGGAACGCGCATATTTATAGGGGAACACAGTCTCTTTGGAAGGAGTTGATACAAATGGCAAAGACGAAAGAGGCAGGAACCAGAGAAGCGTATCGGGAGAAGATGGAGGCGAAGCTCAAGGAGTGGAGCGCGAAGATCGATGAGATGAAGGCCAGAGCCGCGCATGCGAAGGGTGATATGAAACTGCAATATAATAAACAGCTTGAAGAGCTTCGTGAACGGAGAGAAAAGTTGCAGAAGAGGCTGAGAGAGTTCAGGGAATCCAGCGAGGAGACATGGGAGAAGCTCAAGGTCGGCGTGGATAAGGCCGCTACGGAATTTCGGGAATCTATCGAGAAAGCGTTTGCGAGGTTTAAGTGAGCGCAGCTATTGTCTTACGCAATGCGCAAGGAGGAAGCCTTTTTTGCGAGTGACGACTACGTCATGAAAGCCTATCTGGCGGAAAAGCTCTTCCAATTGCCTGGCGCTGAAGGGGCCGTGCGCATCTCCGTGATGAAACAGACGGATGATCCTGCCCTTTAGCGTATCTGCGTCGAAATCCTTAATGAGGGCCAGTCCTCCGGGCTTTAGGACTCTGGCCAGTTCTCTTAACACCGACTCCGGGTCACTCAGTTCGTGGAGGACAACGTTGGAGATGGCGAGGTCCACGCTTCGGTCATCCAGTCCGGAGGAAGACGCGTCGGCGCGGAGGGTATGGATGCGATTTGTGAGCCCTTTCCTTTCGGCTCTGCTCTTGAGATGAGCAAGCATCTGTTCCGAGAGGTCAAGGGCTATCACTTTCCCTGCAGTCAATTTTTCTGCGATGCGAAGGCTGTAGTAGCCGCCGCCTGCGCCCACATCGAGGACAACTTCTGAGCCGCGAATGTGCTGGAATATGGCGGCAAGGAATTCGGCCTCGCGGCGGTACCTGAGCGGGTTATCGAGTATCCAGGCGCCAATTTTTCCTCTGAGGCCGGTCCATTCGGTTGTTTTGGCGGATGAAGGCATAGGT
>CAZEBC010000265.1:0-4038 GCA_964510165.1 uncultured bacterium
TAGTTCTGCTTTGTGTGCTTGGTGTATGAATCTGTCCTGTTGCTTTCCTGTCTTTTCCTTTCCTCCTTGAACTCGAAACTCGAAACCAGAGACCAGAAACCGCTCGCTTTGCGGGAGAGCCTGGGGTACCGTGCCCGGGTCGGTTCCCGGCATCATTAGATGTCCTCCCATCAATGCCTCCTTTCCAAGGAGGCATTGTAGAGGACATTCTCTCCGGCGCACCAGAGGACATTATCATCCGGCCTTGACATGCTTCACGACCTTGTTTGACGGGGTCTGCATCCCGATGGTAAAATGCGGCTCTCACCGGTTTGAGCATGTGAGCCGAAGGAGAATCGGACTCAGGACGGATGACCATAACGAACACTGACAATCCGGCAGCCCGCCCGAAGCCGTCCCGCTCGATGGCGCGCACCACCCTTGCCATCCTGTTCATGATGAATCTCCTAAATTACATTGACCGCAGCGTGCTGAATGGGATGCTTCCGCTGATTAAGGACGAATGGGGTCTGTCGGATGAAAAGCTGGGGTTGCTGGTGTCGGCGTTTATTCTCTCGTACATGTGTTTTTCGCCGATATTCGGGTGGCTGGGGGACCGGTATGTTCGCAAATGGATCGCCGGAGCAGGGGTGGCAGTGTGGAGTGTGGCGACAGCGGCGGCGGCGTTGGCTGGGAGTTTCAGGCAACTGCTCGGCCTGAGGACCGTGCTCGGCATCGGTGAGGCGAGCTATTCGACAACGGCGCCGACCATAATCACTGACCTGTATCCGCGCGAGGACCGCTCGAAGATGCTGGCGTTCTTCTATATGGCGATGCCGGTCGGCTATGCGCTGGGCTACATACTCGGGGGGGCGTTGGGAGTGAATTTCGGCTGGCGGGCGGCCTTCCTGATGGTTGGATTGCCGGGCCTGCTGATGGCGCTGGCGATCCTGTTTATCAGAGAGCCGGTCCGCGGCCAAAGCGAGCAGGTCAGCGGAGCGGAACTCTCGGACTACTTGAGCACGAGCGTTCCCCTCAAGGCGTACCTGGAGCTGCTTCGCAACCGGTCATATGTCTTGAATACGGCGGGGATGACATTGATGACGTTCGTCACCGGCGCCCTGGCCACGTGGATGCCCACTTTTTTCTACCGCGTGCGCGGATTGGAGCTTGAGAAGGCAGATTACTATTTTGGAGTCGCGACTCTCGCAGCGGGCATCGTCGGCACGTTCTTCGGCGGCTGGCTCGGTGACAGGCTGCAAACGCGATACAAGAGCGCGTATTTTCTCGTGTCGGGCGTGGGACTGCTCCTGAGCATCCCCTGCGCGCTCGTCGCTCTGTACGCCGCAACGCCCGTCGTGTATTGGCCCGCCGTGTTCTGTGCCGAGTTCTTCCTGTTTGTGAACACCGGCCCCTCAAACGCCATAATAATAAATGTGACGATGCCGAAGATGCGGGTGACCGCCTTCGCGATCAACATATTCGTCATCCATGCGCTTGGCGATGTGATTTCGCCGTGGCTGGTCGGCCGGGTGTCGGACCTGACGAACTTGCATTTCGCGCTGTTGACAACAATGCCGCTGGTGATGGCGCTCAGCGGGGTAGTATATCTGTCGGGCGCGTCCCATCTGGTTCGGGACACCGAGCGCGTGATCGAGAGGATAAGAACCAGGGATTGAGTCCATGCCACAGAACCCTGTGAAAGTTCCGCAGGCGCCGCCGCCCATCCCCCGCTATGCTTGGCGTGCGGAGGAAATTCGCAGCCTCCTAAAGGCGTCAGCCGAGGACTTCATTGACAAGTATTACGCGCGCGTCCGCGTCGCAAAGAGTCTTCAACACCTGTACCATGTGTTCGCCGAGGTATTGGCGCAGGAGATCGAGGGAAACAACCGCGAGGGCAGGCCGACGCGGGTGATTCTGCCGGTCGGGCCCAGGAGCCAGTATCCGATCTTTCTCCGGATGGTAACCGAGAGCGGGCTGAGCCTTTCGAGCTGCCACTTCTTTTTTATGGATGAGTATTGCTATGACAACGGCCAGCCGTTCGGGCCGGGGCACCCGCTCGGATTTCGCTCGGCGATGGAGAAACTGCTGTTTGAGCCGCTGGAGAGAGAAGCGCCCGGACTGATGGTCCCGCGGGAGCAAATCCATTTTCCCGACCCCGAACATCCGGAAAGGACGCAGCAGGAGATCGACGCGGCGGGCGGCATCGACACGTGTTACGGCGGCATCGGCATCCACGGGCACGTCGCATTCAACGAGCCGGAGGAGGGCGTCGAGAACTCGGATACGCGCGTGGTCCGCACGAATCTCGCAACGAAGACGATCAATATGATTCGCGCCGATTGCGGCGGACTTTATGGCGATTATCCGGAGGTGGCGGTCACGATCGGGATGAAGCAGATACTCGCATGTCCGCGCATCGTGCTGTTTCCGAGAAACAATGTGTTCAAGGCCGATGGCACACCGTTGCAATGCGTGAACGCGGTCACGCGCATAGCCGTGGCGGGAGGACTGGACGTGGCCCCGGGGGGCGATTACCCAGTAAGTTTCTGCGGGGCGAAAGAGCCGGGGAATCCACAACGCGCGGTCGTCGTGTATACTACAAGAGACGCACTCGAGCCTCCGAAGGTGGCATTGCCGCCGATCGAAGGGCCGTTGTAAAGGGCGGTTCGCGAACTGCCCCTACAAAGCGAAAGGACACAATGAAAACACTCATCATCTATTTCTCGCAGACTGGGAACACGCGGAAGGTTGCGGAGCGAATACGCGACGGCGTCGTCGAGGTGACCGGCCAATGCGAACTCGCAAATCTTCTGGAAAATGCTTCGTTCTCATTCGCCGACTATGACCTGGTCGGCCTCGGGTGTCCTGTGTTTTATTACCAGGAACCGTTCAATGTACGAGATTTTGTGGAGAAATTGCCCGAGCTTCGCGGCAAGCAGTGGTTCATTTTCTGTACACACGGGTCGGTTATCGGGAACACGCTGCCGTCACTGGCGGAACGTCTGAGTGCGAAGGGAATCGACGTCATCGGTTGGCACCACTCCTACGCCGACGGCACGCTGCCGTTTTACCCCTACCCTACCCTGACCACCGGCCATCCCGACTCGCTTGACCTCGACGAGGCCCGCGCGTTCGGGAAAAAAATCGCACGGCGAAGCCAGCGCATAGCCGAGGGCGACCGCAGCGTGATCCCCGTGCTCGAGCCGGTTCCCGCCGAGTGGAAGCGGACCGCCGAGATGCTGAATATCGAGTTCATGGCGCAGATGATGCCGAGGCTCAGGGTCGACATGGAGAAGTGCACACATTGCCACGCCTGCGAGGACAACTGCCCGGTCGGCGGAATCGATGTCGAGGCCGATCCGGTCCGAATACAGGAGCCTTGCATATACTGTTGGTATTGCGCGAAAATCTGCCCGGCGCTCGCCATCGAGGCGGACTGGGACATGCTCGTGGCGATGGCGCCCGAGAACTATGCCCGCTATCGGCAGGCGCTCGACGAGGCCGCCGCAAAGGGCGAGTTCCGCTGGCTGATCGATCCGGACTCGCTCAACTTCGAAGACCCGCTGTATAAGCAGCGCGAGCGGGAGCTAAAGGGGACACTCAAGTCGGAATGATGTTCCTGTCGGCGCTTGCACTGTCGGTCGCTGTCGGAACGGCTGTTTAGCCACGGAGACACAGCACGGCGAAGGCCGCAACCGAAGCCCCTCACTCTGCCCTCTCTCAGTGGAGAGGATTGAAAAAACACGACAGTCAAGGCTCCGGCGGGAGTTGGGCGAGGGATTTCCTGGCGTACTGACGGACCTGGGCGGCGGGGTCGTTGAGGAGCACGGATAACGCGCGGCGGGCGATAGCGACGTCTGAATCGCTTCTTGATTCGGCGATTGACGCGGCGGCCTTGCCGAGGGCCGAGGCCGCGAGGCGGCGGAGATTGGGTTCTTCGGCATGCGCGCACCGGACGAGGAAGTCGAGGCAGTGTCGTCCGCACAGTTCGCCTGCGCTCCAGACCGCTCGTTCTCGACGGCGTTTGTCGGCTGACGCCTTGAAAGAGGCGACGAG
>CAZEBC010000266.1:0-4033 GCA_964510165.1 uncultured bacterium
GCGAAGATACAGCGTTTATGCTTTCTCTTTTCCATCGGACGTTTCTTTAAGATTCCTGCAGTTAAAGCAACTCCAGCCAGCGAAGACTTCTTTCTCCTTGATGCGGCGGGGCAGATTGAACTTGCTCTCATAATCGACGCAATCGGGCACGCAATATCTTCCTTGGCGGACCCGCGAGAGTGAGCGGGGGATAATCTCGATCCCGTCGGGATCGTTGGCCACACAACAATATTTTTTCATGAATCTACACCAAGGGGAGCACCGCTTGACTAATGCTACCATAGGAGGGCGTGTCATTTCAAGGGGCTGCGAGATTACAGAACTGTAATCAGGCTACGGAAAAGGGCCGCTCTTACCGTGCAGCATCTAACGGAGATGGTCTTCCGGGCAGCCGTTGATGATGTAACCTGGCTGTTTTCATGGTGTTAAAAGCAAAGACCGAAATTGCCTGCCCGTGCGATAAATTGGCATCTACATTGCTGTGAGGGAGCAAGGTAATCAGAGAGAACTTTGGTTGAACGGGAGATCGCATCATGTTAGTTGAGCTTTCGTCAGACAAGAGCGTGTCGCTCTCGGAGCAGATACTGCTTTCGTATTATCTGAGGAGTAAAAGCCAGAAAACGCCGAGAGTGGGGAATGCTCGTCTTATTGATATCTCCGAGGCGGGGCTGTGTATGGAGATATCACCCCTTGACTCAGACCTGTTTCTCGAATCACAAGGAACGGCGTTCATCCTGAGCACGGAAGTGGAGATACAGATATTCTGTCGGTTGCATCCCATCAACATAGCGATATCCGGTTCGATCAAGTGGTTCAAGCGCAAAAAGGATATGGAGGACATGGCTGACGATGGTAATATCTGCCTGGGAGTCATATTCTCCTTTGCCACTGTCGCCCAGAAGAAAGAGATGGTTGAGCTGGTGAGGCGCCTGAAGAACGATACTATTCAGTGCAGCGTGTGCGACTCCCGTGTCTCTGCCAACGCAGTTGTGTGCTACAATTGCGGCTCAAAGCCGATTCGCAAACGAACGTTGCTGAGAAAGATGCTGTTCAGTCTTCTGGCGGAAAACAGCGGCGCTTAGAGCATCCCTGCCGAATCGCTTCCCCGATTGGGCCATTCCAATTTTCCCTGTGGTCCTCCCAAAACGACTTCACGTCGAAGTCTTCAAGCATTCCTCAACCAGGGAAATAGCCGGATTGGCTTTCCTGTTATAAGCTTGAATAAGGAGGAGGTGTTTGGGGGAACTACAAGAAAGAGCTGAGCAGCAGGAGGAGTAGTTTATGACGATATTCAGCAGAAGTGAAATGAAGGTTCTTTGCCAAGAGCGAGAAGAACCGTGCGTGTCGATCTATATGCCTACCCATCGCGTGACCGCCCAAATCAGACAAGACCGAATCCGATTTAGGAATATGGTGCGTGACGCCGAGAAACAATTGAGGGAGTATGGCCTCAGCCGGCCGAGGGTCGAAGCGTTTGTCAAAGGAAATGGTGGACTTGTCGGAGGATATCCCCTTCTGGGAAAACCAGAGCGACGGCTTTGACAATTCTCAGTCATCCACTTGAAATGAATCTTCCGGAAGTGTTATACTGACGCGAGCCAAGATCGGGAATCTGCGTCTTGTTGAGAAGGAGCATACCCACAAAGTCGCGTCAGTCTTGGGGTAGAGGGGGCCACGGGTTGGGCAGGGGGCTCCGCCTGCCTCATATCATACGTTTCATTCCTGCAATTCTGTCTTTTCTTGCATTGCTGCTATTGAGCGGCACGCCCGCGAATGCAGCCAGTCGATCCGAAAAAAACCAGGATATCGTCTTTCTGCTCGACACCTCCTCCAGCATGCGGAACATCTTTGAAGATGTGAAGCGCGCCATTTCAGAATATGTCGGGAGAGCCCGAAACGGCGACAACATAGTACTCATTAGTTTCGGGGAGACGGTGGAGCTTCGCATCCGCCGGAGGATTTCCTCACAGGCGGACATCACCTGGATGGAAAACGAATTGGCGAAGCTGGAACCAACCGAGTATTACACCTATATGACCGGCGCTCTCGAAAAGGGACTGGAGGAACTGCGGCTTCTCGAACAGAAATACCCTGATCACTTGAGGACAGTTGTTCTGTTATCTGACGGAAAGAACAACCCGCCGGAGGGGCTCGCACAGCCTGTCACGTTCGAAGAAGTGCTGAAGGATTTTTCGGGCATCATAAGGAGTGAGGGTTGGGCATTTTTCTATCTATCGCTGGGGGAAGATTTCGATCCGCAGGTGCTGTCGTTCATGGAAAGAGTCGAGGGCACTTCGTTCGACCTGGGCAAGGGCATCTCCAGTCTGGTGAGCAAGGCAGAACCACTCGGGTTCGCCCAGGTATTCGTCGAACCCGTGTCCATTGATCTCGGCTCCATTTCGGGCCCAAAGAGCACGACCACTGTTTCGCTTGCGTTCTTCCCTGCACGCGGCAATCCATCTGGCCAGGTGATCACGGCGTCGATCGACGCCAGGTTCAGGGAAAACCCGTCGTGGAGAACACTGATGGAAATCAGGCCTACTGCCTTCAATTGCTCGGACAAGCCGTGGACAAAGGTTTTCTCCATTAACGTGGACAGCATGGAGGAGGGCACAATAGTCGGAACTGTCAAGCTCGAACCGCTGCCAGGTCATGTGCTCTTCATAGACCCGGCAGAGATACCCGTTACATTGACGATTCGGCAGCCACACGTGCAAGTGATGCAGAGAGGCTCGCTGGAGTTTGGCCCCATCGATCCCAAGCGCAAGTTTCAGGAAACACAGAGCATCACGCTCGTCCCGAATGAGGCTGCCGCCGATAACGTAATCCGGGCAGAGTCTGACGTAGCACTCCCGGACGGGATGACGATGGAGATTGAAGTGCAAGGCGAGGGCGAGAGTCGAGACCTTGTTGTAACGGTTTCAACCGACGAGCGTTTCCGGGCCTCGCGTTCAATGACGATCGATGGTTCGATCCGCCTATCGGGCGTGAAAGGGGTGGATGCTTTCTCCAGCAATCTGGTGGATGTGAGGATCAGGGTGGCGCCTCCCCAAGGCAAGAGAGGTTTCATTCCGGGCTTGTTCTCCCGGTTCAAAGGGCTGTTATGGCCGACGGTAATCGCGCTGGTGGCGTTAAGCGCGGGCGCCGCCGGTTATTGGTGGCTCAACCTGCGGCCCCACAGCGAACTCGAGGGCAAGCTCATCCTGCTTCACTTCAAGTCGAAGACCCATGACAGCTCCAGGATCGTGAAGGTCAATCTGAACAGTGTGGGCCGAATGCTGCGACGCGATTGTATCACGCTTGGCAGTTCGAGGGAAGCGGGGGTGACGCTGCCGCATAAGTCGGTGGCCCCGCACCATTGTCAGTTTTTTGCGAAGATGGAAACAGGGAAGAAAAGGATTTTTGTGGCTCCCGTGGGGAAGAGCGCGGTCATCGTGAACCTTCAAAAAATAACCTCCGCTGTGGCGCTCGGTGACAGGGACTTGATAGAGATAGGCGCATACACATTCCGTTTCGAGAATCCGCATCCCTTCAAGCAGATCGTGGTGAAATACTTGGACGGGCGCATCCTCAAGGGTACGCCGTCGACCTGGGACATTGAGAGCGACGGATTTGGGCTCTTGCCGCGAGACGCGCTTCCGGGCTCAAGCGAGGAAATATTTGTCCCGTTTGCCGACCTGAAAGCCGTGTATTTCGTGCGAGACTTCGACGGACAACTCGGCAAGAAGATCGTTTCGCCCGCCTCGCAAATTCGGGGCGTGCATATGAGGCTCACATTTCACGACGGAGAGCAAATGGAGGGGTATAGTTCAGAGAGTTACAATCCGTCATGTTCCCGGTTTTATTTTTTCCCTGCCGATCAGACAGGCAACACCATCTCGATGGTTGTCGAACGTACGAATCTGAAGAATATCGAACTGCTCGAAGTTGCAATGCAGGCCAGATCCTAAATGGGAGTTTATTCGCACCCGCAGCCGACTCTGGTGTCAGGCTAGAAATCGGCGAGTTCAGGAGCGATGCCTGCGGCCCTCAT
>CAZEBC010000267.1:0-3997 GCA_964510165.1 uncultured bacterium
TCCTTTCCCAGAAATAATGTTCGCCCGAGACATCAAGCGGCGGGGAGTACGAGAAGCCGAAGCACCTCAGCCGAAGAAGCGGAACGAATGCCCCTGAAATAGGCCTGCAAACAGGGACTCAGTTCCAAGAAGAAGCCACGACCTTGCCTTGTCATGTTTGAGTTTTCCATCATCAGGTTTGACCGAAGAGATAGGGAGATTCTGTCTAACTCTCTAAGGCCAAAACTCTTACACTCTCACGGTCCCACGGCACAGTTCTTGCCAACTTCGGGACACATAGTAAAGAGTAATCGCGACAAAATTTGTCACTTGTGCCCGCGGCCACTTTATCGGCCCGACGCGCGTGCAAGAGAAGCATTGATTCAAGCAGGCTCGGCTCTCAGAACTGCGGCAAGGGGAAAGGTCGGCTAATGGCGCTCCACTCACTCAAGGCCTCGCGTCTCTTTGTCTTATTCGCCATCACACTGGCGGTTGTCGGCACAACTCTCGGCGGCTGTTCAAGTCCGGAAAGCAAGAAGACGAAACACTATCAAAAGGGGCTGATATACGCCCGGCGCGGCCGATGCACCGAGGCCATCTCCGAGTACCAAAAGGCGTTGCAGATTGACCCGAACCTTGCCGGCGCCCATTATGAAATGGGGGTATGCTATGCAAGACTCCATTACCATCAACAGGCCATAAAGTCGCTTGAAACTGCGAGGTCGCTCGATGGAGAGCTTACGGTGAAGGTCCTCGCCGAGATCGCGTCAGTGTACTCAGATACCGATAATCTCCCTGCCGCGGAACAGATGTACCTCGAGGCGCTCAGCGTGGATGCGGACAATATCGAAGTCCTCTTCTCGCTTGGCAGGCTTAAACTCAGGGAAAATGATTCCGACGAAGCGCAGAGGCGTTTCGAACAAGTGTTCGTCAAGAATCCACAACACCTCGAATCCCGATTCATGCATGCGGAAATATCAATGCAAGAGGGAGAATTCGAGGCTGCCGAGGAACAGCTTGAGAATGCGCTTGAGGTTAATCCTTTGTATATGCCGGCCCGACTGGCGCTGGCAAAGGTGTATCGGCTTACACAGCAATATGAAAAGGCGGCAGACGCCCTCGTGCGGGTTCTCAAAGACGACCCCAATAACGCGCTCGCGCGAGGGGCGCTGGCAGAGGTCTATTTTTCCGTTGACCGTCTCGATGATGCCCGAAGAGAGGCGGAGGCGTTCCTCAAGACGGCCCCCTCCAACCCGGCCGCTCACCTGCTTCTCGGCACGATTTGCATGAAACAGAGGGATTATGAGAAAGCGGTCGTACACCTGACAACGGCGACGAATTCTCCGTCGAGTTCGGCTCAGTCGTATTACCTGCTCGGCCTTGCCTTGTACGAGACAAGACAGCCGGCCCAGGCTCTCGCCGCCCTCCAGAAGGCGTTGGCGCTCGAACCCACCAATGTCCCATGCCGCCTCATGCTGGCCCAGATGTTCTTGAGAGAAGGGTCGTTCGATGCGGCGGGTCGAGAGATAAAATACGTCCTCTCAAAAGAGCCGGAAAACGAATATGCGCGCCATCTGTGGGTTCGACTCCAGGCTACCCGACAAGCATTCGAGCACTTGGATTCTCTCCTCGCTTCGGAGGGAGTCTCTGAAGAGAATGCTGAAAAGTTCAAGGCAGCCCTCCGCGCGTTTCGCGTGAATGATCTGTCCGCCGTCCAAGCCATATGTGAGGAGTTGCTTGCATCGGAACCCGGGTCTGCCATGCCTCTCAACCTAATCGGACTGGTTTCGCTGAAACAGAGCAAGCTGGACGAGGCATTGAAATTCTTTCATCAAGCTTCACTCACCAACCCCGATTTCGGCGCCTCCTATGTGAACATGGCAAATGTCTACATGGCCATCGGAAACCCTGCGGAAGCGGAACAGAACTATCGAAAGGCTATTGACCGTCATCCGGACGACGTCGCACTGCATCTCAGGTTTATACGAGCGCTCACTCTGATGAACCTGCAGAGCGAGGCCGAGAGCTTTCTCAGGGAACAGACGCGAAAAGCGCCCGGCCAAATCCCTTATCGGCTGGCTCTGGCGGATTTGCTCCTCGCCAGCGGCCGATATCGGGATTGCCGCAACGAATTGACGATCATTCTGAAGCAGGACCCCGATAGCAAGAATGCGCTGCGGTTGGTCGCCGAATCATTCGCAAGGGAGGGAATGCTTGATGAGGCGGCCGCGCGCTTTGAAAGCCTATTGAAGCGCGACCCGACGTCACAGTACCTGCAAACCAGGTTGGCCCTGTGCAGTCTTTCGCTCGGGCGCGTGGAGAAGGCCGAGGAGTCGCTTGCGGGCGAAGTCAGACAACCCGATCTACTGCGCGACCTCGTGCTCAGCATTATCCTTCAAAGGAAAGGAGACTATGAGGGCGCCAGCAAGGTTTTGAGCCGACTTCAGCAAGAGGCGCCCGATGAGCTGAGCGTCGGCCTCATGCTTATGACCGTGCGATCTCCACAAGTCGGAGATATCACAACTGCGATTCCCGTCTCCGAGGCCTTTAAAGAACGATATCTTCAACTGATTCGGAAGGGTTCATTCGGCAAATCCGAGCTTTATGAGATCAACCTCGCGCTTGCGCTGGCCGAAGCGCGATGGCATCTACCAAGTCTTGCAAGGCTCAAGACGTTTGCGGATATGTCAGATCCAAATCCGGCCCTGTGCGAATTAATCGGAGGCCTGTACGAGAAGGAAGGACTCTACGATGAGGCAACCCGATATTACAATTCGGCGCTCGCCGCCGACTCATCGTATTGGCCGGTCCACAACCGGTTGGGCGTTCTGTCGCTTCGCTCGGGAGAACTCGCCGAGGCTGAGAGCCATTTCCTGTCGGCTTCGAAACAACAACCTCAATCGCTGATCATCTTGTTCAATCTTGGACGAGTGTATCTTCTGAGGGGGAACGATGAGGCCGCTCTCGCAACATATCGCGAAATCAACCAGGCCTATCCCAACCTCGCTCCGGTCCTGAATAACCTCGCCTGGCTTCTCGCGAAGAAGCCGGACCGACTTGAGCAGGCCTTGGAATATGCGAAATTGGCGGCAGCAAGCCAACCGCTCAACGCGGACGTTAGGGATACTCTCGGATGGATTCTCTATCAGAAAGGCAATTACGAACTGGCCAGACACGAGCTGGATGCGGCGGTCCTCTTCAACTCGCTCAACCCGTCAATCCGTTATCACAGGGGCATGGTCTACTACAAACTAGGGCAGACCGAGAAGGCGCTTGCGGAATTTAAGGAAGCCGCCTCCGCACGATCCTCCTTTCCTGAGCGCGACCTTAATGAGCGCATGGTGAAGGAGTTGAGCTGACGCCGCGTCGGGACGCGATGAATCATGCCCCGACGAATGAACACGGGATTACCGCAGCAGCCTCTACTTTCTGATCGACCAGGTTTCTGCGCTGTAGCGCAGTGTCTCGGGCGCCGTTTCGTCCCAACCTTTCACTCTCCAGTACAACCACTTGCGGTGCGGCAGCGAGTTCCATGTCTGCATATCAATCGTAAAGCTGGGCAGGCCCAAAACCTGGCTCACGTAAATCGCGCTGAAGTTCCTACTTGACGATATCTCCAATTGGAACCTCGTGCTGCTCCCCGGAAGCCACGTAAACGTCGGCGGTTTGGCGCTGTTGCTCCGGTCTGCCGGCCCGAGCAAATGTATCCCGTCATTCACGGTCACGTATGCTGTCTTCGTGTCGCTCCCGCATGAAGCGAATACCGTGAGGCGCACCGCGTAGGTTCCGGAATTTGCGTATGCATGCGCGGGATTCTGTTCCGTGCCTGTTGTGCCGTCTCCAAAATCCCACCGCCAGCTTGAAATCATCCCGACAGATTGGTCCTGAAATTGGATTGATTCCCCTATTTCCGCGGCTGCTCCAACGACCACAAAATCCGCGACAGGCGGTACGCAATCCTTTCCTGCCTGGACGGCGCAGAAGTGGTTGACCTGGAACTCGATCCCCGGCGGATCAC
>CAZEBC010000268.1:0-2206 GCA_964510165.1 uncultured bacterium
ATTTCTTTCGGAGACCGAAGCGAGGGGAGGGGGGCTCTTCCGGTTTTGGCTGTTCCTTCTTGAGCACCTTCAGGAGCGGGCATTCCTTCTCTTCCGAATTCTCGTGCGCTCGGGCGTGGATGGTCTGGATGGCCGTCGCCTGAGTGGGGAACATGTTATCCTCGCCAATCTCATCGTACAAGTGTGTTCGCCGCATCACGTCGAGCACATTGTCTTTCAATCCGCTGAATGAAACCTCATAGCCCGCCGCGCGAAGCCTGCCGACAAGCTGCGAGAGCATTTCTTCGCCGGACGCATCCAACTCGTTGATGCCGTGTGCGATGATGAGGACGTGTCTGAGGTCGGGCATTAAGGCCACTTGCTCCAGGATTTTCTCTTCAAGATAATTGGCGCTCGCGAAGAACAGGGGACCGTCAAACCGGATGGCCGCGATGTTGCGGCATCGCTCCAGTCCGTGCCGGTCGGCGTCCCTCAGCGAGCCGTCGGGATGAAGCGATACGACCGCCATGCCGGGCTTGAGGTTGCGGTAGAGATACAGCACCAATGAAAGCCCGACGCCAACCATGATTCCCCGGTCAAGGTGTGGTGCAAAGATCAGCGTGCACACGAAGGTAATGACCGAGATGGCGCCGTCGTACTTCTGCGCCTCCCACGCATGCACGAATCCCTTCACATTTATGAGACCGATAACCGCCATCATGATTATCGCGGCCAGAACCGCCTGCGGAAGATGGTAAAGCAGGGGCGTGAAGAACACCAGTGTGATGAGAACCACCATGCTTGTGAACGCGCTCGAGAGGCCAGTCACCGCGCCGGATTGGATATTCACGGCCGAACGTGAGAACGATCCCGACACCGGATAGCCCTGACCGACTGCCCCGATAATGTTCGCCAGTCCCTGACCGATAAGCTCCTGGTTGGGGTCCAGCCGTTGGCCCGTCTTGGCCGCCATCGCCTTCGCTATCGAAATCGCCTCCATGAAACCCAGGAGCGAGATGATAGCCGCCATCGGGAAAAGTTGAAGCATGAAAGAGAGGTCCAACTTGGGAAGCGCAAACTTTGGCAACCCCTTCGGAATAACACCCACCACTTCGCCGCCGCCAATCAGGGTGACCGCTTCCTCTTTAATGGGAGAATTGCCGATCTTGAGCCGCCAGCGCCCGCCGGCGTTCCAGTCCGCAGGAGCCTCGCCATGAAGATAGAACTTCTTGTCGTTTCCCTCTCCGACCGCCGCGAACCGATACGAGCGTAACCGAGACCGGTGCGCCAGGGCTTCTATCCTGCATTCCTCAAGACCGAGATTCAGCAGCGCCACCTGGTGACGGAGTTCCATCGCCTCAGCCGAATGAGGCCCTTTGGCTTTGATGGTCTCCTCGATCGCGGGCCTGAGCGCGGTCCGCTGCTCGCTTAATCTCTCCATCTTGTTCAAACACTCGTTGTATTTCTGAATGGTCTCCTTGACAACCTGGGATTCAATCGTCGGCAGACAGGTCTTGCAATCATTCTGAAAACCGATTCCCCATGAGATGACCGTTGAGACCGCGACGGCCACCAGAACGTTCGGGAGCTTGGGGTTCAGCCGCCGCAGTCCATACATGATGACAAAGGCCAGTACGGCCATGGCGAGGGTGGGCCAATGAGTGTACTCAAGAGCCGCCCTGATTACCCTGTAGATTGTCTCATAGTGGTGTTCTGCCGAATCCACGTTGACACCGAACAGCTTCGAGAGCTGAGAGGTCGCTATTATGATTGCCGCCGCGTTGGTGAAGCCGTTGACCACGGGATGTGACAGAAAGTTCACCGCCAGCCCCAGCCTCAACAGCCCGAGCGCAAGTTGGAAAATGCCGACCATCATAGCCAGCATGATCGCATATGCAATGAAGCCTTCGCTCCCCGCCTTGGCCAGAGGTTCCAGGGCCGCCGACGTCATCAGCGAGACCACAGCGACCGGGCCAGTGGCAAGTTGACGACTCGAGCCGAAAAGAGCTGCTACGACTGGGGGAAGGAACGCGGCATAAAGCCCGTAATAGGCGGGCATCCCCGCCAACTGGGCGTACGCCATCGATTGCGGAATCAACACGAGCGCAACTGTTACACCCGCGACAAGGTCAGCCCGCAGGGTGGCCCCGTTGACTTCCTTAAACCAGGAGAGAAATGGGAAAATGCGCTTCAGCACATGCTTCTCCTGCTTCAATCAGCGGAGGAA
>CAZEBC010000268.1:2306-3976 GCA_964510165.1 uncultured bacterium
ACCTTGTCTCCCTGGGCCTTCATCTCTTCCTCGAGCACGAGCTTTTC
Source organism: uncultured bacterium (assembly GCA_964510165.1). Lineage (GTDB taxonomy): Bacteria > Abyssobacteria > SURF-5 > SURF-5 > SURF-5 > CAZEBC01. The sequence continues at coordinate 2,354 of CAZEBC010000268.1, forward strand.
AAGCCCCCCACAGTTGGAGCATTCCAGTCTCTGCTCGAGGTGTTCGGAATTTCCGGCGTTGTTGCTCGCATCTTTCATGGGAATAACCCTGCTTGCTCTCCATTATGAGACTCTCTTACTGTATCCTAACCTTGTGAATCGCTGCAACCCAGAGTCAGGGAGCCTCTCCCGTAATTGGTATTTGTTCTAGGGGCGGCCCTGCGTGGCGGCCCGGGCGGGCGCCCACATAGGGGCGCCCCTACAATCACGAGACAGCCTCAATGTCGGCCGGTCTATTTCTCGCTAAACCTCTTCATGCCGACTGCGAGAAGAAACAACGAAAGAGACGCAACGAAGAGGAGGACGGCGGGCGTCACGCGACCACTTAGGAGGAAAGCTCCTCCAAAGGCGAACAGACCGAGCGCGCTCACCAGGTATATTCGCGAGAATGTCCGGATTCTTCTTGCGGGCGGCGCGGCCGATTGACTGGTTGGAAACCGCGTCTTGCCTGGGTTCCTGTCTGCCCAGTGATTGCACTTGTAACACAACACCACTTCGCCTCTACCGGGCAACGAGCGCCTGTAAGCGCTGTAGTCACCTACATAGTTTCCACATCCTTGGCAATAGGCCATAGTCCGAAAGGCAGTCAGTGTCCGCCCCGCTTATGTACCTCGAACATGAGATTGCCCAGACGAATCTTATCGCTGTCGTTGAGTTGAGGATTGTACGCCAGCTTCTCGTTCACGCATACCGGATCGTTTGAACGGTTCCGAAGATAGGCGTGCGTCTTGCCGCCCACGTTCACAAAGGAAAGGATGCAATGGACATCCTTCAGCGACGGATTCCGCAACACTATGTCGTTATCCTCCGATTCCCCGAGCGTAAGTTGCTTTCTCTTAATCTGGCGACGGGAAACGTCTATCTTCAAGCCTTGATCGAGCGCCGTTTCAACGGGCCTGAGCGACAAGATCACTTGCCGCTGAAGGAGCAGATGAATACCGGCGATCGACACGAAGAACAGCGCCACCGATCCCCCGAAAAGCTTCTCCCAATGGGCTTTGACGAACGTCAATGCTCCTGACTGCGGCTCCTCCAGGTCGGCCACGAGCGGAGCGATCAGGTCCACTTTCTCTCCACAATATGGGCATGTGCCCGACTGCCCGGTCTCAAATGCGAAGAATAGTTTTCCGCACTTGGGCGAGAAGAACCAGATAAACTCGTCTTCATTGACGCTTGTGCCTAGTGTCCTCCTATCTTCGCTGATCAACATCAATTGGAAGCCGCAGTGCGGGCAATGGCCTTTCCGCGTGGTCAGCTCAGCCATAAACAGCTTCCCGCAGTCCGGACAGGAAAACCAGGCGAAGTTGTCCTTGTCCACCTTCGCGGCCATCTTTTCCACCGGCCTGAAGAATTCAGCGGCCACCATCTGCCACAAGACGAACCCTATGACCAGCATCAGGATTCCGGCAATTACGGCCTTCTTCACGACAATCACCGCCCTTCGGACAAGAGTCCCCTTGGCGCGCTGTCCCCTCCTAAGGACAATGCTGCCTATATTTTACCGCAATATCGGCTTTACGTCAAAAATTTGCCACTTTCGGGCATAGTTCTTGCTCAGAATGACCACTAGGTATAGGATAGTTA
>CAZEBC010000269.1:0-3921 GCA_964510165.1 uncultured bacterium
AAGGCAGAAACCATTTGAGTTCGGTCAAAAAGGCCATTCGGGCAACACGCCCTGTCGATCTGACGGGGGACGATAACGGAGGATTATGTATGTAATGAAAAGGAGAAACCTATTCTTATTCTCGGTGATCGCGATCTCTTCAGCGATGGCGGCGGTTACTCAAATTCGCTGTTCGTCAGGTTCGTCCGATGCGCAAGTACAATTTCCGGATGCATTTGAAGAGCAAGCGCTCACAACAATTCAGGACGGCCGGGAGATATTCAGGTTCGACACATTCGGTAGTGAGGCGTTCTGGGGCGGCGAGCTTCGGTTGCACGAGGCGTTCCTCGGCGCGGCGGGCGGTGGCGCGGGGCCGGGCGTGAGCCCGAACGCCGCTCTGGCCGTTGGACTGAAAGTGGACAGGGAGGCGCTGGCGGCGCTCCACGCGTATCAACTGGTGCTCCAAGCCCCCCAGCCTCCCGTCGGGAGTTTCGATGGACAGGCGGCCATATGCGGCGAGGCGCTATTCAATGGAAGGGCCAGTTGCGCGCGCTGCCACGTGCCGCCTCTGTTCACCGAGCCGGGCTGGAACATGCACATCCCGGCGGAGATCGGTATCGATGATTTCCAGGCCAACCGCTCGCCTGACGGGAGATACCGCACGTCGCCGCTCAAGGGGTTATGGACGCACACGAAGGGCGGTTTCTATCACGACGGACGGTTCGCCACGCTGCGCGACGTCATCAACCATTACGACATTTTCCTGGGGTTTGGTTTGACCGAACCGGAAAAGATTGATCTGGAACAGTACCTGCTGTCGCTCTGACGCGCGTCTGTGATTCCGAAAACTGGAACATTACGGAATCTTCTCGAACTCCTCAAATGAACTGCAGGAGAGGGTAGGGTTGGTCTCTTTTTGCTCTCCGAGGGTGGAGAAGGGCCGCTCGCCGTAATCGTGGCCGGGATAGACCTCCACATCGTCGCTGAGCGCTTTGAGCTTCTTGTGGAGGCTTTCGTACATATGGCGTATGTTTCCGCCCCCGAGATCGGTCCTGCCGCAGTTTCCTATAAAGAGCGTGTCGCCCGTCATTAGTTTCTTATCAGCCAGAATGCACATGCTGCCGGGGGTATGGCCCGGGGTGTGCAGTATTCTTGCCTCGACGTCGCCGATCTTCAGTTTCTGCCCGTCTTCGACAAGTATGTCGGTCGGTATCCTTTGGCGCTGGAGGCGGGGAGCGTCTCCCTTGTGGACGACCACCTTGGCGCCGGTCTTCTCCGCCAGACCGCTGATGCCGGCAGTGTGGTCGGCATGGCTATGGGTAGCGAATATGAGTTCGATCTTGAGTCCGTTTCGGCTGGCAAAATCCACCACCTCGGAAAGGTCTGACGGCGGGTCCACCACCGCCGCCCGCTTCGTTTTTTCACAGCCGAACACATAGGTGAAATTCGCCATCATTCCGACCGGTATCTGTTTGAATATCATGGCTTTGATGTCCTTTCTTTGCGGGGTGTAGCAGGGGCACGGCGCGCCGTGCCCCTGCACACCTGTCACGTCGCACGCGCACCTATATGGTTTCACCTCTGCCGAGCAACTTGAGCGCGTTCGAATAGAATATCTTCTCGAGGTCTTCTTCTCGTATCTTCAGTTTCGAGAAGAACTCGATGGCGTCGGCGTGGGAGACGAGGCAGTAATCGGTCCCGAACAGCAGATTATCCGCGCCGCAGTAATAAATGGCGGTCTCGAGTTGTTCCCGAACCCAATTCCTGTACTCCTTCTTATACGTGTCCGGCAGTCCGGTGATAAGGCCCGAAATGTCGCCGTACACGTTTTCGTTCTTGTATATGACTTCCGCCGCGTCCCAGAGCCACGGATTGCCCATGTGCGCCATCACGATCTTGAGGTCGGGGAACCTGAACGCGAGGTCGTCCACGTTGAGCGGGTGCGAGAATCTCAGGCGCGCCATGGTACTGACGCAGTCGCCGGTGTGAAAGATGACCGGCGTATCGTATTTCATGAGAAGCTGGTAGATAGGCACGCAATCCTCGTCGTCGGGATAATAGTGCTGATAGCCGGTATAAAGCTTCACGGCCCGGATGGCGCCCGTGGCGAGGTCGGCCTCGAGCGCGGCGAGGTCCTGCTCGGTCAAATTCTTTGGGTCGGCCGAGCCGGCTATCCAAAACCTGTTCGGGTATCTCTGCGCGAACTCCTTCGCGGCGTCCATTTGTCCCCGTATGCTCATGACCAACGCACACGCGACGTTACTCGAGTCCATGTCCTTGATGAGGCCCTCGGGAGTGTAATTGAGCCCCACCTTGTTTGCGATTTCCTGCGAGTAAGGCCGGTCGAAATTAATGTGCAAATGGGCGTCGATGACCTTGCGGTTCTCGCGCGGCTTCTTTGCCATGTATCCACCTCACTTTTTGAGCACCATGCACGGCAACATGCGCTCTTTGCTGTTCCTGTCGATCACCGGCACGTCGGCGGCGCGGCAGTAAAGCCCGCAGAATCGTCCCCCGAACACATACTCGCCCACGTGAATGAACCGGGGCGACGCTTCCATCCCGTCCCGCCAAATCCCCACAGGCATCGTCGGCAGCGGGATCAACTCCTGCAAGATGTAATTGCCCTCAAGCGCGTGCCTGATATAACCCTCCCATTCTTCCTGCCCGGTGACCTTGCCCAGCTTGACGCCGCGCCCTTCGTACTGGTTTGACGGCTTGATGACGAAGTTGTCCTTGTGGAGCCTGGCAAGTTCGCGCATCGGGATTCTCTCGCCGCGATAGTCACACTCGACGTCTTCAAAGGCGCGTGTCCACGGGATATGGCGCTCGGCCAGCCGGCGTTCTTCGTCAGTGAAAAACCTGGAAAGGCGTTGGTCATGCGCCACGGCGAACACTCTCTTGTTGAAGGCGACGTCGGACCTGAACGAGCCGACCACACACACGTTGTGGTCCTTGAAGGCGCGCGTCATCGGCTTCACTTCGTCAAGACGCTCCACGTATTCGGTGGAGACAACCCTTCGATAAATTATGTCAATCTTGCGGCCGCGATGCGACAGCGCGCTGCCGTTGTAATCAAGCTCGCGCGGGTCAGCCACCAGCGCGTCATATCCATGCTCTTTGAAGAATTCCTGGTACGCCAGGAATTCCTCGTAGGTTCGGACTTCCTTCCAGTCAACGATCGCAATGCGCGGCTCGCCCGTTCCGCTGCCGCCTACAAACTCGCGGTAACAACGAAGGAGCGCCCGCAACACCCCGTGGTTTATGTCGAACACCTTGATGTTCGGGTACTGCGAAAAGAATTCGCGCATGGTGGGCGCGGCCAGGAACAATCGCGGCAACTTGTGCGAACCGTCCATTCCAGCGGCGCCGTCGGTATTAATCTCCGAGAATCGCAGGCTTCGGCCGTCGAAATATGAGTCGAGCCGCGAACACGGAATCGAAAGCTTATAGCCGGGGTCGGTCTCAATCAAGTCCAATTGCCGGGGCCCGAAATTGAACGCCCTTCTCACCGCAGGCTCATTTAAAAACAGGTGGGTGATCTTCTCCATCAGTCGAAGCGTCGCCTCGGCCACGCCCGCGATATAGGAAGCCTGGCGTTCGGTCAGGATGAACGGATAGAACGCAATGAGCAGCCTCAAGCCGGCATATTTCAGGTGAGCCTCGGCGGCACAATCCTCATAGGCCTGAATGTCCGAGAGGACGCGCTCGCGGTTGTCAGAGCAGAACTCGTTCAGCCGCCCATATATGGAGCGGATGTCTTCTTCGATATGCAGTTGATTGGTAAAATCAATGCGCATCAGATGCCTCATTTCTCATCGGCCGCAGGAAAACTTGTGGAATTATAACAAAACGCGCTACCGCGCTCAAGGCGCGCAGTCAGGCAGTCATTGGTAGGGGCACGGCGCGCCGTGCCGCTACTCATGTCGTGCGCCCCACCCC
>CAZEBC010000270.1:0-3906 GCA_964510165.1 uncultured bacterium
TAGGTGGCCGCCCGACGTGCACTCAACCGCCCCACATCGGCCCGGCGCTCGTAATGCTCCAGTGTCACTCCCACCGTGTCTATCCGCGAATCGAATGACAGCGTTATCGCGCCTTCAGGGCACATGGATATGCACCTGCCGCACCCCTTGCAATCATCCGTTATCTTCGCGCGACCATCGCTGAGTTCGATTGCTTTTGCCAAACATATCTCTCGGCATGTGCCACAGCCCACACATCCGTCACCGACCGACACAGTCAGTCCTGGCAACCGATGAATGTTCTCGTAGAATCCCGCCACTCGATTCCGGATTCCGATCCGAACGTCACAGCAACACTCACAGCAGAAACACACGTTCATCATCCGACGGAAATCGAGTCCCCACATCCATGCGTCCACCGTGTTATGGATAATCAGGGGAACGAGACCCATCCGAATACCGCGCTCCGCGTGGGATATCGCTTCTGCGGGAGTCGCAATTCGCGCCAACGCCGGATTCATAGCGGCGACGGCACTGCCCAAGAGCAGACACCCGAAGCGGCGCGGGAAAGCCCGGCAGTTCTGGCCGCGCCGGCACATGCACTCGTTCATGATGGCGACGCCATTGGCCCGTTCGATCATCGGCCCGAGCACCTGCATTGGTAATACCATATTCTTCCCCGCCGACACCGGCTGATTCACCGGCAGAATGTGGCCCGACGTAGTCTTCTCGGAGTGCTTCTTCGAAAGCAGCGGCCAATTGTCAAAGCAATGGCCGTACTTCCAGAACTTCATGATCAGTTCGTAGCCAAATCTGGACCGCGCCATTCCGTTCCTTCCATCGTGTAGGGGCTGCCCTGCGTGGCCGCCCACCCGGCCTGCCCACTACCGCTCCAACTTCCAAACCTGCCGTCCATCCTTCTTCTGCACCGACACCCTCCCCATCCGCTCCAAATGCTTCAACGTCGTCAGAATCTGCATCATCTTCATCGCCTTCAATGTAAATGGCGTGCCGGGCATGAGCCGATTGAATATCTCCGTAAGCGTACCGTCTCGCTCTGCCAGAAAACCTGTAACATCCCGAATGTAGGCGTGAGTGTTTTCAATCATCCGGTCCAATAGAGGCCGGATATTGTCTCTTCCAATCACCGGTTTTCCATGCGCCGGAAGGAACACCTCCACATCCATCGCCCTCACCTTTTCGAGCGTGGCCAACCCATCCGCATAATCCGAATGAGGATTATTGAGGTCCGCCCCGGTACCCGTCTCGAGGTCAATCAAATCGCCCCCCACAAATACTTTCTCATCAGGAATGTAGTACCCCATGTGGCCGGGCGTGTGGCCCGGAGTGTGACGACACAGAACCCGGACGCCGAAGTCCAGTTCCTTCCCCTCTTCCACAGTCTCATCAACGCGGAGCCCGCTATATGTTCCTCCCGCATACCAAAGAAGCATCCTGACCACAAGAGCGGGCAGCCCGACAATTTCACCATAGAAATCGCCGGTGTCCGTCAACATCGTCCGAAATGCCGCTTCCCGCGACTCGACAATCGGTTTTTCCCACGCATGCGCATACGCCCGCGCGCCATATTCCTTCTGCACGATACAGTCGCCGCTTATATGGTCCCAGTGCGCATGCGTGTGCAATATCGCGCGAGTATCTCTCAAATCCAAGCCGTCCGCCGCTGTCGCCCTCTCCAAATCGCGAAACGCTCCGCCCACAATGAGACCGCTGTCAATCATGACCTGCTGGTCGGCCTTTATCACCACCACGTTGCACGACCCCGCACCTCGCGCCAATTTCTCCTCCTCGCGGCCCACATAGAAATATACCCTGTCAGTGATTTTCATCGCTCCCTCCTTTCCTCAGAATCATAATCCGCTCCGCCCTCTCCCTCTGGGAGAGGGCAGGGTGAGGGACTTGTGTCCTTTGCGTCTTTATGGTGAAAAAACACTACTCTCGCTTACAGTATCTGCATTCTATTGCGCCAATGCGTTCATCGTCAAATCATCACCGAAACCGTCACCGACGCTGTCGCAACAAGCGCATCCCTGGACACGTCCCCAAGCTGGGGAACATACAGCCCCGGCGCCATCATGCCTCCCTCTACAACCTCTATCGTCTTTTTCCCGAATGGAAGCTCGTTCAATACCGCCTCGCCGTCCACGGCGCCGGGGTTCGGACACGCAATCAGCACATCCACGTACATCTCCTCGTTTGGGTTCTTCATGTTCACGATCTCGGCCAGTCCGCACAAACAATTGTTCGAGATCGCATTCCGAACCGCTCGACGCGCCGCCTGCGTCGGGTCCTGGCCGTGCAAATCCACCCCCATGCCCAATTGCACGATAAACCGCTTCTTGTTCATTCCTCCCGATTCCCCTTTGTAGGTATGCTGCGCCCGCTCTTCATCCTCTTGTCAACTCCCTACCTGATCCTGTATCCCCTCGTCCTCTTCTCCACAAAACCTTCCCGCTCCAACTGAATCAGCGCTCCGTTGATCCTCTCGATGCCAACTTCAAGCTCTGATGCCAACTGTTGCGCCGTCAGCAAGCGGCGTGCCGTGAGCGCCCTCAGAATCATCCCCCGAACCTGCCTGTTCGAACCCTCAAACCGTGATTGCTTCCGATAATGCGCGCTCCTCCGATTTGGATTCGTCCCTTCCTTCCTGAGCATTACCCCATAGTCCATGAGCGCATAATACCACGTTCGGGGTGCCTTCACGTCAAGCGTCTGCTGCACCAAAGGCCGAATATCGGCATCTCTGATTTCATCTCCTTCTTTGAAAAAGAAGTGAATGAATACTCTCCTGATGTTCGTTTCCAGAAAGACGGTTGGAAGATTGAACGCAAACGCCCCAATTGCCGACGCCGTCGCTTTCCCGATTCCGGGAAAGGTCGCCAGTACATCGGGATCGGATGGTAGCTTACCGCCATACCTGCTCGTTACGATTCCCGCCGTTTCCCTCAAAGCAACCGCTCGCCGATTGTACCCCAGTCCCTGCCAGGCTGCAAGCACTTCCCGCAACGGGGCCTCGGCAAGCGTCCGAAAATCCGGGAACGTCTCGAGAAACTGCCCATACTTCGACTTCACCCGGTCCACCTGGGTCTGTTGCAGCATGAACTCGGAAACAAGGATGTGGTAGGGTTCCGTCGTTCTCCTCCACGGCAAGTCGCGTCCGTGCTCCCGATAGTATCCATAAACGGCTCTGCGAAAACTCCGCACGGCCTGCCCGCTCAGCCGCCTCTCCTCTGACAAACACTTCACGCTTCACCCATCCTCACACGAAACACGTAACACACAGGTCGGAATTGCAGGGGATTGTTAACAAGAATATACAGCGGATGGTTAGCTTTGAAGTCACGGACTTGCAGATTACCGCGGCGAATCAAATGGCAAGCCCACAAGCGCGAATTCATTCGCGCATGCGAGCGAAAAATGCGCAGAATAGCAGATTCTCAGGCGCCGGACCCATCCTTACACGGTTATCTTGATGTAGCAATGCCGCGGCGCCTTGGTGAAGAAACCACCGCCCGTCACCAGCAGAACCATCGTGTCGGCGGTCTCGATCTCTTCCATCCGCGGGGCAACCCGCTCGCACACGCCCTCCTCAAGGTAGCCCAGCAGTTCTCCCGAGCGACGTCTCACCTTGATGGTGCTCTTGCCCGCCTCGCTGTCGTGCTCAGCGGCAAGAACCAGCCTCTCGGCGGGTCTGCAACGCTTGAAGACTTTCTCTCTCTCCGGGCTGTCCTTCAGCACCTCGGTGTAGATTTCCGTCTTCTCCATAATGCCCTCCACACGAGATTGTCTGCCTTTTCCTGCTTATTCTACCGCGCTTACTATATATCACAGTTCAAGAAAGAATGCAAATCCCCTCCTTTGTGCCCTTTGTCTCTTGGTCGTTGAAAGAATCCTGTCTTTCAACCC
>CAZEBC010000271.1:0-3881 GCA_964510165.1 uncultured bacterium
TGACTCGTTCCCGTGTTGCCTCGTACTCCGCGCCGGGCGAAACCGTGCCGAACGGCTCGCGCCCCTTGAGGTTAATGTAAAGCCCCTGCTCGCTGTAGGAAGCGGCGTAGCAGGTCGTATTGCTCCAGTCGAAGCATTGCAGGACATCGAACGGCATCATTCTTCCTGAATGCTGCTTGCCCATGAGGCGTCCGGCTCCTGAGGCAATGCCCCCGAGACGCAGCGAGGCGGCCACCCTTCTCAAGAATTGGCGCGCCATTCTTTTCCGCCTGCGAGAGTTCCACATCGGTTCGTTCACGCTCAGGAACCCTTCGCTGCGGAGCCAGGTGTTCACATAGAACTTCTTGTGCATCGGTCCGAATCCGTGGTCGGAGATAATCACGAGGTTCGCATCCGGAGGGAGTTCGCCCGTGATGTCGCCGACCGCGGAGTCCAGGGCTGCGTAGAAATCAAGCGCGGCCTTGTGGACCTGCCGGTAGCGCGGCAAGTCGAACATGCTCGGGTCCTCCTCGGGATTCAGAAAATTCCACAACGAGTGCTGGATGCGGTCAACTTCGGTGAGCACGGTGACGAGCAGGTTCCAGTCGCGGTGCTTCATCAAGTATCGAATCGCGGCCATTCTGTGGCGCAGGCATTCGATGAGACGCGCCACGAACTCGGCGGCCCGATGTTCGGGATATCGTTTCCAAAACAGGTCAAGGATGTACGGGTTTGCCACGCGGTTCAGTTGTTCCTTCAATTCCGGTGGATAGGTGAACTCCGACTCCGGACCGGGAGTGAGCATGCCGGAGACGACGAACCCGTTTACCTGCGGCGGCGGATAGGTGAGCGGGAGATTGATCGAGCCGACCTTGAGGCCCGCGTGTCCTACGATTTGAAACAGGGTATTCGCGGCAATCTGGTTGTGCGCGACAATCTGCCGTTCCATTTTGCCGGGAACCCGCCGCACGAAGTCGAAGATTCCGTGCTGGGCCGGATTGACTCCCGTCATGAACGTGGTCCAGGCCGGGCCGGTTACGGGCGGAACGGTGGACTGAAGCACTCTCCAGGCGCCCTTCTCGAGGAGCGCCGAGAGGTTCGGCATCAGCCCGCGCTTCATCAGTGGCTGTAACACCCGGAAGCAGCCGCCGTCCAGCCCGAGGACGAGGGTCTTGAAACCACTGCCGGCGTGTTCAGGCGTTCCACTCATCTATAATGCGATCTCCCCGCTGAACCGGCGCGCAAGAGGCCCGGCCATCGAAAACATCTTTCGCAGTTCTTCGATTTTCAAACACCATGCGGCGCCGATATAAGCGATACCCCCGATGCACGACACGGTCACGAGATGAGCGAGTTTCATGCCAAAGGTATTGAGTGGTGTCAGGCGGATAAACAGGTCGGAAGCCACATATGCGGTCACAGCGGTCACGACGCACGCGACGCATATCTTCACGAGGCCGGTGGTCAACACGGAATCGTGAATGCCACCGATCCGCCTGGCCAGGAACCAATACGAGGCTCCTGTGTGAAGCAGCGTCGACAGGGTGGTTGCAAGCGCCAGTCCGCCGACATCGAGGAACTGCATCAGGATGAAGTTCATGAGCACGTTAAAGCCCACGGCCACAACCCCAACGCGCGCGATGAACTGCGATTCTTGGAACGCAAAAATCGTCCTCCGGAGACAGATATTGACGGTGACGATCAGGATTGAAGGCGCGTAGAAACCCAGGGCCAGCGCGGTGAGGCGGGTGTCCTCGAACGTGAAATTTCCGCGCTCGAAGAAGAGGCCGACTATGTCGGCCCGTAACGCTATGAGCATTGTCACCGCCGGAAGCACAATGAAGAATATCCAGCGCAAGGCGGAGACAAGCATCTGCCGGATGTCTTCAAACCGATTCAGCGCCACCTGCTCCGAGACCGTCGGAAGGATGGTCCTCCCGAACGAACTCAGAAACACCTCGGGCAGGAAAATGATGAGCCTGCTCGAGTAGGTGAGCGCCGACACCCGGCCGACTCCAAGCAGCGTGGCCATGCTCTTGTCGGCGATCTGGTTTATCTGGCTGATGGAAGAACTGAAGAGGATGGGCCAGAACTGGCTGAAGGCGCTGCGAATCCCGCGCTCTTTCCAGCTAAACCCGGGCGAGAATGATCTGACCTCTTCCCGCAGATATGGAAACACCGAAAGCGCCTGCAGAGCCAATCCCCCAAGTATGCCGACCGTCACCCCCATGATTCCGTAGCGCGGCGCGAGAAGGAGTATGCCCGCGATCATTCCCAGGCTCGGAAGGTTCGAGGCGAGCGAGGGCGGGATGAATACCCATTTGCTGTTCAGGAGGCTCTCGCCGATGGCGAAAAAAGCCAGCAGCACGAACCCCGGAGTCAGCACGCGTGTGAGCTTGACGATCACATCGATCGAACTCGCGGCGAATCCGGGCGCCAGAACATAGACGAAATATCTGGCCGCGACAAAATAGAGCAGTCCCACTGCGGCGGCGGCGGCGAGGAATATGCACGTAAAGGTCGAGGCCATGCGCAGGGCGTCCTTCTCGCCCTTTTCGGTGAGGATTTCCGTATATACGGGGATTAGCGAGCAATTGACGGCCCTGCCGATCTGACGCAAGAAGAAGACCGGAAACACCATCGCGATAAACAGGATGTCGGTCATCCGGCCCGCGCCGAATCGGTTCGCGAGAAGGACCATCGAGAGAAAGCCAAGGATGAGGCCGGCGACTCTTATGAGCGCCAGCACCAGGGAATCGAGAGAGACTCTTCTTCTAGATGCTGAAGACTGTTGTTCCATCGTGTTATCCAGAATCGCGGGGTCGCCAAGGACCCAGCCGCGAGATGATATCGGGCCATAAACCAACCGATTGTGTGGCGGCGGAACGCAAACCGCCGCCCGACTGCGTCATTACGAACCTATGAACAGCTTTCGGAGAAGCCGTGGAACGTATTCCTTGCGTTGATTCAGCACGACTCCGACGGGAGCGGCAGGAGCGACCTTCCGGGCGAGGGCGACCACTTCTGCGGGCGTTGTGTGGTAGGCCTTGGCCACAATGACAACGCCGTCGCACAGGTCGCCCAGGTAGTCGGCATACACGTTGTTGTGGCTGCTGGTAGTGTCGAGAATCAACACGTCAAACTCGCTCTTGAATACCCGTATGAGTTCTTTCCCCTGGTCGGAGCCGAAAAAGATGCGCTTGAGCTTCTCCGACTCTCCGGTAGTTGTGGCGAGGACCCACAGATTGTCCTCGCACTGGACGGGTTGGGGAATCTCCGGATTGTTTGCGGATGTCTGCGGGGAAACTCCCAAGATCTCGCCAATTTCGGGCTTTACGAAATCCAGGTCCATGAGAAGCGTCTGTTGGCCGCTGCGGGCAAGGCACTTGGCCAGATTGATCGCCGTCGTGGTTTTGCCGTCGGACCGCGCGGCGCTGGCAACCAGAAACACCTGCTCGCCCTTTGAGCGCTTCCTTATAAGAATCGTGTCGGCTAACGCGCTGTAATCATGACAGGTTGCTTTCCGCCCCATCTACTCCCATCCGTTTCATTGCGATATCAATCTGACGCGGGCGCCGCATGCTACGCCCCTTACGGGTGCAAATGTAATTACCTCAATCTCACGCTTTGGCAGAGGAACGGTTCTCCGCAATAACGCAGCCCCTTTTCTTGAACCGGTCAATGACCGAGACCACCGGCATCCCCGTCCGCTGTTCGGTATCCTCGATGGTCTTGCAGCCGTCGCTCAGGAACTCAAGCACGAACGCGGTGGCTATACCGAAGGAGACTCCCCCGATGAGTCCTATGATGAGGTTCACCACCCACAGCGGCCAATCGGGGTCCTGGTCATCGAACACGTACGCATGGTCCACAACCTTGAGGTCGAAGTCGCCGAACGGCGT
>CAZEBC010000272.1:0-3879 GCA_964510165.1 uncultured bacterium
TCCCTTTCATCGTGATGGTTTTGGTTTCCCAAAGTCAAACCATTATACGAGAAATCGGAAACGCCTTGCATATTTTGCACCCACTAAACTTTGGTTGCGGCTATTCCGCGCTAAGCAATTTGCGGATGAAAACGATTGCGGACTGAAGATTCGATCGGTCATCCGCAATCGGCATCGTGACTACGCCGCGCCGTGTGAGTCGGCACTGTCCATAATCGCCGACAGATTCATCGCCGGCTTTGCTTGAAATTTTTCACAGTCTCCGTTATGATAGCGCCGAAATGCACGCGGCTCGTGGAGCGCGGAATTCCGAGATGGTCTTTTGCAAGGGTTCCCGAGTGTGATTGGCAGATACTACCTGTTTCGATAAGGAGGCTATGAGTGAGCGATATTCACCCTTCCGGCGATTTTGACAAGACGCTCATGAGAGCAACTTGTTTTCATGCGTCCATAGGCCGCAGGGAAGCGCTGAAGATGCTTGGAGCATTGTCGGCGTCGGGGCTGATGAGCCTCACATTCGGGGACCTCGCCTGGGCGGGGCCCTTCTCTCGCAAGAAACCGAATGTCATATTCATTCTGAGCGACGACCATCGTTGGGATTACCTGAGTTGCCTGGGGCATCCGTTCCTCGATACGCGGAACATGGATCGCCTCGCCAAAGAGGGCGTCCATTTCACGAACGCATTTGTCACCACGTCACTGTGCAGCCCGAGCAGGGCCAGCTTTCTGACGGGGCAATATGCGCACACGCACGGTGTGAAGAATAACCTGACGGTGTGGCGGGACGAGAACATCACGTTTCTGGAGTTGTTCAAGCAGGCGGGCTACGATACTTCCTTCATTGGCAAATGGCACATGCCCGGGCGTCTGCCGAAGCTGAGGGGAGTGGACCAGTTCGTAACGTTCACGGTGCAGGGCGGTCAGGGACGGTATTTCAACTGCCCTTTGATCGTTGACGGCGTCGAGAGGCCTTCGCGCAAGCCTTACGTGACGGAGGAGCTGACCGACCTTGCGATCGAGTTTATCGAGAAAGAGCGCGAGAACCCGTTTTGTCTGTACCTGTCACACAAGGCGGTGCATCACCAGTTTCTTCCGCCGCCGGAGCTTTCGCATATCTATGACGAAGTGGAACTGAACGTGCCGGACGAGGCCGACCCATGGATAACGATGACGAACGGGAACAGTTTTGCCGGCACCTTCGGGCCTCTGGAGCACCACGTGCGGAATTATTGCGAGACGCTGGTCGCGCTTGACTTGCAGATAGGCAGGGTGCTCGACAAGCTGGATGATTTAGGCATTGCAGACGATACCATCGTGGTGTATTGCGGCGACAACGGCTACTTCTGGGGCGAGCACCGCCTCATTGACAAGCGTTGGCCTTATGAGGAGGCGATACGCATTCCATTCATCGTGCGATATCCCAGATTGGTGAAAAAGCCAGGGAGACGCGCGGAGCAGATGGTCCTGAATATCGACCTTGCGCCGAGTTTGCTCGAGATGGCCGGTTTGCCGGTTCCCGAGATGATGGAGGGACAGAGCTTCAAGCCCTTCCTGGTCAAGGAGTCCTTGCCGGGCAGGGAGGCCTGGCTGTACGAATACTTCAAGGAATTCCCCTACAACGTTCCCGAGAATAATGCGGTGCGGACCAGGACTCACGTCTACATAGAGTACAAGGGGCCGAGACCGGCGGAATTGTTTGACCTCGTGAACGACCCCCGCCAGTTGCGGAATATCGCGGAGACGCCTGAGGGCAAGCCGATTGTGGCCGAACTGAAACAGACATTGCGCGAACTGATCAGTGGAGGGAAGTCCTAAGTCTCGGTCGAGTGGAGAAACACAACATGGACAAGAAGAGCTTTGTGAAACGGATAGCGATACCCACGGGCGCGGTTCTGGCAAGTATGCTGGTTTCATGGATCATTTATAACGGTTCCTGGAAAATCCGCAATGACATAGTGCAGTTTGTCGTTGCAAACATTTCGGCGATCGTGTTGTTTGTGAGCATCGGGTTCGGAGCGTTCGTCATTTATCCGATAGCCTATTTTGGAGGCGCGAGCCTGCGCGAGAGGGTCCTCGCCAGCCTCGTGACGCCGATCGTGTGGAACATAAAAGAGATAGTCCGAGTGACCCAGTTTTTTACCCTTGGCGAGAGCGTTTATTATGGTTTGAACCAAGTGTTTCTCTTGTGCATGTTCGGAGCATTTGCACAGATGGGCCTGTGCGAGATGATTTGTCGCTGGCGATTGAACAAACGGGGAGAGGGGCCGCTGAGGGTGATATCCTCCGGCCCGGTTGTCTCGATCGCCTCCGGTCTGGTCGCCTTTTTCGTACTCATGGTCTGGGGTCTCGGGGTACATTATTTCTATATCTATATGGAGGTCTATAAGGCCCTGTTTCATTGAGCCAGTGAATACTGCAAGGGAGCCAAGACAGTGAAAAGGCGTGAATTCATCGGAACGGCGGCCAAGGCGGCTGTTGCGGCATCGGCAGGGATAGGATTGGGCCAGTCGGTGGGGTGCAGCCGGACCCGTTCACTTCCTTCAAGCGAGGATCAGCCGAACATTGTCCTAATTGTCGCCGATGACCTCGGCTGGAACGACATCGGTTGCTATGGAAACCACCAGATACGCACACCCAACATTGACAGATTGGCCCAGGAGGGCGTCCGTTTCACGAATGCCTTTGTGACGGCCTCGAGCTGCTCGCCCAGTCGCGCCAGCATCATAACCGGTCAGTATCCTCATACCAATGGCGTCACAGGACTGACGCACGCACACAAGCGGAAAATGCTTTCTCCTTTCAGGAGCACTCTTGCCGACGCGCTTTCGACTTGCGGCTACTGCACCGCGCTTGAAGGTAAATGGCATGTGGCCCCTTATCTGCCCACCGGCTGGTACGGTTACAGAGAGCGCCTCAGCGGGATAATGCCCTCCGGTTTCTGGATTCGAGCGTCCGACAAGGCAAGGCGGTTCATTGCGGAAAATGCCCGGAACGCCTTCTACCTGGAACTGAATTATATGGATACCCACCGCGATGATTCCGGTGAATTCCATTTTGTCGAAGGATTTCCCGTGGACCCCGAGAGCATTCATGTGCCCGACTATTATGCCTTGCCCGATTGGCCCGAGATCAGGATGGAAGTGGCCAAGTATTACAGTAATCTGCTCAAGATGGACGCCATGATCGGCGAGGTCTTGAATAAACTTGACGAGGAAGGGCTCGCCGACAAAACCATAGTGTGTTTTGTAAGCGACAACGGACCGCCCTTTCCCGGAAACAAGATGACCCTCTACGACCGCGGAATCGGGACGCCTCTCATAATTCGCTGGCCGGGCAAGGTCCCGGCAGGGCTCGCAGTCGAACATCTGGTGAGCGCCATAGATGTCATGCCCACGCTGCTCTATGCCGCCCGGTGTTCCATTCCGCCGGGAGTGCAGGGAATGTCGTTGCTTGCGCTGGCAACGGGCGGAAGCAATAAGCCTTTGCGAGATGCCGTCTTTTCCGAAATGACCTATCATGTGAAATATCTTCCGACACGGGCGGTTCGGACAGACAGATGGAAATACATTCGAAATTACTCAGATGACGCGGTGGGCTTGGATCAATGCGCCCATATGGACTGGGCGCGCAGGGTGTGCCAGTTGCCGAATCAGGGATGGATCAGTCCTCGCATGCCGGAAGAGCTTTACGACATCCGGAGCGATCCCAACGAACAAGAGAACCTGGTGCGCGATCCAGCCTCCAAGCGTCAACTGGAGGTCATGCGCGCCCGCCTCGACCTGCACATGAAAGAAACCAGCGATCCGTTTTTCGGGCGAAAATTCGAACATAATTTTGCAAGCGAACGGGTCTCTTGAGCGGTAGGGCCCGCTTCAAGTT
>CAZEBC010000273.1:0-3873 GCA_964510165.1 uncultured bacterium
GAAGGCGACGTGCCGTCAGCGGCAACTTGCCAAAATGTCAGTGGCGACTCGCCACTCGCGCCCGGGCGCGGTACCCCAGGCTCGCTTGCGAGGCGAGCAGTTTACGGTTCAGGGTTTCGCGTTTCGAGTTCAAAGAGAAAAGGAAAAAACAGGAAAGCAACAGGACAGATTCATACACCAAGCACACGGAGCTGAGGTAGTTCCTCGTGAGTTGCTTGTCCCGCGTTTCGCGGGATTTGTGCCTTGGTGGTTAGACAGCCCGTTTCATCAGCGGAAATCTGCGCAATTTGCGGACAGGCCCGTCCGCAGCGACTTTGCGCCTTGGCGTGAGGTCACGCACCGAGAGCTTCGGCAATCCGCGCGGGCAATGCTTCGCGGTTGGACTGAATGACTTCGATAAGCTGAACGTCGCCGCGCCGTTTGATGGAATCGGCGAATGGATGGGGTTTCTTCATTATCACGGCCACGATGGCGCTGCCGGACTCGAACGCCTTCATGACGGCGTCCCGGAACTTCGTGGAGAAAAGTTCCATTTTCCCGATTTCATCAATGATTATGACCTTCCTTTGGCCGATCGCCTTCTCGATCGTAAATGCGCCTATCGAATCCATTGCCCGAATGTCAACGCCGTACCTGCCCACCCTGTGCGCGCTATGAATGTTCACATGCGAAAGCGCCGCCCGCGCGCCGTCGAGCGTGATCAGGTCGAACCCCACCCGCCTCTTGCCTTCCCGCCGCTCCTCTGTATAGAAGCCGGCGGCCTTATCGCCAAGCAGGTGCGTGACCTTCCGAATCACCGTGGTCTTGCCTATACCCGGCACGCCGGTGAGCAATATTTTCGCCATCGTTCCTCCTGCGCGAGACTTCGTAGGGGCGCGATTCATCGCGCCCCTATAGATGATCGGTCTGCTAGTTCCCCCTTTTCCAAAGGGGGGCGGAGAGACTGTCCCGTCATTGTAGGGGCGCCCCTATGTGGGCGCCCGGGCGGCCACACAGGGCCGCCCCTACGACCAAATACCAAATTACGGGACAACCTCCGGAGGGAAATTTGCACTCCGGGTCGAACGCCACCGAGTTGTGAAAAGAAATCGACGTTCGTGTAATTCGTGTGATTCGTGGTCCTGTTTTGTTGTCCGGTCGCGGCTATGCCGATTCGTCTCATTTGTGATCCAAGAGTTTCTTTGATTTCGGCTCGCCGTCCCGCAGATATCTCTTGAGAAACTGGCCGGTATACGATTCCTTGACTCGCATGACATCCTGCGGCCTCCCGCTGGCGACCACCCACCCGCCCTCGTCGCCGCCCTCCGGCCCCAAGTCAATAATATAATCTGCGCACTTGATGACTTCCATGTTGTGCTCGATGACGAACACCGAGTTCCCCATATCCACGAGCGTGTTGAAGCAGTCGATGAGTTTGCCGACATCGTGAAAGTGCAGCCCCGTGGTCGGCTCGTCGAAGATGAACAGCATACGCGTGGACCTCCCCTCCGCTATGTGGGCCGCCAGCTTGAGCCGCTGAGCCTCGCCACCCGAGAGCGTCGTCGCCGGCTGCCCGAGCCTGAGGTAACCCAATCCGGTGTCAACGAGCACCCGCAGCCGCTTGAGAAGCGACCGGGGCGAATCGAAGAACCCAAGCGCCTCGGACACGGTCATGTTCAGCACGTCGTCTATGGTCTTGTCCTTGTAGCGGACTTCCAGAATGGAAGGCTTGAACCGCGTGCCGTTGCATGCGTCGCACGTCACATACACGTCCGCGAAGAACTGCATCTGTATCTTGAGCGCCCCCTCGCCCTTGCATTTCGGGCACCTGCCGCCCGACACGTTGAACGAAAAATCGCTCGGGCGAAGCTGGCGGAGTTGCGCCGAGATGGTCGAGGCGAACAGGGCGCGGATGTCCGCGAACGCCTTGATGTAGGTGCTCGGATTGGAGCGTGGCGTCCGGCCGATCGGCGATTGATCCACCATGACCGCCCCGTCAATATGCTCGGTCCCGAGGATGGCGTCGTGCTCGCCCGGCTTTTCCGTCGTCTCGCCTCTCTCACGGCAGATGCCCCGATACAATGTCTCCTCCAGCAGCGTGCTCTTGCCGGAGCCGGAAACGCCCGTCACGCACACGAACGACGCGAGCGGAAAACTGACGTTGATGTTCTTCAGGTTGTGTGCGCGCGCGCCGAGCACCCGCAGGAATTGGCGCGAACGCCTCGGCCTCGGCTGGCAGCCTACCTTCTTGCGCCCGCTCAGATACTGGCCTGTCAATGAATGCTGCGACCGCTTGAGCCGCCCGACACCGCCCTGGAAGATGATTTGGCCCCCGTTCTCGCCCGCGCCCGGGCCGAGGTCAACCACCTCATCGGCGGCGAGGATCATGTCCGCGTCATGCTCAACCACAAGCACCGTGTTGCCGGCGTCGCGCAGCCGCTCGAGCATATCAATCAATTTCGCGTTGTCGCGCGGATGCATGCCGATGCTCGGCTCGTCAAGGATGTACAGCGTGCCCGTCAGGCCCGCGCCCAGACACGAGGCCAGGTTGATGCGCTGCGCCTCGCCGCCCGAGAGCGTGCGCGTGAGCCGGTCGAGCGTCACATAATCGAGTCCAACATCTATCAGGAATCTCAGCCGCTTCTTTATCTCTCTCAGCAGCAGGTCGGCAATCTCGCTCTGTTGGCGTGAAAGCTTGAGTCCCTCGAAAAAATCGAGAGCCGCCGCGATGCGCTTGCGGCACACGTCGGCGATGTGCTCGGCCTGTATTTTTACAGCGAGCGCCTCCGGCCTGAGGCGCGTCCCCTCGCATTTCTGGCAGGTGACGTATCCTCGGAACCGGCTCAGGAGCACGCGCACGTGCACCTTGTACTTCTTCTTCTCGAGCATCTCGAAGAAGCCGCGAACGCCCGGGAAATAACCCTTTCCCTCTATGAGCAGGCGCACGTGCTTCTTGGACAGGTCCTTGAACGGGACATCCATCGGCAGGCCTTCCGCGTCGGCCATCACCCTCAGCTCCTCCATCGGCCATTCATAATTCGGGAATGTCCAGGGCCGTATGGCGCCCCCATTAAGCGATTTGGTCTTGTCAGGGACCACCAGGTCCATGTCGATCTCGATGATGTTTCCGAAGCCGTTGCACTCCGGGCATGCGCCGAGCGGACTGTTGAACGAGAAAAGCTGCGGGAACGGATCGTCGTACTCAAGGCTGCAATCAGGGCAGATATGGCGGCTGGTGAACGCGAGCGTCGGCCCGTCAACCAAGCGGACCTCGAGCTTCCTGTTGCCTTCGTTGTACGCAAGCTCGAGCGAATCGGCCAGACGCGCGCGCGTCTCGGGCCTGAGCGCAAGCCGGTCGATGACGACCCCCCACTCCGCTCCCTGGGGCAAGGAAAGCCGCAACAGCGCGTCGTCAACCGTCTCGATCCGCCCGTCCAAGGTAATGCGGACGAACCCTCGCTTCTTCAGTTCGGCAATTCGGTCGGCGGTGGTTTCATCGGTCTTTCCTTTGGGGGCGACGATGAACGCGCGCTGGCCTGCATATGTTTCCAGTCGGTCGCAGACATCCTGGACTGAATGCCGCTGCACTGGCTTTCCGCACGTCCCGCAATGCACCTTGCCCACGCGCGCGAACAGGAGCCGCAGATAGTCGTAAATCTCTGTGGCCGTGCCCACTGTGGAACGCGAACTGCGCGACGGCGCTTTCTGCTGGATCGCGATGGCGGGCGGGATTCCCTCGACGCTGTCGAGGTCGGGCTTGTCCATCTTGTCAAGGAACTGCCGCGCATAGGCCGACAGCGACTCGACGTAGCGGCGCTGCCCCTCGGCATAGATGGTTGAAAACGCAAGGCTGGACTTGCCGGACCCGCTCACGCCCGTGACCACGGTCAGCTT
>CAZEBC010000274.1:0-3847 GCA_964510165.1 uncultured bacterium
GGCGAACGAAAGCGAACCCGGCCGCCCCAGACGGAATCATTGCAGAAGGTGCAGCGGAACGGGCATCCGCGAGCGGCCATCAGATGCACTTGCGGAATCGCTCCGAGCGGGTTTGTTCCGGGATAGGAAAAGGGGCCGACGAGAAGGTCATAATTAGGCTGTGGAAGCATGTCCAGATTATGGATATGCGTTCGTGGCTCATTGTGAACAATTGTCTTATTCTTCCGGTATATGATCCCCTTCACGTCGCTCAGGTCTCCACCGCCAGCGATCGCGCCGACGAGCTGAAGCATGGACTGTTCACCTTCGCCGACTACCACTATGTCGATTTCGGGACATTCCTCAAAAATCTGTTCCTTGATTCCCGAAGGATGCGGTCCGCCGACCACGACCGTGATCCCGGGAGAAGACTCTCTTATGGCCTTTATTACAGAATAGCCGCCCTCTAACTGGATGCAGTTTAAGGAGACACCGACGAGGTGAGGCGAACGTTCTTTCACAAAAGAAAGCACGGTGTCGATGGGCCAATCGTGAATGTCGGCATCCAGGACCTTGACGGAGTGACCCGATTGCTCCAACACAGAGCCTACATAAAGGAGACCCAAGGGCGCCAGCACGGTGAAGCACGTTCCCGTCTGTCGGCTGTTCGGGTTTATCAGGAGAACTCTCAACGAATTCGTGTCCTTCCTATATTCTTCCGATGGGGGAGCCCCGCATCAGCTATACTCCGCGACGTCCACGATCTCGAAGCCGCTCTTCTCAAGCATGTAGGAGAGGCTTTCTACGTCATAGAATCTCTTGTGCGACATATCCTTCCAGAATCCGAACAGATGGCTGTTCAGGCTTCTCGGATTCGGAGTGACGATCAGGAATATGCCGTTCATGTTGAGCGTTTCCGAGGCGAGCCTGGTGAGCGCGATGACCTCTTCGGCCTCGAGATGCTCGAACACGTGAGAACACATGATCCCGTCAAACTTCCGGCGGCTTTCGCCGAGGAAGGAGAATACATCCACGCAATGGGCCTCGAGGCCGTTTTCGCGGCAAACTCTAACCTTGTCCTCGGACAGGTCGATCCCCACCGCTTTCACTCCTTTTTCAGCGCATAGCTGCAGGAACTCGCCGTTGCCGCAGCCGATGTCCAGCACCTGGCCGCATCCTTCGAAATACTTCATGTAGTGGCGTTGCCTTGAAAGATTGTCATCCCGAACGGCGTAATCTTTGAGGAAGAACCCGATGGCGCTGTCGGGTTGAGCCGGTTTGGTCACCTTCAGCGGCATGGGAAACTCCTTGATTTTTCTGCCCACGACGTAAGCGTCGAGCGGCCGGTGACGCAGGTCCTTCAGCCTGTTCTTGAGGCGGTTTATCTTCCTGAAGGCAATCGCCTGCACAACAGCGAACAGAACCAACAGGACCAGGAGCGGCAGGTAGAATCTCGCCAGTTCAGCCACGGGCGCCGTCCCCCCGCGTCTCTTGCACTTGCAGGAGAAATCGCTCGATGCGCCCGAGCAGGTGTTCGGAAGTGAAGTGGTTTTCCACTCGATTTCTGCCCGCCCTGGCCATGCTGCCGATCTTCTTTTCATCATCCCACAACGAAACGACGGCATCGGCGATCTTTTCGGGGTCGAAGGGGTTCACGTGAAGGCCAGTTTCGCCATGCACGACGATCTCGGCAAGCCCCCCGTGGTCCGACACGATGGGCGGAACGCCGCGGTACATGGATTCGACGGCGATGAGGCCAAACGGTTCGTCGATGGGCAGATAAATGCTCAGGCGCGCCTTCTGGTAGGCCTCCGCAAGTTGCCGGTCATTCAGGAACCCCAGAAATTCAACATGTCCGCCCAGGCCCTTCTGTTGGACGAGCGTTTCGAGTTCGGGCCAGCACGGTCCCTGGCCGACTATCTTCAAGGGGATATCGTCGCGGCCATGCTGCCGGGATAATACGTGGAAGGCCTCGATGATGTTCTGGACGTTCTTCCTGACGCTGAATCGGGCGACCGCGAGCATGTAATCGCCGCCCGGCGCTTTCAACGGTTCCGAGTCAGTGGGTATGCCGGGATAACACACCTCGACCTGCCGCTCGAACGCGCGCGAGATATTCTGGGCGCTGAACTTGCTGTTGGCCAGTATCAGGTCGATGTGCCGCAGCGCTTTCCTGTCCCACGCGATCTGTCTTCTCTGTCTCCGGTCGTGGTCGTGTTTATAAAGAGTCTTAGCATACTCGGAGAGATGCCGGCTCTGTTCGTCGCTTCCGCAATACCTGCGGTGGTCGAGCAAATGAGGGTCGGTTATCTTCCAATAGTACTTGCGTGACGGCTCCTGCAAATACCACACGACCGGTCCGTTGCCGGTCGAGTTTCGGCGCCTGGCGCGGGCAACCCACAGATGCGTCGGGAACAGTGAGCAGAAGATCACATCGAAACCGTGGAGCGCGTCCGCGAGCCGGTTGCCGTACTCCAGGTTCTTGACGCGTTTGGAGTTGATGACGCGAGAGAGCGGTCCTGGCTGCAAGAGGACCAACTCGACGCGCGTGTCCCAGTCGGCGTCCCACAGTTCGCGCGAGTAGTCGGCAGTGAACATGGTGACGCCGTGGCCGCGCCCGGCGAGCCCGCTCGCCAGCCAGAGCATCAGGTTCTCGGCGCCGCCTTTGATGTTGTATGACGGATGTACGATGGCGATTTTCATGTCAAATTATGTGTCCCGCCCGGTTATTCGGGATCGGTTATTCGGGGACACCATGCCGCATGGTGTCCCCGAATGACCGGAATGAATTCGCACCTACGTGCTATTTCCCAGGTCTTCATAGAGCGCCAACGTTGCGCGAGCCATGTCGCGCCAGCGCGGGACCGATGTGAGCGCGACCTTTCCGGGCGTCTGCAGCACCTCAATAATTTCTTGCGAGATCGCCTCGGTGGATCGGGGATCGACCTTGTACGTGGCCTCCGCTCCGACCTCGTTCATGGCGGACACATTCGAGGTGATCACGGGCGTGCCGCACGCGAGCGCCTCGAGCACCGGCAGGCCAAACCCCTCGTAGAGTGTGGTGAAGAGAAACAACCTCGCGCCGGTATAAAGGGCTGGCAGGTCCACGTCGGGGATGTAGCCCGGCAGTCGAATCTGGCCGTCGCAATTGTTGCGCTCTATCCACTTCAATATCTCATCCTTGCCGTAAGTGAACTTGCCGGCGGCAATGAACTGGAGGTCAATGCCCAGCTTCTTGCGCGCCTCAAGAAACGCCTCGAACATGCGCAGCACGTTCTTCCTCAGGCAGAGCGTGCCGACATAGAAAATGTAGTCGGACTCTATTCCGTACTTGCTCTTGACACGCTCCACCTCGTCCTCCAGCCTCGGGCAGAACTGCCAGTCCACGCCCTCATATATCACCCGCGTTTTCGGCTCGGCTTCGGGGAAGAACCGCAGGAAATCGAGGCGAGTGCTTTCCGATACGCAGATTATGCGGTCGGCCCGTTCGGCGATGCGGCGGTAGTGCGCGATCTTCTTGCGGCGAAACCGCTCGTTCGCGAACTCCTCAGAGACAAGCGAGAACACGTCGTGAATCGTGGCCACGAGTTTGGGACCGCGAACGCGCGGCAGGCGCGCGTCGGGCCCGTGAAACACCGCAACTCCCCTGCACCGCGAGAAAGGCTCCTGGAACAAGCCGACCTTTACGCTGTTCTTCTTCGGCTCGTAGAAGCAGTGCCGCATCCCCCGGCGGGACAGCCGATAATATACCATGTATTCGTTAGAGCCGTCCACCCCTTCGAGGTTTTCGATCAGGCGATGGATATACTTCGCCACCCCGGTTCTCTGGGGCACTGCCGCCGAACTTGCGTCTATGGCTATCTTCATA
>CAZEBC010000275.1:0-3843 GCA_964510165.1 uncultured bacterium
CTCCAGCCTTACCCGCTCCACGCCGGTTTCAAGCATCCCAAGATCATGGGCCGCCCTGTAGGAAACGTCTATCTCGCGCCCATCCTTGAAAGGCCCCCGGTCGTTAATCCGGACGATGGTGCGCTGGCCGTTGCGCAGGTTTGTCACCTGAACGAACGTCCCAAACGGCAGCGTCCGGTGAGCGGCGGTGCGCTCATACATATTAAACCGTTCTCCGCTTGCCGTTCGACGCCCCTGACATTCTGCGCCATACCAGGAAGCAAGCCCGTACGTAGTCCTGACAACATCGCCCGCTTCAACTCGCCCATGCCGCCGCCCCACACTCTGGCTCGCACACCCCGCAACAATCGGCGCAAGTATCGCCAGCAATAACAGGGAATATGATAATCTCATGGCGCCGCTTCCGATACCTTGCAACCGAGTTGCCTAGTCCGCGAATAACGACGGCGGCATCTCAACCGTCAGCCCGTCGCTGTTCATGAGCCGCTTGGCCAACCCCTCGATCTTCGGCAGTTCATAGCAGAAGAAATAGCGGAGCGTGTAGAATTTGCCCTGATAGAAATCCGCCTCCGCTCCGGTCGGGCCGCTCGCCAATGCCTTTCGGATGCTGATGCCCTGCTTGAGCCACTGCCAGGCAATGGCGATAATGGAAAAGAACTCAAGGTACAGCGTCGCGTCCGCAAGAAAAAGCTCCGTGTTACCCCCGAGCGCAAGCCCCACAAGGTGCGACGTGACACCGGTCAAACGCTCGACTGCGCCTTTCAATTCCGCTGCATACGGCGCCAGAGCCGGATCGTCTTCACTCAACCGGATGGTCTCGCGAACCTCATCGAGGAACAGCTCCAACGCCCTCCCGTTCTTCATGATAACCTTGCGGCCAAGCAGGTCAAGCCCCTGGATGCCTGTGGTCCCTTCATGGATGGGGTGAATGCGCGCATCCCGATAATGCTGCTCGAGCGGGAATTCGTCGCAGTAGCCGTATCCACCCAGAATCTGTAACCCCTGGCTCACCGAGAGCACACCCATTTCGGACGGATACGTCTTCGCGGCGGGCGTGAGCAGGTCGAGCAGCAGGCCGTACTTCTCCTTCTCCTCGTCCGGGCATACCTTCATCAGGTCCACATACAGGCCGCACTGGAGGATGAGCGAGAGCGAGCCTTCCACGACCGCCCGTTGGAACAGCAGCATCCGCTTCACGTCCATGTGCTCAATGATGGGGATCGGAGGCAGCGTCGGGTCCTTCGCCGTGAGCCGCCTGCCCTGTGGCCGCTCCATCGCGTACTCCAGAGAGGCGTAGTACGCGGCGGAGGCGATGGCGGCGGCGCTCATGCCCACGTCGATGCGCGCCTCATTCATCATTTGAAACATGTAGGGAAGCCCGCGATGCGGTTCGCCGACGAGATAGCCGCGGCAGTCGTCGTTCTCGCCCATGCTCAACTGGGTTATCGGCGAGCCTCTGTATCCGAGCTTGTGGTAAATGCCAGCCACGCTCACGTCATTCGACACCAGCTCCCCATTCTCGCCGATGCGCTTCTTCGGCACGACAAACAAGGAAATCCCTTTCACGCCGGCGGGCGCTCCCTTGATCCTGGCGAGCATCAGGTGAACCACATTGTCAGCGCCATCATGGTCCGCCGCCGAGATGAATATCTTCTGTCCGCGTATCTTGTAGTAGCCCGCGTC
Source organism: uncultured bacterium (assembly GCA_964510165.1). Taxonomy (GTDB): domain Bacteria; phylum Abyssobacteria; class SURF-5; order SURF-5; family SURF-5; genus CAZEBC01. The sequence goes on from CAZEBC010000275.1 coordinate 1,684, forward strand.
CGTAGGCTCGGCCTGAGTCGTAATATCAGACAGCGAACTGCCGGCCTGCGGCTCCGTGAGAGCCATGGTTCCCTGCCATTGGCCCGAAAACATCTTCGGAATATACGTTTCCTTCAACTCCTCCGAACCGAACGACTCGATGAGGTGGGCCGCACCCGCCGTCAGAAACGGATACACGCTCGCCGAATAGTTGGCCGCCGCAAAGACGAACCGGCTCGCGGCGGTGACCACAAGCGGAAGCTGCTGGCCCCCCGACTCGACTGGCGCGTTCGCGGCGATCCATCCGCCCTCGCCACACTCCCGCATGAACGTCCTCACCACAGGATTCACCCTGACCTCGCCATTCACGAGTTCCGGCGGGACCTTGTCCATCTCCCCGAAGCGAGGCAGCAGAAGCGCGCGTGCCAGTTTGAACGCGGTCTCCAGGATCATGTCGAATATCTCGCGGTTGTGCTCCCGGTAGTACGGATGCCTCGTGAGGGATTCGGCATCGAAGACCTCGTACAGCAGGAATTCCAGGTTTCGCTTGCTGGCAAGTTTATCGGTCATGGACGTAACTCCTCTCTGAAAGTGACTCGCGGCATCGGCGCCCCCGCCGGCGCAGCCCCGTGAAAGCGCCGTTCATATAATCGAATGCGTGCGCGCCTCGATAGTATAGATTACGCGCTCGCACCGAATCAAGCGATTGCGGCGCTTGCCCGTTTGCTGATATCATGCCTGACGCCACGTTTGGCAATTCCCGGGCGTATTCTGGCCACAACTCATTGCAAAAGGAGGTTCCAACATGCCGACAGAATCCGCACAGCAGGCCATGAGCATTCTCAGGGACTCGAGTCAGTTCGAGTGGTACGTGATACCGCTCTTCGCGCTTGTCGCGAATGTCTATGCCGTGGAGATCGAGAAGAAGAACTGGAGCCTGGTGTTCGCGGGGCTTGCGCTCTGGGGGATGGACTGGTTCAACGAAATCTGGAACGCGCTCGTGTTCCACTTCACCCAGCATGCGCCCGTATGGGGCGCGCCGGGCGACACGGCCTATCTTATCCTGATCGGACTGAATATTGAAATCTGCTTCATGTTCGCCATATTGGGCATAGTCCTGACCCGGATACTGCCGCCCGACAAGACCATGAAGGTTCTGGGCGTTCCGAACCGGCTTTTCTTCGCCGTGGTCAATGCCGCCTTCTGCGTGGTCGTCGAGATCTTGCTCAACCTTGCGGGCGCGCTCACGTGGGACTATTCATGGTGGAACCTGCGCGCCCCGTGGCTTATCTTCCTCATCGGATACCTGTATTTCTTCCTGGTTGCGTTCTGGGTCTACGACATACAGCTCGTGCGAACCAAGGCAGTAGTAGTGGGAGTCATCTTCGCCTTTGACATATTGGCCCTGATAGTATTCGGGGCGATACTGGGATGGATTTGACAGACTCGCTAAACCAATGACGCGCCTATCGCCTCGGCCCGCGTCACAAGGTCGGAATCATCCCGGGCGGAATCTTTCAGGTTGTAGGATCCGTAATGATTTATGAATTCCGTCGAGGACGGATGCATCGCGGCGGCCACTACCCGCAGCCACTCGCTCAGATGCTCATAAAGATGCGGAACCGCCTTTGTGTCCTCCGCGTCTCCGCGCGAGGTCACTATGACAAACTTCTTCCCCTTCGGAAACGTATGAATCTCCTTCAACTCCCCCGTCTCGGGGTCGGGTTCCCACCCAAAGAAGCAGTAGAACCTGTCGATCAACGCTTTCATCTGGGAACTCACATGGAACCAGTAGACCGGGGTTCCCAGAACGACCGCATCGCACGACGCCATCTCCTGCAGCAGGGGCGAGAGGTCGTCCTTCTGGACGCATCTGCCGAGATCCTTCTTGCAGTCGTCACAACCTAGGCAGCCCTTGTATTTCAGGTCGCGCAGATTCACCAGCCGGGTCTCTGCTCCCTTGTCTGCCGCCCCCTTGAGCACGGCCTCAAGCAACGTTTGGGTGTTGGCCCCTTTTCGGGGACTCCCATTGAAGGCTATCACTTTCATGTCGGCGCTCCTTCACACTCTCACTTCTCCGTCACGGAGCCGAAACTCTGGGATACATTCGCCAGCCCCGCTCTCATGCACCAAGTATACATCATCCCGATGGCGGCGGCAAGCGCCCGGCGATAACTCCAG
>CAZEBC010000276.1:0-3837 GCA_964510165.1 uncultured bacterium
ACTTCTACCGCTCTTCAAGCTCCGCTATCCGTAGTTGTACCTATTTGTTCGCTCTCTTTCCGCATCTCGCGTCTTTGCGATTACAAGGAGTTTCCACCTTCTCTTTACTGCGCCCTGGCGTGAGACGTCCCCTATAAACAACAAGGGCGGTTCGCAAACCGCCCTTCGTTCATGGAGTCCCGATTTTCACATCTTCAGAAATAAATCAGCGTAGTCGGTGGATTCCGTGGTTTCAATCCTCTTCCTCTTCTTCCTCTCTTTCCCTTTCTATCAGGAACCCCTCAAACTCATCTTCTTCGTCCTCTTCCTCAAACTCCTCGAAGTCCTCAAATGCCTGAAGCAGCAACAGGAGTTGCAGCCGCTCTTCAAGCTCCTCAGCCTTCTCCTCAAAGAACAGTCTTTCCTCCGGGTCCTCTATGAAGAAGATTTCGTCTTCCAGCAGAAACAATTGGTCCTCCAATTCACCGATTTCTTCCTCGCTGCTACTGCTGGATGTCGCGGACGCCAAAACCGGCATCAACTGCCCCCGAACCTCGCCAGCCGGCCGGGCAAGGCTATGCACATTCACATAAAGTCTGCCCTGTTCCATCGCCGTTTGGAGCGATGCGATATTGGTGATCACCACGCCGCACGCCGGATCGGGCGGATTCTGCGGAAGTATGTTCGCATTTGTCAAAACGCCTTGCGCCAGAAGTCCATTCACGTTGACGCCCACGGGATCAAACCCGAACAGAAACGCCACCACGGGGCCGTTGGCGCCCGCCGGCGCGCAGTGAATATGGGCCTGCGTCACGCCCACTCCATTAAACACCGAAAGACTAAAGGCCACTGATGTTAAGTCCGCACTGAACATCGTACTCGCCGTGCCGTTGGCGCCGCTGACGACCGGCGGAACCTCCTGTGCTCCGTTCAAGTCAGCCCTAAAGTTAAATACCTGGCCCTGCGATACGCCGGGCAACGCGACCAACAATAACACGCCTAGAATTCCTACTATTGACTTGTTCATCAACTATCGCCCCTTTCATGAGCATATGTTCATATGTTCAGGCTTTACACTATACTTCCACATCATTCGTTATTCCGCTATAAGGTATCTAACCCATTATCAAATGACACCCTGTCGCGTGCGGCGCAGTCCGGTTGACAACACTCCCGCCATCCTGTAAGATTTGGTGGAGACAATAGTTAGGATTAGACGACAATGAACAGGTCTCTGCGCGACATACCCAGCGTCGAAACGATCAAGCGAACGTCAGCAGTGTCCGCCCTCCTAGCCGAGCTTTCCGACGAATTTGTGACCGGCATCGTGAGAGATGTGCTTGATGATGTCCGGACCGAGCGGAGGGCCGGCAACGAAGTTCAAGAGATGCCCGCGCTGGCTGAAATCGAAGAAGCAGTGCGCGCGCGCGTTACCGCCGCGCTGCGGCACCCGCTGCGGAAAGTCATTAACGCCACGGGCATAGTGGTCCACACCAACCTTGGCCGCTCGATCCTCGGAGAGAAGACCCTGGCCGCCATGACCGAGGCCGCAACCAATTATTGTAATCTGGAGATAGACCTTGCCGCTGGTGAGCGGGGCCACCGCGATACGCTCATCGAGCCGCTCATCTGTTCTCTGACCGGCGCCGAAGCCGCCACTGTCGTCAACAACAACGCCGCCGCAGTCATGATTTCGCTCGATACCATGGCCAAAGGTCGCGAGGTGATCGTCTCGCGCGGCGAACTCATCGAGATTGGCGGCTCGTTCCGCATCCCTGACGTGATGGCCAAGAGCGGTGCGAAACTGGTAGAAGTCGGGACGACCAACCGCACCTACATCGCGGATTACGAGCGCGCTCTCTCGCCCGAAACCGCGTTGCTGCTCAAAGTGCATCCGAGCAATTATCGCATTGTCGGCTTCACCCACCAGGTCGAGTTGGCGGAACTCGTCGAACTGGGCCGCAAACGCGGAATTCCGGTCATGGAAGACCTCGGCAGTGGAGCGCTCGTTGACCTGTCGCGTTATGGCATACCCGAACCGCTTGCACAGCACAGCGTTCGGGCTGGCGCCGACCTCATCACGTTCAGCGGCGACAAGCTGCTCGGCGGTCCCCAGGCAGGCATAATTCTTGGAAAGCGCGAATTCATAAAGGCGATACGGAAAAACCCGCTCATGCGCGCGTTTCGCGTGGATAAGGTCACCCTCGGCGGCCTCGGAGCGCTCTTCCAGACGCTTCTCAGTTCTCGCTCGCCCGAGCGCGAGATACCCACTCTGGCGATGATTGCCCGTTCGGTTGAAGAAATAGCCGCGCTCGCGCGGGAGGTTCTCGACGGCATCGGCGCCGAGGCAAGAGCCGAATTGAGCGCGCACGTGCTCGACGGCGAATCGCAGGTGGGCGGCGGTTCTGCGCCGGGTCAGACTCTGCCGACGAAACTCCTTGCTCTGAAACCACGGGATATGTCGCCAGGCGATCTATCAAAGCGGCTCAGGGAAGGCTCACCACCGGTCCTCGGCATTATTCGCAACGATGAGTATTGCCTCGACTTCCGAACTGTACAACAAAATGAGCTTTCCGAAATCATTACCGCCCTCCGAGGCGTGACTTCCACAAAAGCCCCATGAAACATCTCGTCGTCGGCACCGCAGGCCACATCGACCACGGAAAATCGGCGCTCGTCAAGGCGCTCACCGGCATCGACCCCGACCGTCTGAAGGAAGAGAAAGAGCGCGGACTCACCATTGATCTCGGATTTGCCTACATGGAACTGCCCGATGGCGCCCGAGTCGCGTTCGTTGATGTGCCGGGACACGAAAAATTCGTCAAAAACATGCTTGCCGGGGCGGCGGGAATGGATATCGTAATCCTGGTCGTTGACGCGACTGAAAGCGTGATGCCGCAAACGCGTGAGCATCTGGATATCATGAAACTCCTCGGGATGACGCGCGGCATCGTCGCGATAACGAAAAGCGACATCGCTGACGAGGAAATGATTGAGATCGTCAAATCCGAGGTCGAAGAGCTTGTTGCCGGAACGTTCCTCGCAGGCGCGCCAATGGTTGCCGTTTCGTCGAAGACCGGTCAGGGTATCGAGGACATCAAGCGGCTCATTATCGAGATGATTGACGAGCAACATCAGAAAAACGTGGAGGGCCTGTTTCGGCTGCCCGTTGACCGCGTGTTCACGATGAAGGGATTCGGAACGGTCGTCACCGGAACCGTATTCTCGGGCTGGCTCGCCGAGGACGAGCCGGTACAGGTGGTTCCCACGAATATCATGACGCGCGCGCGCCAGTTGCAGAGTCACAATCTGAAGGCAAAGAGGATTTCAGCAGGCATGAGGGCTGCCATTAATTTGAGCAACGTGGCCGTCCAGGACCTCAAGCGTGGGGACACGCTCGTGAGGCCCGGCACTGCGATTATCACGAATGTGCTGGACACCAGGATTCAACTGCTTCCGTCGGCCCCGCGCAAGCTGCCGAGGACTTCCACGGTCAAGCTTTACGTCGCCACCAGTCAACAACTCGCGCGGATGAGCCTGATCGATACGCCGCATCTGACGCCTGGAGAGCAAGGCCTCGCCCAGATCAAGACGCAGAAGCCTGTGTGCGTGTTCAGGGGTGACCATTTCGTGCTTCGGGGCGGCTCGCCCGAATACACGATTGGCGGCGGTGTCGTGCTCGATGTCGCTCCAACCATATCCAGGCGCAAGCGGGCCGAGAAAGCGCAATGGCTCGAACTGCTCGAGCGCGCCTCGCCTGCCGTGGCTGCGCTTGCGTTTCTCGCGCAGAGTGCAGCCGGCGCATCGCTGACCGAGTTGGCCGTTCGGATGGCTGAGCCGGCTGAACGATTGCGTGAC
>CAZEBC010000277.1:0-2590 GCA_964510165.1 uncultured bacterium
ATACACGATCTTTGCCTTGAAAAGCTCAAGCGCGCGCCTGACGACCGGGTTCTCCAGCGCCTTCTCGATGCGGCGCTGTTTCAGGTCCTCCTCGGACGGCGGCTGCACCGCGGCCTCTTTCGTCGGAGGCGGCGTGGGCGGCATTTCGCCCTCCAGGATGAGTTTGAGCTTGAGCGGCGTGCCCGCGACGTGTGTCAGCGTTTCGTCCAGGAACTTGCTGATCTGCTTGTCCTCGAGGTGGGTCTTGTTGTATGCCTTCTCAGGCTCGAAGCACACGATGGCTTGCCCGTTCTCGATACCGCAGAAGCGGCCCCGGCTGAGGAACGAGTAAATGGACATGGCGTGCGCCCGCACTTCATCGAGCAGTTGCCGCCAAAGGCTGAGTTGCGACTTATCATCTTCAGATGATTCGTCGGGTTCCGGCTCGGGAGGCGGCGCTTCGTCCGTCGGTTCAGGCTCTTCATAATAATCGGGTTCGGGCTGGTACTGAGTCGGAGCCGCTTCCGCGACGGTCGTCCCCGGGTTTCCGGGCATTTGGCCGCCCCGCTTCGGCGGCATCTCGCGCTTTGGCTTCTGCTGAGTGCCGCGAAACTTTCTTTCGAGGTCAGATAATTTCGAGAGGATGCTGTCAATGGATATCTCAGCGCCCACTCGCGCCATGCGCATGAGCTGCATCTCGAGCGCAATCCTCGCCGACGGCAACAATCGGAACCGGCTCTCAAGCTCCGACAGTTCGGTCACGATCCTAATGAGGTCGGCCTCCTTGAAGCGTGCGCTGAGGTCCTTGACCTCTTTGAGCTCCTCGTCGGGCAGGTCAATCAGTTCCTCGCCGTCCGCCGCCGCTGCCACAAGCACGTTGCGGAAGTAAGAGGTCAACTCCTTCAGGAACTGCGCCAGGTCTTTGCCGCGCTCCGTGACATCATCAATGATCTTCAGTATGGTGTGCGAATCGCCCTCGCTCATTGCGACGGCCACCTGCCGATACACCTCAAGCCCCACGGTGCCCAGCATCGCGTGCACGTCCTCGAGCGTGATCTCGCGGTCGCTGAACGAGACAAGCTGGTCGAGCACGCTTTGCGCGTCGCGCATGCTGCCCTCGGCGGAGCGCGCTATGGCGAATAAAGGCCTATCCTCGATGCGGATTCCCTCGGCCTCGACGATCTCCTTCAATCGTTTGAAGATCTGCCGCGCGGTGATCCGGCGGAAATCGAACCGCTGGCACCGCGACAACACGGTAGTGGGAATCTTGTGGGCTTCGGTCGTCGCGAGAATGAACTTGACATGCGCGGGCGGCTCCTCGAGCGTCTTGAGGAATGCGTTGAACGCGCCGGTCGAGAGCATGTGCACTTCGTCAATTATGTACACCTTGTATTTCAGTGTGGCGGGTGCGATCTTGACGTTCTCTCGCAGGGTGCGCACGTCCTCCACGCTGTTGTTCGAGGCGCCGTCAACCTCGATCACGTCAATGGAGCGGCCCTCGCCGATCTCGCGGCAGACCGCGCACTCCCCGCACGGCTCGCCGTCGCCCGACTCCGGGCAATTGAGCGCCTTGGCGAAGATGCGGGCCGTGCTCGTCTTGCCGATGCCTCGGGGACCGACGAACAGGTATGCGTGCGCCGTGCGGCCCGACCTGAGCGAGTTGAGGAGCGTCGTCGTCACATGTTCCTGGCCCACCACGTCCTCGAAGCGTTTGGGCCTCCATTTTCGCGCCAGCACGATGTAGGACATCGCTCTGCTCTCTTTCGCTCTGAAATCAAATGGCTCGTGCACCCGCCCTCGATTCGCTTCACAGGGCGCTTGCCGGACCGCCGACTCAGGCCAGGCAGGTCTCCGGCACACCGAAGGGTTGCTTACCGCTGCTCCCTTCCGGGCCTGACGGGGTTGGGCAATCTCCGGTTGCGGAGGTCCCGGCCCTCAACATCGCCAAGTCCGGGGCTTGGCCCCTGCTCCACAGAACCTCAAGCGGGAATTCGACCTCGCTAAAGCGGGTTGCGAGTACAGGGCACCGCTAACTCCCCATCTAGCACGAGCCGGAATCAACAATCGAGAATTGACCGCAATCGATAGGATGCATTCTCATCTACTGTCAACTTTCGACTCTCGATTCTCGATTGCTCTGCCAAAATTTGCAGAGCAAATTTTGGCGGAGAGGGAGGGATTCGAACCCCCGAGGCGGGTTTTGGCCCACCTAGCCGATTTCGAGTCGGCCGCTTTCAACCGGACTCAGCCACCTCTCCGTCCCAGGCGGACCCCCGGCCCGCCTCCGACACATTATAGCATCTTTTCCGGCAGTTTCAAACCTTTGTTTTGACGCGGCGCCGAGAGCGCGACCGTCTCAGTCGGGTCTTCGTCGCAGGCGCCACTTGACCCTCTCCCACAGGAAGAGGGCAGGGTGAGGCAGCTTCGGTTACGGCTACGCTGCGCCGTGTCCTTGTGGTTTCACGGCCCGTTCCCTGCCAACGGTCAATCGCTGATCGGCTCACCGGTGCGGTCGAGAATGCCTTCCAAAAGAAGGTTCGCGATTTCAGGCCCCTCCTCGGTCATCGTCACCCACACGAAGTGATCGAACACGCCCGAGGTCTGCTCCGGC
>CAZEBC010000277.1:2690-3831 GCA_964510165.1 uncultured bacterium
ATCTTCGGGTACAGTATCGCCCGTTGGAGTCCCTCGTTCTGCATCACCATCCGGTACGCCGCATCCCGATCCGTCTTCAGAAGCTCGCGCACCTTCACGATGTCCGCCGCGTTCTCTTTGGTCACCGGCAGCGGAGGGTCTTCCGTATTGAGCACAAGAAAGAGGACATTCTCATAGACAAAATGGTAGTAGGTGCGACCGCGGCGCGCGCGCCATTCATCGAGCAGCGCGTCATTCCCCATATCATGATTGCCAACTACAAAGAAAAGAGGCATATCCAATTCGCTCACCATGCCGTCAATTTCATCCCATTGCGTCATTATCTCGGCGCGGTCCTCCGTGTAGCCCTCGACCAGGTCGCCGATGTTGATCACGAACTCGGGGTGTAGCATATTCACCTGCTTCAACGCCCGTTGAAAAACCCCCTCCCGGTGCTCACCCGTGCGGTCGGCCACAATCACAAAATGAAAATCCGCGGGATCATCACGAAACTCGGCATCAGTCCGCGGCGCATCCTGCTCAGTAATTGCAACGCGATTTCCCGCATGCGGCGACGCGCACCCGCCCAGAAACAAGGCGAGCGTCAGAACGCCGATAAGGCCGAACCGCCTGGCTGTACAAGTGTATCCCATCGCATCGCTCAATCTCACCAACAACGTGCCGAAACGTTTCATCGCTTTATCCTCCCGGAAAAAGTGGCTCGACCAACGCGAAACACGGCGGCATTCTACCAGATACCCTCCCCGCCTTCAAGACCGATAACGCCCTTCACGAAACACGCAACACGGAATTTATGATTGACTTATCCCCGCGCCTGCATATATCATTTGGTCCTACACCCTGACCATTACCACACACAAGGAGGACCACATGATCGCCGTTATCGCCAAGATACCCGTGAGATCCGAAGCCAAGGAAAAGGCACTCAAAGAGATTAAACTGCTGATGGCCGAGGTAGCCAAGGAAGAGGGCACGCTCCAGTACACCGTCAATATCGAAGAGAACAACCCCGACACCCTCGTGTTCCTGGAACAGTACAAGGACATGGCCGCATTGGGCGCGCACGGCTCGACTCCGCATTTCCAGGAGTTCATGGGCAAAGCCGGCGCCTTCATGGCCGGCCCGCCCGAGATCATCGTGC
>CAZEBC010000278.1:0-3826 GCA_964510165.1 uncultured bacterium
TATCTTCAGCATTCACCCCATCGCGGCCCCACGGGTTTGAGTTCAAATACGCCGACACACCACGGCACAAGCCGTTCCATGTATGTCGCCATGAGGGACATGGCCTTGGAGCATCTGTGGGTGACATATCCGGGTCACGAGCAATACCTCCCTCGAAGATATAATTTCTGTTATCCCTCTCGATGCCGTCCACGGTCTTGCGAACGGCTTGCGTTAGTCATGGCGCAGTCACGATTGTCCCGCTCATTGGGCTTGCAGTGAGCTTCTCCAAGAAAGCCGCGACCGGCAGCTACACGGGCGCGGGCGAGACCGGCATGGAGGTGGGAAACCCGGTGGTTTTGCAATTGATTAAAGCAGTGGATGCGTTCGGGCCACAGTAAACGCCGGCGCTTGGGTTCGCTTCATTGCGGACAAGGATGCAATTCCTTATGATTAGCGAGGTTTGGCATTAGAAAGCAACGCCGGAGTCGCCATCTAGCATTGTGAAGCCATCGACCACTGAAGCCGTGCCCTCACCCTTATGGAAGAAGAACGCGCTTAGGGAGTCTTCGCCGTCTGGGGCTCGAATCGATAGGAGTCAAACTGGTTCACCGGCGCAAGCTTCGAAAGTCATCCATGATTCTAGGAGTGCCGTAATACAAGAGCTTCATCAGTTCGTCACCATTCTAAACAACGCGAGAGCAAACTTTCCTTAGGAAAGACCAGTGAAGAACCGGAAAGGGAGATATTCTGCACTTCTGCATAACTGCAACTTTCGCCTAAATTAGGACGGTGGAGAATACGGCGGAAGTCAAGAGTTTGTCATAAAATCTTCACTCAATACTGTCTGGCTGGCTGAAGAGTTTATCATACTCTTTACCATTTCGAAGTCCAAGATGCCTTAAACAGAGAACATTGCTTGAAGTGTAGCCTCGGAATGGTAGTGTAAGCGAACGAATTGTGCTGGAGGTAGTTTGTGAGCGAGGCAATCTTCGCTATATACTCAGTAGGAAGCAACAGGCGAATGAGAAATTTCGCTGTGGCTCAAATTGGGGCCCATGCCCCCGTATTTTGGGCAGTTTTCAGCGATTTCATGCCTTTGGAGAAGAACTGTAACTTGAGTTTTCGCAGTTGATTGCGAAATCCTGCAAAACAATGCAGAAGACCTCGAAATATCTGGGGGTCAAGAGGTCGCTGGTTCAAATCCAGTCGCCCCGACCAGAGAGGGCTTAAGAATAGGCCGCTTACCGCATGTGGTAGGCGGCCTTTTCTGTTCTTTGTCACCCTTGTATGGCCCAAGTTGTTTCTCAGAAGATTGCGTATTACTGCGCGGGGAATCTCAAGCCCTGCCAATCAATGGTGCCAGCTTTACAAGTGTCCTAACCAATGACATATTCCTAAATGAGAATTGTGCCACAATTGAGAAGCGATGTCATGGAAATTAGCCCGAAACAATTCGAGGAACGACTGAGTCGTCTAAGAGACAGACTTAAGCGGTCTGGCCTGAAATTGACACACCAACGGCTGGAAATTTTTCGCGAGGCGGCAAAGTCCGGCCTCCATCCTGATGAAGAGACAATATTCAATGGAGTCCGCAAGAGGGTGTCCACCATATCGCTGGATACTGTCTACCGCACACTTGTGGTTGCTTGCTTGGTCTCGGATTGGTGAACAGCCTCGGAGTATCTGGCGAGAGAGTTCGGTTTGACGCCAATCTCAAGCCGCACCATCATTTCGTCTGTGTACGGTGCGGGCTGATTCGCGACTTTCGCTCGCAGCGTCTGGAACGCATTGAATGCCCGGAAGAGGCGGGAGCTCTTGGGGACCCTATGTCGCTGCACATGGGGATTAAGGGCGTGTGCACGAAGTCCTGGTCCCTTGCGGAGAACAGTAGATAGACACATCCCCCGTCGCAGATTGGGTAAAATGCGACAGCGCCGGCGGCGTGGCTCTCGGCGCAAACCACAGAGGAAAGGAGAACAGAGATGAATAAAGATGGCAAGTCGCCGGTGATGGGGTCCACTGTTCGCGGAGGCAGGTCGGTCCGGGACTGGTGGCCGAAGCAGTTGAATCTTAACATTCTGCGCCAGCATTCTTCCAAGTCCAATCCGATGGGCGAGGAGTTCAACTACGCTGAGGAATTCAAGAAACTCGATTTGCAGGCCGTGAAGAAGGACCTCTACGCGCTGATGACCGACTCGCAGGACTGGTGGCCGGCCGATTACGGTCACTACGGGCCGCTCTTCATCCGGATGGCGTGGCACAGCGCAGGCACCTACCGCAAGGGTGACGGCCGCGGGGGCGGGGGATCCGGCAACCAGCGCTTTGCGCCTATCAACAGTTGGCCGGACAACGTGAACCTCGACAAGGCACGCCGGCTGCTCTGGCCGATCAAGCAAAAGTATGGCAAGAGAATCTCCTGGGCCGACCTGATGATCCTCGCGGGCAACTGCGCGCTTGAGTCGATGGGATTCAAGACCTTCGGCTTTGGCGGCGGGCGCGAAGACATATGGGAGCCGGAAGAGGACATTTACTGGGGAACCGAGAGCGAGTGGCTTGGCGACAAGCGCTATTCCGGTGATCGGGAACTCGAGAATCCTCTCGCCGCTGTGCAGATGGGTCTGATCTATGTGAACCCGGAAGGACCGAACGGCAATCCTGACCCGGTCGCCTCGGGCCGTGACGTTCGAGAGACCTTCGGACGTATGGGCATGAACGACGAAGAGACCGTCGCGCTCGTCGCCGGCGGGCACACCTTCGGGAAATGCCACGGCGCAGGCAATCCGAAGCTTGTCGGTCCCGAACCCGAGGCCGCCCCCATCGAGGAACAGGGACTCGGTTGGAAGAGCAGCTTTGGCAGCGGCAAAGGCGGCGATACGATCAGCAGCGGCATCGAGGGCGCCTGGAAGCCAAACCCGATCGAGTGGGACATGGGCTATCTGAACATGCTGTTCAAATACGAGTGGGAGCTGGTCAAGAGCCCGGCGGGCGCGCATCAATGGCTGGCCAAGGACGTGGCCGAAGAGGACATGGTGGTTGACGCGCACGACCCGTCGAAGAAGCACCGGCCAATGATGACCACAGCGGACCTCTCGCTGCGCTTCGACCCGATCTACGAGCCGATCGCGCGGCGTTATCAGCAGAACCCCGAGGAATTCGCGGACGCCTTTGCCAGGGCGTGGTTCAAGCTGACCCACCGTGACATGGGGCCCCGCTCGCGCTATCTTGGTCCGGAGGTCCCGGCAGAGGAACTGATCTGGCAAGACCCGCTACCCGCAGTTGATCATGAGTTGATCGACGCACAGGACATCGCCGACCTCAAGGGCAAGATCCTTGCCTCGGGATTGTCTGTCTCCCAACTGGTCTTGACCGCCTGGGCGTCGGCGTCCACGTTCCGAGGCTCCGACAAGCGCGGCGGCGCCAACGGGGCGCGCATTCGTCTTGCGCCGCAAAAGGATTGGGAAGTCAACCAGCCGGCCCAACTGAAGACTGTGCTGCAGACCCTTGAGAAAATCCAAGAAGAGTTCAACCGCGCGCAGTCGGGCGGGAAGAAGGTTTCGCTCGCCGACCTGATTGTCCTGGGTGGATGCGCCGGTGTCGAGCAGGCTGCGAAAAATGCCGGTTACGATGTGACAGTTCCCTTCACACCGGGACGCACGGATGCGTCGCAGGAGCAAACCGACGCGGCGTCATTCGCCGTACTCGAGCCGGCTGCGGACGGGTTCCGTAACTATCTCAAAGCCAAATACGCCGTGTCGGCAGAGGAACTGCTGGTTGACCGGGCGCAACTGTTGACGCTGACCGCTCCTGAGATGACGGTTCTCGTTGGCGGCATGCGCGTCTTGAA
>CAZEBC010000279.1:0-3818 GCA_964510165.1 uncultured bacterium
CTCCCCCAAGGATGCAATCCCTCGGTCAGTCGAGAGCCTGACCGGGGCGGCCCCCTCGTGTCCGCTGTCTCCAACTCATGCGCGCAAGAGCGCGCGAAGTGCCAGAAAGCTGCGACCTGCCCTCAACGGCAAGTTGTCGCTCCGGCGCCGGAACACCAGGCTTTTCTCAAGACAAGGGGAAAAGGCGAAAGCGAAAGAAGGGGGAAACGAACCAAAAAGCCCTGTGGGTGCGAATTCATTCGCACTACCCGATAACTGAACAACTATAACCCGAAACCCGAAACCCGCAACGCGAAACTAAAAACCCAAGGCTTTGCCGCGCGTCCACCGCTACGCGCGCACGCGAGCAGGGGTGAAGTATGACCCGAATAAGGCTCACACAAAAGCTGAAAGAGGAATACCAAAGACTCTTCGAAACCTGCGTTATCAGCGATAACAGAGCCTCGAAGATCGAAAGCATCTTGACAACAATCAATGCGAATCGCCCAAGATATCTCGCCGTCGCAGAGCGTCTCCGGATTCCGTGGTACTTCATCGCGGTCATACACAGCCTGGAGTCCTCATTGAGATTCGACAGGCATCTCCATAACGGCGATCCGCTCAGCGATAGGACCATTCATGTCCCCAAGCATCGGCCGCCAACCGGTGAGCCGCCCTTCACGTGGGAAGAGAGCGCCGCCGACGCGCTCCAATATCGGCGAATGGATGCGTGGAGAGATTGGAGCCTTCCGGGCATGTTGTACAAGCTCGAGGCGTACAACGGCTGGGGGTATCGCCTCTATCATCCGGAGGTGCTTTCGCCGTACCTCTGGGCGGGATCGAATCACTACGGCAAAGGCAAATACGTGGGAGATGGCCAGTGGTCCGACACTGCCGCTTCCAGACAAATCGGAGCCGCAACGCTCCTGTACAGGATGGCCGAAAAGGGGATAATCGATCCCTCAATAATTCCCGTACTTCCGCGCGGCGCGGACCATGGCGATGTAGTTCTCCGGCTTGCAGCCGGGGTGGATGGTGTTTGAGGAAGACATGATGTAGCCGCCGCCCGGCGCCGCGTCCTCGATGGCCTGCTTGACCGCCTGCTCGACCTCCTGTTCGGTTCCCGAAGGCAGCACCTCGACACAGTCAATGTTTCCCATGAGGCATATCCTGTCGCCGCAGTGCCGTTTCACCTTTTTCAGGTCCATGCCGGCCTGCGGCTGAAGCGGGTGAATGCCGTCGAACCCGATCTCGATGAGACGGTCGAGTATGGGCCAGATGTTCCCGTCGGTGTGCTTGATCGCCTTGGCGCCCTTCCGATGCACAAGGCCAACCAGTTCCCTCTGATACTGTCCAATAAACTCATCGAACTGCGCAGGCGACATCAGCGTGTTTGCGTTGAACGCGATGTCGTCCTCGAACGCGATCGCGTCGGCGCCTGCGTCTATGGCCAGGGCGACCAGCTCTTTATGGTAGTCAACCGACATTCGTGCAAGGTCATGCGCGAGGCGCGGATTATCAATATAGTCCATAAGCAAATGGTCTATGCCTCCGCGAAGCTGCCAGCTCAGCACGAAGCAGTCGTGCGTGCAGAACACGACCGCGCGCTCGCGCCCGAACCGGGCCTTGGCCATGCCGAGCATCATGAGGTCAACGTCCGGATCGATCTTCGGCGGCGTGTACGCCTTGAGGTCCGATGCCGATTTGATCGGGCCGTCCATCGGAAACGCGAGGCCGAACGGATTCCGTTTGTATGTGATGTCCCACTTGTTCTTGAAGTAGCCGTCGCCGAGCGGACGTTCCTCATCGAGCGCGCGGGATGACATCCCTTCGATATCGAGTTCTTCAATGAACAATGTGAGCGCATTGAAGAGCATGATAAGCTCTTCAGGGGTCATGTCCGCCGCGTGTTTGAGCGGCGGCACTTCATCGGTGAAATGACGCGCGATGCCGATGATGCTCGGCTCGTTGTACGCAAGCTCAAACAGAGGCACCCGGTCAGGCTGTTTCAGGCCCAGCGCGGCCAGTATTCGTTCGCGTCCGGTCATTGACTGTGTTCCTCTTCAGAACGACACGGCGCCCTCTCTCGCCCTCACCACCTCGTACGGCGCCGGCTGCTCCGGGCCGCGGCCCCGCTTGACGAGGGGCACAGGCCAGCGGGCGGGATTATAATACGTGACCCTGAGCGGCGGGTCGGTCGGCTGAGGCGCCGGTTTTTCCGCCGATTTCTCGAGCTCGGCGGCTATCACGTCGCAAAACGCCTGCGAAAACATCTTCTGGATGTCGCTTGGCTCGCCGATCAGCCTCTTGTATTTCTCGATGACAAGCTCCGCCTTCGCGCGCGCCGTCTCGCTCGGGCCGAATTTCCTGCATGCCTCAAGAACCGGGAACATCCTGATGCAGGAATCCCGGAACATCGGCGCCTTCTGCTCGCGGAGCAGCTTTCGGCGCGAGTTCATGCACGTCTCATACCCGTTCAGGTGTATGTCCACATTTCGCATGATGGACGGCCCGTTCTGGTTGAAAAGCTTCTCGTGCGTGAGGTAGTACAGCGGCTTGAGTTCCTTTCGCGTGAAGTTCTTGGAGATGAAGGTGTCCTCGTTCCACACCTGAATATCGTTATAGCTGTAACTCGGATGTATCCTGCCCGTCTCCTTCATCCTCCTATAGAGTTCGGTGCCGGGGCACGCTGTCAAAAATGCCACCTGATAGCTCGCCGGCTCGAGGCCGACGAAATAGTCAATATCCTGCATTATGTTCTCACTCGTGTGGAAATCCCATCCGAGAATGAACGAGCCGATCGTGATGATGCCGTACTGATGCAATGCATCGAACGTGCTCTTGATATCGTCGCAGCCTCGCTTGGCGATGCCGTGTTCCGAGGTGATGACCTCATTCAAACTCGACTCGACACCGACCCACACCGCCGCCAGCCCGCACTCAAGCAGTTCCTCGAACGTATACTGCGTCATCGAGCGCAGGCTCGAGAACGCGAAGTAGCCTAGCTTGCTCAGGCCGTATTCGGTGTCTTCCTGGATGAGTTTCCCAAGCGCCCGCACGTAATTCGGCTCGATCAGGAAATCTTCATCGTATATCGCGGAAATCGTCGCGTTGCCGCCGTTCCGGTAACAGTTATGTTTCAATATCTCAAAACATTCCTGCGGGGTGACGACATAGATTTTCTTCTTCTTGAAAAAGGCGGAGGTGTTGCAGAATTCGCAGCCGTTGGGACAACCGAGCGCGACCAGCACATTCGACATTGATGCGTTCACCACCGTCTCAAGCCCGCGCAGCGACATCCCGCCCATCGGCATGTACTTCTGCGTGATCGGCCTCTCGACAGGCTCGTCTCCGATCAGCTTCCGCATGAAGCGGACGCCTTCCTCGTTGCAGAGATAATCGGTGTTCTTCAGGATTTCCTCGGCGTAGCCCTCATGATCGCCGGGAACAGGGTCATAGAGTGAAAGAAGCCCATACCCGCCGAGGACCACCTTCGTCTTCGGCGCCACTTTCCTGACGAGGCGCAGCATCTTCGCGACTCGCTCCGTCGCGATGCTGACCAACTGGATGCCGACGTAATCGTATCCCTTCTTGAGTTCCGCCTCGAACTCGTCCATGTGCGGATGCTCGAGCACGGTCGTCTCGGCATTCAGATTCTCACCGATGAGATACAGCGCCCAGCAATGCGAATGCCCCTTCAGCGTGAACACGCCTTGGCCGCGCTGCAAGCGAGAGGCATAGATGTCCATGACGTCCTCGCCCCACGCCAGCGGATAGGGCGAACACGGAGTGGATAACAGAATGCGTTTCATAATCCCCCCTTTGACCCGGGAAGAGCG
>CAZEBC010000280.1:0-3748 GCA_964510165.1 uncultured bacterium
GGCGGCGTTGATAGTATATAATAACAAAATTGCAGCGCCGAGTCGTTTTATGGGATAGATTGCATGAAAAGAGAGATGACGGAAGGGCAGGAGCGAATCGAGCCGGTCGAAATCGCCGGACGCACGATGAAGTTCCACCTGCTCGAGGACAGAGAGCCTTACGAGCTTCGGATCGACCGCGAGGGCAGGTGGTACCATGAAGGCGTTGAGATCGTCCGAGACGATATCCGAAACCTCTTCTCCCGGAACTTGAAGCGAGACAAGGACGGGAGCTACTGTGTCCAAATCGGGTCTGATGAAGCGCCCGTGGTCGTCGAAGATGCTCCGCTCGTTGTCCTTCGCGTCACCGAGGACACTGACAGGCTGGCGCTCCTCTTGAGCGACGGGACGGTCGAGCCGCTCGACTCGCGCACGCTCACGTTCACGAGCGCCAACGTGCCGTATTGCCGCGTGCGCGACGGCCTTGAGGCCCGCTTTTCCAGGGCGGCATACTATCAGCTCGCCCATTACATCTCGTACGACGAACGCCAGGATGCGTACTGTCTGAATATTCGGGACCGCCAGGTAGAACTGAATATCGAGCAGGATCGAGAGCCATGAGGATCACACTCCTTGTCGTCGCCGCGTGCATGCTTGTGCTGACTGGCTGCGCACAAACTCGGACGGTCAGGACGGAAATTTATCGGGACCGGCAAACCGAGGTTGAGCTCAAAAGAGTTGTGAGCCCGGACGGCCAGCCCGTGCCAAGAGGCTATTCCCATCCGGCCTCCTTCCAGCCCGACGAAATCAAGTACCTGCTGGCCTCGCTGAGATTTCGCGAAAGGGGACTCCTGGGCTGGTCGGAGGCAAAGCGTGTGTTCAGCTCCCAAGAGCTTTACAGGCTCGCGCCTCCCTTGATAGAAGCGTTTGCAAAGGCCACCTCGGATGACGAGATATCCTTTCGCCTGCTGAGCCCGAAGCCTGCGCTTGTGTTCTTCACCGATCGCATCACCGACGGCAGCATGTTCGTCAAAGACAGCAAGCTCAACGTCGTCTTTGGCAATGTTGATATCAATCCAAACGCAACCGAGATTTACGAGGGCGACCCACGTCGTTTCTACGCGGGCCTTCTCTGGGAAGTCGCGCCAAAGGAGTGGCACCGGCTTGTCAAGGATGAGCGCGGAATCCACTATAACTGGGTTGAGCTCGACACGCCGACCGGCCTGGCGCAGATGCGGCGAGTGCAGCAGCTTCTCCTCAGGCAGCGGAGCCGCAAGGAAATCGAGCGGATTCGCGTGATGGAGGACATGGACTGGTCCGACTGGGAGCCCGACGAGGCGATTCTTCCTCCTTCCCAAGACATTCCTTCCGAAGACTTGCCGGACGAACCGGCTGCGCCGCCATCCGAAGAATAGCAACGGTTACATCGGGGATACCTTGCACGGCGTCCCCATCACAAATCCCAGCACGCTTTTCTTGACTGGCCGGACAGACAAAAAGGCTTGACAAGCAAGGCCGGCGTTTAATATAATTCCGACCGCCGCCGGCTCACCCTGTCACAACACGAAAATCGAGAAGTGCGGTGGCATCTCAGGCGCTCCTCCTGCGCAGCAGCGCCTGCAAGTGTGTTCCTTTCATGTTTGGTGCGCCGCCGCACCGGTTGGAAAAAACTGAAGTATGTCTGCGCGCGGTTGACTTGACCGCAACAGGTCGGCATGCTATACTTTGCGCGTTGACGCGCCGCGTCAAGTCTGGGTGTTCGTCTTGTTGGCAATGGGTTAGACCTGAGAAGGAGGCGCAGTGGCTGAACTCAAACATGTTCACGTGACCATCGAGAACAAGGTTGCAAAGCTTGTCATCGACCACCCGCCTGCCAATGCCTTGAGCGATCCTGTCCTGAACGATATCGACGCCGCCATCGACTCGGTTTCCACCGAAGCATCCGTCAAGGTAATCGTGATCACGGGTCAGGGCCGCTTTTTCGTGGCGGGGGCCGACATCAATCAACTCGATACGATCAAGGACGCCCGCAGTGGCGAGGCGCTTGCCGCGAAGGGGCAGCGTGTCATGAGCCGGGTTGAACAGCTTACCAAGCCGGTGATCTGCGCGATAAACGGGATGGCCCTCGGAGGAGGCTGCGAGCTGGCGATGGCGTGTCATATGCGGATCGCTGCCGATTCGGCGCGTCTTGGCCAACCCGAGATCAACCTCGGCATCATTCCCGGTTTTGGCGGCACCCAGCGGCTCGCGCGCATCGTCGGTCCCAGCAAGGCGACGGAGCTGATCCTCACGGGCGACATGGTCACGGCGGAAGAAGCTCTTCGTCTGGGCTTGGTCAACGCAGTTGTGCCCCTGGACCAGCTTGAGCAGAAAGTCAAGGAACTGGCAGGCAAGATCGCGGCGAAGAGCATGCCTGCGGTGAAGGCCGCAATGAGGGCGATAGGCGGAGGGTTGGACGTGCCTCTGTCGGATGGTCTGGCGCTGGAGGCCAGGCTGTTTGGAGAAGTTTGTGAGACAGCGGACAAACGAGAGGGTATTCGCGCGTTTCTGGAAAAGCGTCAGGCGAACTTCAGGGATGAGTGAAGAAGAAAGCTTTTCCGCGCGCACAGAAGCGTGAAGGAGGATGGTAATGAAAATCATTGTGCTGATGAAGCAGGTGCCGGACACCGAAACCAAAATCCAGATTAAGCCGGGCGAGAAGGGCATCAGTACGGATGGAGTCACGTTTGTCATAAATCCGTACGATGAGTTCGCCATAGAGGAAGCCCTCAGGATAAAGGAGGCCAAAGGGGGCGAGGTGACTCTCATCACGGTCGGATGGGACAAGGCCGCCGAAGCACTGCGGACCGGCCTCGCCATGGGCGCCGACAAGGCGGTCCACCTGAACGACCCCGCGTTCCTCAACGGCGATGCTCATTCAATCGCGGTCGCCCTGGCCAAAGCGGCGCAGAAGTTGGAGTACGACCTCATCCTCTGCGGCAAGCAGGCCATTGATTTCGACAATCATCAGGTCGGCGTCAGGGTGGCCGAACTGCTCGGGCTCCCGCACGTCGCCGTGGTGACCAAGCTCGAACTCCAGGACGGCAAGGCGGTCGCTCACAGGGAAGTCGAAGGCGGCGCCGAAATAGTCGAGACTCCGCTGCCCGCGGTCATCACCGCCCAGAAAGGCCTGAACGAGCCCCGTTACGCCTCGCTCAAGGGAATCATGCAGGCGAAGAAGAAGCCGCTCGAAGCAAAGAAACCAGCCGACATTGGCGCCTCCGCCGACGAGGTAGGCCAAGCCGGAGCGAAAACGACGATCCTCGCGATGGAACTTCCTCCCGAGCGTCCGGCGGGCCGCATCGTGGAAGGCGAGCCTGAGGACGCCGCGCGGCAGGTCGTCAAGCTCCTCCGCGAAGAGGCAAAGGTTATCTGACAATGGACCGGCTGGTGACACATACACGTAAGGAGACGATACAATGAGCGGAGTATGGGTATTTGCTGAGACACGAGATGGCAAGATCATCAAAGTTGTCAATGAAATGCTGAATGCGTGCAAGGACATCGGCGCGAAAATGGGCGAGGAAGTCGCGGCCGTGCTGCTTGGCTCGGGAGTCGAGCCGCTCGCGAAGGACCTCGCCTCGATGGGCGCTAAGAAAGTTTACCTCGCCGATGATGCGAAACTCAAGAATTACAATGCCGACGCGTACGCGAAAGTAGTCACAGAACTGGTAAAGAAGAACCAGCCTTCCGTGCTCCTCTTTGGAAACTCGGCGGTCGGCAAAGACCT
>CAZEBC010000281.1:0-3599 GCA_964510165.1 uncultured bacterium
TTCAATCGCCCCGAAAAACGTAACGCGATGAACATGGAGTTCTTCAAAGGCCTTACCGACCACTTCGAGGCGTTTGAGGAGGACCCCAGCGTCAGGGCGGTCGTCGTCAGGGGCGAGGGAAAGAGCTTCTCAGCGGGTCTCGACCTGGTCGAGGCCGCAACCATGTTCGGCTCGGAGCCGGGCGCCGATACCCGCGAGATGAACCGCAAGGCCATCGCCCGCGCTCAGGAAAGCATGAGCGTCATCGAGAAGTGCCGCAAGCCCGTCATCGCGGCCATCCACGGCTATTGCCTCGGAGCGGGCGTCGACCTGGCTGCCGCATGCGATATCCGGCTCGCCAGCAAGGACGCCACCTTCTCCGTTCGTGAAACGAAGATGGCGCTCATCGCCGACCTCGGCACGCTTCAGAGACTGCCGTACATCATCGGCCACGGCTGGTTTCGCGAACTCGCGCTCACCGGCAGGGATTTCAGCGCCGCCGAGGCGCTCCAGATGGGCTTCATCACCCGCCTGTGCGACGACAAGGAGAGCCTGTATGCCGAGGCCAAGAAACTCGCTGGCGAGATCGCCGGCTGCTCTCCCCTGGCCGTGCAGGGAACCAAGGAGGTGCTGCTCTACAGCCGCGACAACGGCGTGTACGCGGGACTCGACTACGCCGCCCAAAAGAACGCCGCCGTGCTCCCCTGCGAGGACGTCGTGGAGGCCATCCAGGCGTTCATGCAGAAACGCGCGCCCGATTTCAAAGGGAAGTAGATTGGGTTTTCATTCGTAGGGGCGGCCCTCTGTGGCCGCCCGCGCGCATAAATCGAATTGTAGGGGCGCGATTCATCGCGCCCGTTGTGCCCACACCCGAATTGTAGGGGCGCACGGTGTGCGCCCTTCGCCCAAGGAGACGCCCATGCCGACAAGGTTCGTCAATGGAGTCAACATCTACTACGAAATTCATGGAACGGGTGAGCCGCTTGCGCTCTTCATGGGGCTCGGCGGCAACGTCGCCATGTGGGACCCCGAGTTCGTTGACGAACTCGCCCGGCACACCAAAGTCATCATGTTCGACAACCGGGGAACGGGCCGCTCCGACAAGCCCCTCGAAGATTACTCCATCGAGCTTTTCTCGGACGACGCGGCCGCGCTGCTTGACGCCCTCGCTGTAGATTCCGCCCACATCCTCGGCGCCTCGATGGGCGGCATGATCGCGCAGGAGTTCGCGCTCAGATATCCCGACAAATGTCGCAAGCTGATCCTTTGCTGCACGCTGCCTGGCGGCGAGCATACCGTGCCGCCAACCCCCGAGGCGCTCCACATGCTGATGAGCCAAAAGGACCTCCCGCCCGAGCAGGGCAAGCGGGCAGCCTGGCCGGCCGCCTACACAGCCCGCTTCATCGAGGAGAACCGCGACTGGCTCGAGTCCAGGCTCAAGCGCGAGATCGAGTATCCCACGCCGCCCCATGCGTTCGAGAAACACCTGAAGGCAGCCATGAGCTTCGACGCATACGACCGTCTTCCCCGCATTATGCTGCCCACTCTTGTGATGACCGGCACGGAGGATATCCTCGTTCCACCCGAAAACTCGGATACCTTGGCGAAACGCATTTCCGGCACAAGACTCCTGCGGTTCGAAAACGCGGCGCACGGATTCCTCAGCGAGCGCCGCGACGATGCCCTACGAGCGATATTGGAATTTCTGGATGAGAGATAACCTCGGACAACAAAATATCAGGCAGTCAAATCAATGCGGCTGCCGACCGGGGCTTTGGGGATATCATTCGTCGGCGACGCGGCGGGTTTATGGGATGGCGGCTCAGTAATGTTCTCGGCGCCCCTCGGATTTCCGGCGTTCGGTCGGGAGCCCTCCAAAGGCCGCTTCTGCTGGTCGGGGGGCGAATTGCTGTCGGGATTGTTTTCGGCGCCGGTCAGGCTATCAATCATCTCGACAAAGCTCGGGCCCGTCTCGCTCGAAGATTGGCCGGCCGCCACTCGATGCGTCAGGGTGGAGGGCTGTAAAGGTCTGAACCGAACTTCCATCGCGCTGACATCCTGGTGGTTTCAACAATGAATATTCACAACATAAATTATACCATGAAATGAGTCCCCGGTAAACCGACTCGCATTGCTGCCATCACTCCAGGAGGTAACCCATGCAAGCAGAACCACTTAAGCTCGGCGTCCTTGGTTCGGGAAAAGGCTCCAATCTCCAGTCCATTATCGATAATGTCGAGGCTGGTAAGCTTCCCGTCAAGATTGCGTGCGTGCTCAGCGACGTGGAGGACGCCTACATTCTTGAACGCGCCCGCAAGCACGGCATAGAGGCGATATATATGCCGCCGGGCAAATACCGAACGCGACTCGATCCCGAAACGGAGGCTCGATATGTCAAATGCCTCAAGGATCGCGGCGTCGGCCTGGTCGCGCTCGCGGGCTTCATGCGCATGCTGAAGGAAGAATTCATCAGCGCGTTTCCGAATCGGATAATCAATATCCACCCTTCGCTCTTGCCCGCGTTCCGGGGGCTTGAGGCCTGGAAACAGGCGCTCGAATACGGAGTCAAGTACACCGGCTGCACCGTCCATTTCGTCGAGATGGGCATGGATACCGGCCCGATCATCATGCAGGCGGTCGTCGAGGTGAAGGACGATGACACCCCGGAGACCCTTCACCAGCGGATTCAGGTGCAGGAGCACATCATATACCCCGAAACCATCCGCAGAATCGCCGAAGGGCGCCTCGAGCTGCGAGGCAGGCGCGTGTTTACGCGCTAGGAATCCCCGTTTCCTTCAGAAGAGCTGCATGCTCGCGCGCGAAGCTCTCCTCGATGTTGACCTGGAACGTGCGAAGGAATTTCGCGACCATGAGCCAGAAGCCGATCGAGAGCGTCAGCTCGACCAGGCTGGCATGGTCCAGGAATTCGGACGCGGCGGCAAACGTCTTGTCTGCCGGCTGGTTTTCTCGGATGACTTCCTCGGTATAGCGGAGGACCGTCTTCTCGCGGTCATCGAATGACGCCGAATCCTTCCAGTTGGCAAGACTCTTTATCTGCTCCAAGGTGACTCCCGTCTGCATGGCGATGGGGACATGATGCGCCCATTCGTAGGCGGCGTCATGCAACTGGGCGATCCGCAGAATGGCAAGCTCGCGGTAGCGAGGCTCCAGGCGTGGCTTCATGATCAGTCTGCTGCCCATCCTGACGAACTCGCGCACCGACGCCTCGCTGTGCGCCACCATCTTGTGGACATTGAGCAATTCCTCATTGTTGGAGGTCACCTTCTGAAAGAAATCCTGAATCTTCTGAGACGATTCCTCAATCTTGGCGTATGGTATTCTCGGCATGTTTTCCTCTCTCGTTCTCGCTTTCAGATGGAAGCCTCCAAGGCTTGTTTCCCGGTGAAGGTTTATGGATTCGCCGGTCAGGCCGGGGAATGACAAATGGGCCGCGCTCATCCCGCACGTCTCTTACGGCGCGCCTTCACTCTCCTGAGCGAATCTTCAATCGCGTCCCTCGACGTTTCCGCGGCATCGCAGGCGGCCTCGTATGCCACTATTCCGCGAGCGAGAGCATATGCTCCTAAAGGTTTCACCGCCTTGACAATCAGAATCGCCGC
>CAZEBC010000282.1:0-3551 GCA_964510165.1 uncultured bacterium
CGACGCCGCAACCCAATGTACAGCCACGGCGCGCCGTGCCCCTACCGTTGCCATTACAATGCGGCGCCGTTCGCCGCGAGCCGCGTTTGACGCACCTCCTCGTTTTATGCTATTCTTGTGCTAACTTTATGAAAGACCGGCTATCTAAAATCGCGACTCGTGGCCTGCCGTGCGCGGCGTTATTTCTCGTCGTGCTCATCCCAATCCTTCTCTTTCCGACAGCCGCTCCCTCTATTGTAATCGACGGCGTCGCCATCATCGTCAACAAGGATGCCATCCTCGTCAGTGAGATCAACGAGACGATGATGCCTCTCATGCAGGAGTATCGCCAGCGCTATTCCGGCGACGAACTCAAGAAGAAAATCAATGAGCTCCGGGAGACGATCATCGAGCAGGCCATCGACACCAAACTGGTCCTCCAGATCGCAAAGCAAAAGGGCGTGCAGGTAGACGAAAAAGCCGTTGATGCCCGAATGCAGGCGGTCAAGGAACGGTTCCCATCCGAGGACGAATTCCTCCAGGCGCTCGCCGCCAAAGGACTGACCTATCGCGAATACCGCGATCAAGTGTCTGAGCAGGTGCTCGTTCAGGAAACCATACGGCAGGTGCTCGGCGCCGATATCCGCGTCTCCGACAACGAAATTCAGGAATATTACGACACGCATCCCGAAGAATTCATCACTCAGCCCAGGCTGACGCTCGCGCAGATTTTCTTCTCGATCCCGCAAGACGCCGACGCCCAACGCCTCAGGCAACTCCAGCAAAAGGCCGAACAGGTGCGCATCCTCGCTGAGGACGGCCTCGATTTCTCAGAACTCGCGACAAAATACTCGGAAGGCCCCTACAAGGATAAGGGAGGCGTCATCGGCACGGTGGACCCCAAGGACATTCTGCCCGAGATCAAAGACGTCGCCTTCAGCCTCCAAACCGGCCAGATCAGCCCCGTCATCCAGACCAATTACGGCCTCCATATCTTGAAAGCGCTTGATGTCGCCCCGGCAAGGACCATAACCTTTGCCGAGGCCAAGCCCGTCATTGAAAACCTCCTGCACGAAAAGAAACGAAGCGAGAAATATAAGGATTGGATCAAGAAGCTGCGCAAAGACTCCTACATCGACGTGAAAATCTAGCGAGGAACCGACATGACCACTATCGTAGACGTGCGAGGACGCGAGATACTTGATTCACGCGGCAACCCTACCATCGAGGCCGAAGTCACCCTCGAAAACGGCGCTATAGGTCGGGCCGCCGTCCCCTCCGGCGCCTCCACCGGCGAGCACGAGGCGATCGAACTCCGCGATAACGACAAAAAACGGTACGGCGGAAAGGGAGTCATGAAGGCCGTCCAAAACGTCAACGAGGTCATCGGCCCCAACGTGATCGGGCTCGACGCGACACAGCAGGCCATCGTTGATGACACCATGATCGAGCTCGACGGCGCCCCAAACAAGAAGAAGCTCGGCGCCAACGCCATTCTCTCTGTCTCCCTCGCGACCGCGCGCGCCGCCGCCGCCGCCCTCGGCCTGCCGCTCTATCAGTATCTCGGCGGCGTCAACGCCCGACTGCTTCCCGTTCCCCTCATGAACATCCTCAACGGCGGAAAACATGCCGACAACAACCTCGACATCCAGGAATTCATGATTGTCCCCGTCGGCGCCAAGAGCTTCCGTGAGGCCCTGCGCAAGGGAGTCGAGGTGTTCCATGCCCTCAAAGGCATCCTCTTGAAAAAGGGACTCATCACCGCCGTCGGCGATGAGGGCGGTTTCGCTCCCCGGCTCAGCTCGAACGCCGAGGCGCTGGACCTCATCATGGACGCCATCAAGGCCGCGGGCTACAAGCCCGGCAAGGACATCCTCCTCGCGCTTGACGCCGCCGCCAGCGAGTTCTACGACAAGGCATCGGGAACATATGTCCTCAAGGCCGAAAAAAAGCCCGAGAAATCCGTCGGCGCCATGATCGATTACTACGCTGAACTCATTGATAAGTATCCCATCATCTCCGTCGAGGACGGCCTCGACCAGAATGACTGGGACGGCTGGCAGGCACTCACAAAGAAACTCGGAACCAAAGCGCAACTCGTCGGCGACGACCTCTTCGTCACCAACGCGCGCCGACTCAAGGAAGGCATCGACAGGAAAGTTGCGAACTCGATCCTCATCAAGCTGAACCAGATCGGAACCGTCACCGAAACGCTCGAAACCATTGAGATCGCGCGGAACGCCGGCTACACCTGCGTCATCTCGCACCGAAGCGGCGAGACCGAGGACTCAATAATCGCCGACGTCGCCGTCGCCACAAATGCAGGACAGATAAAGACAGGCTCCGCCTCCCGCTCTGACCGCATCGCCAAGTACAATCAACTGCTTCGCATCGAGGAAGAACTCGTTGACGTGGCCGTATTCAGAGGGAAGGACGTGTTCTCGTTCAAACGATGAAGGCTCTTCTCAAAAGAATAACAAAATACGCGCTCTTCTCCCTCATCGTCGCAGGCTGCATCTACCTGCTTGCGCCCGGCTTCGCTCATTACAACGCACAGCGTGAAGAAATCCGCCGACTCGAAGCCGATATCAAGCGCCTCGAGGCCGAGCACGAACAGTTGAAACAGTGCATGCAGGCGCTCGAAAGCGAAAACCCCGAAGACATCGAGCGGCTCGCCCGCGAAAAGCTCCACCTCATCAAGCCTGGCGAAACCATCTTCCGCTTCAAATAGGAATAGCTCTTCTCGGTGCTCCTTCGTGCCCTTCGTGGATGAATCCTTTCGGATTCCGTTTCGTTCTTCAACCCGTCAACCCGAAACTTTAGTTCATGCGTGCTCCGGGGTCACTCCCCCGATTTCCTCCATCCCGCGTCGCTTCAAAAACGCATCCACGCTTATCCAGCCGGACCCATGCTGCGCCAGCATCAACAGCCCGCCCATGATCGCCAGATTCTTCATGAACATGATCTGCTGAACCGGGTCCGAAAACGCTGTGTGAAAGATGAGCGTCGTCGGGATGAGGAACAGGAACAACGCCGTCGCGCCCAGCCTCGTCAGAAACCCGAACAGGAGCGAAAGCCCTCCTCCAAGCTCCACAACAATGGCCCCGAACAGGAAGAACGCGGCAAACGGCATGCCGTGCGAGGTCATGTATTCCATATAATATGCCGGCTGCATCACCTTCCCAAAACCGGCCACCAGAAATATCTGTGCTATGAATATGCGCGCGATGAGTGGAATTACCGCCTTCATGGTGCGCTCCTTTCTTCTTCACTCCGTACCATTTACCTTATTAAAACTTTGACACCCCTCCCCCACCACCGCTATAGCCGGCAATTTCCTGGTGCTTTCTTGGTATCCTTGTTTTCATCTCTTCCTTAATGCGCGAAAGGCTGGAGAACTCGCGCCTCCGCGGTTGAAATACTCTCATCCCTATCATTCATTCCGCTCGTAACATTCGTGATCCCAATGCTTTACAAAATTCGAAATTTTTGTTAACAAAAACTTCGTTGACCAACCCATTCTCCCTATGCTTCAATTGCCTCATGGTCAGCCAATCGTAGGCGCGCTAAGG
>CAZEBC010000283.1:0-3496 GCA_964510165.1 uncultured bacterium
ATGTTGGTCCCGGCGTTGTCCACGCGGACGCATGCGCCCGCCGCGCTGAGGTTATTGAACGTGAGGTTTCCGAGTTTGACGCCCCGGAGCGTACCGCCGACGCGGTCAAAGTAGATGCCGTACTGCGCGTTTCCGCCGCCGACGAGATCGCAGTTTTCGATAATGAGCATCTGCGCGGCGTCGTCAACCTCGATGATGGGCCGTGAGGCGGTGTAGTTCTCGAAGTGGCACCCCCGGAAATCAATCCCCCGATTCGAGAGGCCGTCAATGAGGACGGCGTAGTCAGTCCCACCGAAGTACGAGCCTGCGAACGAGAGGCTGTCAATGACGTTGGCCGTGTTGGTTATCTCCATGCCGGTTTTGAGCGTCCGCGAGGTCCCGAAGGCCGAGCCGATGACGGACATGACGCCTGTGTTATATGTGTTCGACTCGATTTTGAGGCCGACCGCGTTCGGGGAGCCGTTCACCAAGACGTTCTCGACGGCGACATGCGACGGGTCGCAAAAATGCAGGGCGACGCCGGCCGCTCCGTTCAGGTCGTTGACCCACACGTTCTTGAAGAGCCAGTTGGCGCCGTAATTGAGGTAGACGCCGCCGGTGGCGGTCGCGCCTGTGATTTTAAGGTTCTCGATGGAGCACCGGCGCTTGTCGCTGGCATGGATGCCCACGAAGGCGCCCGTGATATTGATGACGCTTGTCTCCATGCTTGCGCCCACGAGCCGCGTGCCGTTCTGCGTGACGGCCAATTGCGCGCCGAGGTCGAACCGGCCCTCGGGAATGAATATGGTTCCGCCCTGATCGAGGGCGGCCTGGAACGCGGCGGAGTCGTCGAGCGAGTCGTCGGCGACGGCGCCGTAGTCGCGCACGTCGCGCCATCCTATCTGCCGGTTTCTCCAGTCCTCGCCGCCGACGTTATAGACGGGCACATGACCGTATCCCGGGCCGGTGATGGCGACGTCGGTGAGGCCGTCGAATGAGGACGAGCCGCCCCCCGATGTCCCGTAACCGAGGAAGCCGAGGTTGACCGAGGCGTACACCTGGCCGGGAGAGGGCACGCCCGAGTCGGTGACGGCCCGCGCGAAGATGCCGGCCTGCAAGGCGCTGACTCCCCTGGCCTTGCCCGTGACGTTCGAGGTCACGAGCCATTGCCCTTTTGTCACGGCGCCGGTGACATTCACGGCGACTCTGCCGCCGTCCTGCCGGATGACGCAATCGGTGCCGGCGCTGACGGTCTCGGCGGCGACGCCGGCGACGGTGCTCGAGCTGTCGGTGGCGGTGGCGCGCACGCCGTAGGGAGCGGCGCTGTCCCACACGACGACATCGCCGGCGCTGACGGCGGTGGTGGCGCGGTAGCTATAGGCGGCGGCGATGGCCTTGATATTCGCGATGTCCGACAAAGTCAGAATCGCGAATATCAGGGTCAAGAGGGGAAAAGGGGAAAGGGGGAAAAGGGATTTGAGTTTCGGGTTTCGAGTTTCGAGTTTCGGGTTCATATCAGTTCCTTTCCTTGCGGTCTTTCTCTGTGTCTTTGTGTCTCTGTAGCCAAGATCAACCGTACAGTTCCTCCCAATCACAATTCTCAACGATATACTTTGGCAGGCGCAGCAAGCCGTCGGAGGTGATTTCCGCCGCGCGTGCCGAGCCGATATTGAACCACAACTTTGAGGCGTCCGAGGCGATCGTGTCGGGCGAGCCGGCGAATGCGAGCGCCTGGTCGGGTTCTTCCTGCAACGGCAAGAGAATATTGCCATCGCCATCAATCTCCATCACGCGCCGGTTATCGGAGAGTGCGAAGGCGATGCACTCGCGGGAGGCGTCATAGCTCAAAGGATACGCCGACGCCGCCGGAAGCGCCACATCGCCGACCGCGAATCCCTTGATGTAGAATACGCCTTCCAGAGTGAGGCGCGCCACGAGCCGCCGGTTCACCACGAAGAAGAGCGCGCCGTCGCACAGCCGAATGAATGCGCCGCCCGGCGCGGACCAGAAAAGCTCATACGGCGCGAGTTCGGCGGCCAACGCGATGCTGTCAAGCCGCCGGTTCTCGCCTCCCGCGATGAACGAGGACTCGACCACCTCCGCCCTGGCCTTCAGCAGGTTGAACTCGAAATCGGTTATCTCGACCACGTCGGCCCGCTCCAGGTCAACGTCGCGCAGGAGCGACCGCCAGCGGTAGCGCCGAATAGGAGCGGCATGCCGGGCCAGGTGCGCCTCGACAAGCGCTTGCGCGTAGGCGCCGTCGCGGACTGCGAAAAGTTCGAGAATCCGCTCGCGCGCGCCGAACGCGCCCTGGCTTTGCGCGTCTTCCGATGTCGCGAACGCGGTGTACTTGTCGGCAAGCTGACCGTTTCTCGAGTAATCGCGGCTGTGATAGGCGACTATCTTGTTGAAGACATCATTGAGGCCCGTGTGCTCAAGGCCGGATGAGCCGGCGCCGACCGAGCCGGGCACTATTGCCCGTACGGGTTCGCCCGATGAATCGGCGCGGTGAACCAGCCGGAATTTGCCTGACTCGAACACAAGCCGCGCCCACGCCTGCTCGGCCAGCGCGCCCAGGAGTCCCGACGCCTTGCTCTGATGCTGGAGCGCAAACGCGAAGCGGGCGCCCGCGCTCTCGAGCGATAAGCGGGCCGCTTCGAAGGATGAGGCCTCGATGCAGCTTTCGTCAAGCCCGACCATGTGGGTGAGGATGTGCGCGATGACGTCGGCCGGGTTCTCGATGAGCGCGCCGGTCCCGTCGCCGCCGCTTTCGATTCCCTCGACATCGCAAGTGACCTCGTCGCTTGCCAGTTCCTCGAACGGAGCGTACTCGATCTCGATGAACACATGAAGGAGATAGCCCGTGACGCCGTCGTTGTCATTTACGACATTGTAGTTGACCGAGACATTGAGATCATTGAACCAGCTCCAGTCCCCGGCCACAAGGTCCGTGATGTCCACTCCTTCGATGACCGAGGTGGAACTGAGCGACTCCTCGTTGATGACGGGCTTGTTGACGTCGGAGTAGTCGGTCACGTCGTCCGAGTCCTTCACGCCGGAGCCCTGGTAGTTCGCGGGCTGTTCGAGGTACTCGAGTTCGTACCACACGCCGAACAGGCGGATCGGGTCGGCGCTGCCCGCGGGGGTTATCAGGATGTAGGTGTTCACGTTGTCGAGGTCGTCCCATGTGAGTCCGCTGATGGTCTCCCAGCCCGACTTGAACGTGGTGGGAGAGGCCGCGCTTGGGACGAAGTATGTCTTCTCAAGCGAGCCGTTGCGGTAGAACCTCATATAGAATGCGCCCGACATGCCGCTCTCGCCGCGCCGACAGCAGAACTGGATTCGCTGGAGGTCGCCCTTCGCGACGGTCGCCGAAACGTAACATTGCAGGTTGCGGTCGGTGCTCGCCGACACGGTGAACCCGCTTTGGTTGAGGTTGCTGCCGGCGATGTCCTCAAGCTCGGACCACGCGCCCGTGGTCCCGCCCGTCTGAATCACGTGATTGGCGAAGACGGAG
>CAZEBC010000284.1:0-3464 GCA_964510165.1 uncultured bacterium
AGGGGGCGTCTATGTTGACCCTCTCCCAGCGGGAGAGGAAGCGTCTATGTTGACCCTCTCCCAGTGGGAGAGGGCAGGGTGAGGGACTATGAGTTTACCTGATGGTGTTTGCCATTTCAAACATGATGTCTTTTTCCCGAATGACCCCGACTACCGTGTCGCCCTCCATGACGAGCAGTCTTCTGACGTTGAGCGAAAGCAATCGGTTGGTCGCCTCCAACAAGCTGGCATCGGCATCAATGGTGGGTGGCTTGTCAAGCATCAACTCTCGCACTTTCTTCTTGCCAAGCTCCCGGACCATCTCAGTGAATATCCGGGAATACGATTTCGTGCCTCCTCTTATGGAATTGGCCAAGGCAGGCCTCTCGGCGAGCAGGCGCATGTACGTGGTCTCGAGTCCCTGCAGGAAATCTGTGAAACTGACGATTCCGATGACTTTATCTTTCCGGTCGCGCACAAGTATGCACCTGTGCACGCCCTCATCCACCGTCGTGGTGATCACGGTCTTGTTCCCGATCACCACTTCAATGGGTTCCTCCTCGACCGAATCGCTGACGATCGTCTTCTGGCCGAGAATGACCGCGATTGCCTCGGCAACGGTCCAATCCTCCCACACCGAACTGAACGATGAAAGCGCGCACATCACGTCTCGTACCCTGCGGTCGGCGCCGGATATGCCCTCCTTCTTGTAGTATGCCTCCCTGATCTTCACGGCAAGCAGGTCAATGTCACAAGGCTTGGCAAGATACGCGAACGCGCCCTCGCGCAGGCCGAAGAAGACCGACTCGGACGTTCCATGGCCGGTCAGGATGACTATCTGCATCTCCGGCTTGAGCTTCTTGAGAAGGTAGAGCGCCTCGTTTCCGTCCATGCCCGGCATCTTAATGTCGAGAACGGCGACATCGAAATCTTCTTTCTTTACGGCTTCAATGGCCTCCGCTCCCGTGGCCGCCGTCTGAACGTGGAAGCCGCGTTTCTTGAACAAGGTCTTGGCGTTGGCCCGGAAGCTCTCCTCATCATCGATGAGCAGCACTCTTATCTCTCTTGTGTCTTTGTCCTGAGCCTTTTGCATGGACGACACCCCTTTCCGGCACGCAAGGCGAATATATCAAACCCGATTCAGCGATATCAATGGGCAATTTCCATGCCGACGTATGGAAGTCGGCAAGCGCGCGAAGCTTTGCAAAAACCCCTGATTTTTCGGACTTTGCGTGCAATGGGTCAGGCACGATTCTGAGCCGTGCCTGACGGAAATCTTTACAAGTTGTAAAGAAACCCGACGGCGTGCGGAAAGTCTCGCCGCCCAAGCCTCAATTGGCGCTCAAACGGGGGCTTGAAAACAAGCGTTTTCCCGCGAAAACAGGAGTTCAAGGGTTCGGCATACTTGTTGCTCTTGATGACGGTAACGCACTGTGTCAAGGGGTGCGGCTTGGCGTCTGACATTCGTTTGGTTGTGCAGGAGGTCGTTATCTCTCCGAACCTGCTAAGGAGATAAACCATGAATCGGGAATGCATGTGTGAAAGGAAAGAGACAGCCGATGAATTCACGGAGGATCAATGGAGGCATGTCAATGAGGTGATTCGGAAACATCGCAGCAAGCCCGGCGCTCTGATCCCGGTCCTGGAGGAGGTGCAAGGCATTACGGGCTACCTTCCCGAACCGGTGCAGCGGCGCGTGGCAAAAGGCCTGGGCATTCCCCTGAGCCAGGTCTACGGCGTCGTCACTTTCTACTCGTTCTTCACCATGAAACCTCGGGGCAAGCACCAAATACGAGTGTGTTTGGGCACGGCGTGCCATGTGCGAGGGTCAAAGCGGGTCTTGGATGAAATGGAGCAAAAGCTGGGAATCGAACCCGGTGAATGCACAGAAGACAGGGAGTTTAGCCTGGATGTGGTCCGTTGCGTCGGCGCATGCGGACTTGCCCCCGTCATGGTTGTTGATGAAGACACCCACAAGCAAGTGAAGGTGGCCAGACTGGACCAGATTCTGAGCAAGTACAGCCGGCAACCCGAGGAGTAGAAGCCATGGCGACGAAGAACCTTACCAGGAGCGATCTGGCAGCGATAAAGGACCGAGTTGCGAAGGAAAGGGGAAGATACCGGCTTCATGCAATGATATGCGGCGGCACGGGGTGCCACGCCGGCGGAGGCAAAGCCGTGAAGGCCGCCTTGGAAAATGAGGTAAAGAAGCACGGCCTCGAAAAGCAGGTCATGGTGGTCGAGACGGGATGCAACGGCTTCTGCGCGATGGGCCCCGTGATGACGATCCTTCCCGAAAAGGTTTTCTATCAGAAGCTCGCGCCGGAGGATATGTCCGAACTCGTAAAGCAACACTTCGTCGGTGGCAAACCGCTCGAACGACTCATGTACACCGATCCGGTTTCCGGCAGGATCATTCCCCGGCTCGATGACATCCCCTTCTTTGCGCATCAGCGGCTTCGCGTCCTCCACAACAAGGGCTTGATAGACCCCGAGAAGATCGAGGACTACATCTGGCGGGACGGATACACGGCGGCGGCAAAGGCGCTGCTCGAGATGAGCCCGAGAGAGATAATCGCCGAGGTGAAGGCGTCGGGCCTTCGCGGCCGGGGCGGCGCTGGATTCCCCACGGGCGTCAAATGGGAATTTTGCGCCAATTCCAAGGGTGACATCAAATACGTGTTATGCAATGCGGACGAGGGAGACCCGGGCGCGTTCATGGACCGCAGCGTCATGGAGGCCGACCCTCATTCGATTCTGGAAGGAATGATAATAGCCGCGAAAGCCATAGGGTCCCGCCAAGGCTACATTTATTGTCGCGCCGAGTATCCGCTGGCAGTTCGAAGACTCAACATCGCCATCGAGCAGGCCCGTGAAATGGGCCTCTTGGGCAAGAATATCCTCGGGTCGGGATTGGAATTCGATATCGAGGTCTATCAGGGGGCTGGCGCGTTCGTGTGCGGCGAAGAAACAGCGCTGATGACTTCCATCGAAGGGCGCCGGGGCATGCCCCGTCCCCGGCCGCCCTTCCCGGCCATCTCCGGCCTCTGGAAGAAGCCGACCATCCTGAACAACGTCGAGACGTTCTCAAATATTGCGCAGATAATCATCGAGGGCGCAGACAACTACGCGCAGATCGGAACGGAATCCTCGAAAGGGACGAAAATCTTCGCGCTCACGGGCAAGGTGAACAACATCGGCCTGGTGGAAGTGCCGATGGGGACTTCCATCGGGAAGATCATTTTCGACATCGGAGGCGGCATCCCGAACGACAAGAAATTCAAGGCCGCCCAGCTCGGAGGGCCGTCCGGCGGATGCATTCCTGCCGAACACCTGAACCTGCCGACCGATTACGAGGCCATCACCAAAGCGGGCGCCATCATGGGGTCCGGCGGCATGATCGTGATGGACGAAGACAACTGCATGGTGGACATGGCCCGCTATTTCATGGATTTCTGCCAGGATGAATCGTGCGGCAAGTGCAC
>CAZEBC010000285.1:0-3430 GCA_964510165.1 uncultured bacterium
TTGTAACTTCGCATCGCGACAAGGCTTCGCAGTGGGGGTCGTTTCACTGCCGGGCTTTGGTCGTCCAAAGCTGTCCACTCCCAAAAGACAATGTTATACTTGAATTTGTTTCTTTGAGAGGACAGTTTTTTCGTGATTGGCTCCCCGGGGGTTTCTTGTGAAAAGCTCCTGGGAAGTCGAATATATTTCGGGTTCGCGGCGTCAAATAATGTAGAGTAGACACGAGGACCCGAGGGGCAAAAGGGTAACAGAGGCAAGTGGGGTAATCACGGAAAGGAAGGAAAAGAAATGAAACACCTCACAGTAGTGGCAGTGCTCCTGGTGGCGGTCATGATGCTGGCGGCGTTCAGCGGTCCGGCTGACGCGCAGGAGCACAAGTATGTCGGAGCCAAGGGCTGCAAAGTATGCCATATTGCGCCGGCCAGGGGGGCTCAGTTCAAGCAGTGGGAGGAGAGCAAGCACGCTAAAGCGTACCAGACTCTCGCGGGCGAAGAGGCCAAGAAGATAGCGGCTGAGAAGGGGATCGCGAATCCTCAAGAGGCTGCCGAATGCTTGAAGTGCCACGTAACGGGACATGGCGCCGACCCCTCGCTGTTCACGGAAACCTACGCCAAGGATGACGGCGTGGGCTGTGAGAGCTGTCACGGAGCGGGCAATGATTACAAGAACATCCAGATCATGAAGGATGTTGAAAAGGCGAAAGCCAACGGCCTCATCATTCCCGATAAGGAAACGTGCGTGAAATGCCACAATGAAGAAAGTCCGACGTTCAAGAGCTTCAACTTCGACGAAATGTGGCCCAAAATACAGCATCCCATTCCCGCACAGTAATCGCCGATAGAGGCCGATTCGAAGCGAGCCGGGATTCCGACGAATGAGCCGGAGTCCCGGCCTTTTTTTGTCAAACGGTTTCAACTAACAAACCTGTTTGGTTTTGTTATGCGCGCTTGTTGATGTATACTTCATGCACGCCTTAGAACGTGCAGTTGATAGATATCTGGACTGGAGGACGTATATGACAGGAACCAAAAACTCCGGCGACGCTGCCGGGCCGCTGATTGAACGCATCGAGCTCGCGCCGGTGTTCGTGCCGTTTCGCGAGGTTGTGAAGCAGGCGATGCAGTCCGGCGCGAGCGGCCTCGGCATGGCGATCGCGGCGGAAGAGGCATGGCTTGGCGGCGACTTCGTCATCTGCAAACTGGTCGCTGAGGGCGGAATCGCAGGGCTCGGTGAGGCGTTTGTCTGGTTGCCGGAAACGGGCGTTTCGCCCGCGCAGATAATTGATTCGATCCAGCATGCGCTTGGCAAGTACGTGCTGGGCGAGAGTCCGTTCAACGTGGAGCGCATCCGTCGCCGCATGGACGCGAATGTGACCAGGAACGAGGTCGCCAAGGGATTGCTCGACATGGCGTGTTACGACCTCATGGGACGCATCACAGGCAGGTCTGCCAGCGATTCTTTTGGAGGACGCGCGGTGGACAAGGTTCCGCTTGCAGCGCTCATCGCGCTGATGGACGTCGACTCAATGGTGAGCTTTGCGCAATACTTCCGCGATGAGGGCATGTCGGCGTTGCGGATCAAGCTGGGCGGCGGCATCGAGGAGGACGTGCAGATCATGAGGCGCATGCGCGAGGCGCTTAGCGCGGATATCCGGCTGCGCGTTGACTATAATCAGGCGTACACTCCGGCGGATGCGGTGCGCGCAATCAAGGCGATCGAGCCGTTCGGGATCGATTTCGCCGAGCAGCCGGTGCGGGCGACCGATTACGTGGGCATGGCGTACGTGCAGAAACGGGTGGGCACGCCGCTCATGGCGCATGAGGGCTGCTTCTCGCTCACTGACATCGTGACGCTGGCCGAGCTTGGGGCGATCGGCGTTGTTGGGATCAATTCCGAGCGGCCCGGCGGCGTGACGAACGCTTTGCGCGCCATCACATACGCCGAGCAGCGCGGCATGAGTGTCGTGATACACAATCAGACGCTTGGCATCGCGGCGGCGATGCAGATTCATCTCGCGGCGGCGAGGTATCATTCGCTCGGGCATGCGCCGGAATTGTTCGGGCATATCATGTTGGAGGACGATCTGATTGTTGATGAAATAAATTACAGCGGCGGGACGGCAGCGGTTCCGACAGGCGCCGGCTGGGGGGTGGAGCTTGATGATGACGCCCTGCGACGATATGCCACTGGGCCGACGGTTGTTGTGAGGGCGTGATCCCGCAGGGGCACGGCGTGCGCCCGCGCGCATTCATCTTAGGTAACTATATGAACTCTGCAATCTCTTCCGCAATGCAAGCTGTCGTGGACGCGGCCTCTCAAGCGCAGGTCGATCCCGATAGGCCTGTGTATCATTTCCTCCCACCCGCCCGATGGATGAACGACATCAACGGGCCACTGTATCACAAGGGTTATTATCACATCTTCTACCAATTCAATCCGTTCGGGGATAAGCCCTATGACGAGACCGTCACAGATCAGGTCGAATGGGCGGGGATGCATTGGGGTCACGCGCGCAGCAAGGACCTCGTGTCGTGGGAACACCTGCCGATCGCGCTTGCGCCTTCGGTCGAGCGGGGGGAGCGAGGCTGCTGGTCGGGTTGCGCGGCGGTCAATGGAGCCGGCGCGTTGATGCTGTTCTATACGGCAGTGTTCGAGAACAAGATACCGTATGAGATTCCTTTCGAGCAATGGGCGGCGGTCGGCGATGAGGACCTGATCGAGTGGAAGAGGAGTCCGGCCAATCCGATCCTGAGCCTGAAGACGCACGGCAGGCCCGGCTTCAGCCCGGAGTGGCGCGACCCGTTTATCTTTCATGCGGACGGGCGCACGTTCATGATCATCGGCGCGTGCGGCGATGCAGGCACGCCGATTTATGAGGCCGGCAACGCGGAACTGACCGAATGGACCACCAGGGGAATCATGTGGGACAAGAGCGTCGAGTGTCCGAACTTCGTGCCGCTGGGCGACAAGTGGGTATTCATCTCGTCGCCGTTCGATCTGGTTCGGTATGATGTCGGCGCGTTCGACACGCGCACGCTGACCTTTACGCCCGAGACCGGTGGAATCGTGGACTGGGGAAATTATTACGGAACGAACACGATGTTCGATGATAAGGGCCGATGCGTTCTGCTCGGCTGGGTTCCCGGCTGGGATTGGGGTGCGCTCAAGGATGGCCGCGGCTGGAACGGCTGCATGGCGCTGCCGAGGGTTCTGTCGGTGACTGAGGATAACAGGCTTGTCCAGACGCCGGCGCCGGAACTTGAGAGACTGCGGATGGACGAAGACTATATTCATGAAGCGGTGAAGCTATCGAATTCGTTGCATGTAATCGAACATGTGGGTGACACGCTGGAGATCGTTGCCGAGATCGCGCCTGGCGACGCGCGCTCGTTCGGCCTCAAAGTGCGAAGGTCATCCGACGGCGCGCGCG
>CAZEBC010000286.1:0-2172 GCA_964510165.1 uncultured bacterium
CCCGAACTCAACCCGCATTTCAGGCGATTCATCGAGGCGCTCTACAGACGCGGCCTCGCCGTGCAGGTGCGCACCAATCTTACGATTCTGCTCGAGCCGGAAATGACGGACCTGCCGGAATGGTTTGCCGAGCGACGTGTGCAGCTTGTGGCGTCGCTGCCCTGTTATCTCGAGGAGAACGTGCGCGCACAGCGCGGCCTGGGCGTGTATGAGAAAAGCATCGAAGCCGTCAGACGATTGAATGCGGCGGGATACGGCCGAGCACCCGGCCTGTCGCTCAACCTGGTATACAATCCCGGCGGTCCGTTCCTCCCGCCGGAGCAGTCTTCGCTTGAGGCGGACTACCGACGCGAACTCGGCTCGCGGTTCGGCATCGCGTTCACTCAACTCCTCACCATCACGAATATGCCGATGGGGCGCTTTCGCGCCGAGCTTCGGCATCAAAACCAAGAGGATGAATACCTGAGGCTACTGCGAGACTCCTTCAATCCGAATACGCTTCAGGGGCTGATGTGCAGGCATCAAGTCAGCGTCGGGTGGGACGGAACGCTGTACGACTGCGATTTCAATCTGGCGCTTGGATACGCGGTCAACCACGGCGCACCCGACCACATCGATCGGTTCGAACTATCCTCCATCGAGAGGCGCCGAATCGTCACCGGCGAGCACTGCTTCGGCTGTTCGGCCGGACACGGCTCATCCTGTGGCGGCGCGCTCGCGTGAAGATAGGGAGGGACATGAAGGTGAAACATCTGACGAGCGTGTTATTCACCTGTCTTGTTCTGATCGTTTCGTCTACAGCCTTCGCGGAAACGAATGGGGAATTCAGCTACGACAATTACGCCGCCGTCCTCAAAAAACATGTCAACGAAGAAGGTATGGTCGACTATAAGGGTCTGAAAGAAAACCGCGAAAAGCTCGACGACTTCGCCGCTGAACTGGCGACGCTCAAGCTGGAAACGTTTGAGGCATGGACCGATGCCCAAAAAGTCGCCCTTTGGATCAACGCATACAATGCGCTCACGCTCCAGGCGATCATCAACCATTATCCCATAAAGCCGAGGCTCTTTGGGGGACTGCTCTATCCCGATAACAGCATTCGCCAGATACCGGGCGTATGGGACAGGGTGACGTTTCCGGTGATGGGCACGAAGGTGACTTTGGACGGGATCGAGCATGACACGCTTCGCGCCAAGTTCAATGAGCCGCGCATCCACATGGCGCTCGTGTGCGCCGCGATGGGATGTCCGCCGCTTCGACGCGAGCCGTATCGCGGCGATGATCTCGACGCCCAGCTCGATGACCAGACGCGCAGGTTTCTGAAGAATCCGAAGCAGTTTCGTATCGAGCCGATTGAAGGGCGGGTGTACCTGTCCTCGATTTTCAAGTGGTTCGGGCAGGATTTTGTCAAGACTTATGGAACCGATGAGAACCTCAAGGGCCACAGCGAACGGGAGAGGGCAGTATTGAATTTCATCAGTAAGTATGCGGACAATAAGATTGCCGACTTCCTCCGCACGTCGGATTATGAAATCGGATACCTGGATTACGATTGGTCCTTGAATGAACAGAAGGATGAGAATGGATAACGCACTAACGGAAAGGAAAAAGGTGCAGGGCCTCTGGCGCCCCATCGCGCTGCTCGCGGTTATAGTTGCGATTATCATAATGGCGAGGCTCCTGGGGCTCGGCGAGCGCCTGGGCGACCTGCGCCGATGGATCCTTTCGCTCGGTGCATGGGGGCCGGCTGTCTTCGTTCTTTTGTATGCGGTGGCCGTGGTCGTGGCGCTTCCCGGCTCCGCGCTCACTGTGGCGGCGGGCGCGCTGTTCGGATCGGTGCTCGGAATCATTGTGGTGAGCATCGCCTCCACGCTCGGGGCAAGCCTGGCGTTTCTCGTCTCGCGGTATTTCGCGCGCGGAGCGGTCGCGCAGTGGCTCTCCGACAAGGAAAAATTTCAGAAGCTTGACCGTATGACCGAGGAGCACGGCGCGATTATGGTCGCGCTCACGCGCCTCGTGCCGCTCTTCCCATTCAATATTCTCAATTACGGCTTCGGCCTCACGCGGGTGAGGTTCTGGACCTATGTGTTCTGGTCATGGCTGTGCATGCTGCCGGGAACGGTCCTTTACGTGGTCGGCGCCGACACCGTTACTAAAGCCGTGGTTCAGGGG
>CAZEBC010000286.1:2272-3369 GCA_964510165.1 uncultured bacterium
CTTGCTCGGCGGCGACTGCCTGAATGTCGGCTGTGTGCCCTCGAAGTGCATCATCCGCTCGTCACGCGCATACGCCGATATCCGGGACGCGCACCGATACGGCATGCGAATAAACGGCAGCGCGGACGCCGATTTTCCCGCCGTCATGGAGCGCATGCGGCGGCTACGGGCGCGCATCAGTCATCACGATTCAGCGGCGAGGTTCCGTGACCTTGGCGTTGATGTGTTCCTCGGAGAAGGCCGGTTCAGTGGGCCCCGCGCCATCGAGCTCAACGGTGAGACGCTTCGCTTCAAGAAGGCCGTCATCGCAACGGGCGCGCGGGCGGCCACTCCTCCGATAGAGGGACTCGCCGGGGCCGGCTTTCTCACCAACGAAACGGTCTTCTCGCTCACGCAGCGCCCGCGCAGGCTCGCGGTGTTCGGCGCGGGCCCGCTCGGCTGTGAATTCGCGCAGGCGTTCCAAAGGCTCGGAAGCCGAGTGACGCTCATCGAGATGGCGCCCCAGATTCTCATCAGGGAAGACCCTGACGCCGCCGAGGTCATCGCCGAAGCCTTCAGGCGCGAAGAGATAGACATGAGGCTGAGCAGTATCGTCACGCGCGTCAGGAACTCAAGCGGCCAGAAGATCGTGACGGTCGAAACCAAGGGCGCGGCCGAAGACATCGCGGTCGACGAGATTCTCATTGGGGCGGGCCGAATCCCGAATGTGGACGCCCTGAATCTCGAAGCCGCCGGCGTCGAATACAATAAGACAGGCGTCGTGGTGGATGACACGCTCAGGACCACGAACAAGAACATCTTCGCAGCGGGCGATGTCTGCCTCGATTACAAGTTCACTCACACCGCCGACGCGGCGGCGCGAATCGTCCTGCAGAACGCGCTCTTCTGGGGTCGCAAGAAACTGAGCGCGCTGACAGTCCCCTGGTGCACGTATACCGATCCCGAGATCGCGCACGTCGGCATGTACGAACAGGACGCCCGCAAGAAGGGAATCGAAGTCGAGACTTTCACACGAAAATTGAGCGACGTGGAACGCGCCGTTATCGACGGCGAGGATGAGGGCCTTGTGAAAATCCATGTGAGGAAGGGAACCGACC
>CAZEBC010000287.1:0-3341 GCA_964510165.1 uncultured bacterium
AAGGAATTCGAGGAAATCACCCGCTTCGCATAGGTCAGTTTAATCCGTGAAATCGGTGGTTTGGATTTTTGGGTTAGGTTTCCCTTGCAAATCGGCAGTCCAAGGAGTATAATGTAGATAATTCAGGCGAGGCCGATTCGGCTGTAGGTGCGAATTCATTCGCACGCTCTTGCGTGTGAATCGTCTGCCAGGCGGGATTAACTCAGCTGGTAGAGTGTCAGCTTCCCAAGCTGAAAGTCGCGGGTTCGAATCCCGTATCCCGCTCCAATCTTTATGTTAATAGGGGAGTATCACAATGCCGATTTATGAGTTCGAATGCAAGAAATGCCATCACTCCTTCGAGGCATTATTGCCTTCCTCAAGCTCACCATTCCCGAAGTGCGAGAAGTGCAGCAGCAAGCAGGTCCGAAAATGCGTCTCTCGCTTTGGTTTCTCATCCGGCGGCAAGACCGTGTCGTCCGTGGGCTCTTCAGGCTGCTCCTCCTGTAGCTCTTCAAACTGCTCAAGTTGTCATTGAGGTTTCGCGCCAGGCATTCCAACCAGTTTGACCTGTCCGAATCATCCAAACATCCCGCATTCCGCGAGGGGGCCATCGTGCCCATTCAGTGGGGGATCCTGTAGACTCGCGGTCTGACCTGACCGACCTCCATTTTGGTACATTCGCCAAAACCGCCTCGGAACCCTCCAAAACCCATCGCTCCTGGCTATTAGCAATGCGCATGCTGAGCCATAATTCGCGTGAAAGCAATATGTTATGACTCAAGTGCTAGCGGAATAGGTTAGGTGAAATCGCTCTCAAGACCCTTGGACGTATCCATCGCTTAAGGCGATGCCGCCTGTCGTGCCTATAATTCGAGCAACCAACCCGCACTGGGCAGGTTTGCAAGGCT
Source organism: uncultured bacterium (assembly GCA_964510165.1). Classification (GTDB taxonomy): domain Bacteria; phylum Abyssobacteria; class SURF-5; order SURF-5; family SURF-5; genus CAZEBC01. Next base: position 891 of record CAZEBC010000287.1, read on the forward strand.
TGGCGCAGCTCCACGACAGTAGACATAAGATATATTATCGGACATTCCAAAAATCCTAATACGACGCGGTCGGACTAATCGTCAAACTCACTCAGCAGGATGAGATGTCAGGTGAGCAAATCCGACACAAGCCTGTGCAACACTCGCGGCAGGCTCTCAAACGAAGGCGCCGGATACACGCTTCCATGACCCGCCGCAGCCATCACCGCGCAGGCATCAGGGTCGGTGTTGAAATCGCCGAGAAGGACCACATGCAATTGCCGAAAGCCGGCCGCCGCGCCGACCGGGGAATCTCCGGCGGTATACTTGCCGTCGGAAAGCAAAATGCCGACCCGTCTCTTATGCCTTCCCCGACCAAGCTGCCCGATTCCTTCTCTTAGGGCCGCCTCGATGTTCGTATACCCAACCGCGGGTACCTCAAGAATTCGTGTGACGAGTTTTTCGATGGACAGTTGTGCGCGAATCTTCTTGACTGTGGAAGCCGTCGATTCGAAGCAGATCACGGCGAAGTCCTCGGACGGCAACTTGTATGCGAGCACCGCGGTAGCAACTGCCAGCAAAGCCAGCTTCGCGCCGCTCATTGAAAGCGATGTGTCAAGCATGAGCGCACAATCGAACCTCTTCTGCTCCTTGACCTTGACCACGATGTCGTTGCCATCCGGACATGCCTTATCCATAATGTTTTCAATGGTTTGCTCTATGTCCAGTTCCGCATAAGGTCGGTTTGGAAACAAGTCCAAGAGTGACCTGGTTTCCTTCTTCGAGGACCCTATGGCTGCCCGTGCGCGGGCAAGAACCGCTCGAACGGCTACCGTTCGCGCTTCGGCCAGCTTCTTGGGAGTGCGCTTGAGTTCGGCCCGGAGGTCGTGATACGTGGTGGCTATTTCCCAGGCATGATCCGAGGAACTGTCGGCGAATAGGTCGGGCATACCGATTGCGACGGCTCTATCGCCCCCGCCGATGCCGTTTTCGGCTTTATCAAGCGAGGCTTCAGCTACGGAAGGCGAGCTTTTTTTTTGAGTCCGTCAACTATGGAATCGATTACTTCATGGATGGATTCGTGCGCGTCGTCGGCGAGTTCAATGCGTGTGGGCAAGGCAATGCGGGCCGCGCGTCTGAGCGAGTCGGTGCCCTGAAGCTGGGTTGCCAGCTCTACCATGCTGATGGCGGCCCGAACACTGGCCCCCCGCCGAATCTGCGGCGCCTCGCGCGTCGCTCGCACGACCTCCACGGCCTCCCGAATCAGGCTGTCGCTCGGGCTGAGCTGATGCGGCAGGTTTCGCCGCACTATTTCCACCTCTTCCTCAAGCGACTGATAATCGAGCACAACCAGTTCGAACCGATCGCGCAGGGCTTCGCTGAGGTGGCTTGTCGCAACGAACTCCCGGGGATTCTGAGTGGCAATTACGGCAAATCCGTTCTTGGCGCTGATTTCACCGTACTTCGGCACAGAAAGAATACGCTCATCGAGGCTCGGCAGCAGCACGTTCTGGACAGACTCGGGCATCCGATTTAGTTCATTGATAAAAAGAATACCCGATTCGAGCATCGCCTGCGCAAGAGGTCCGGGAATAAATGCGGCCTGCGCATATCCCTTTGCGAGCACAATGGGCGGATCGAACCAGCCGGTCAGCTTCTGCTCGGTGTAGCGCTCGTCTCCGTCAACTCTGAAGAAGGGCCGCGCAAGATGGTGAGTGATCGCAAGCGCCAGGACGGTCTTGCCCACACCGACCGGGCCTTCAATCAGAAGATTTCGGTTGAGCCGCACACAGGCAAGCGCCGCCGAAAGCTCATCGGACCTCCCGACGATTCGATGCCTCTCCTGTATCTCTCGAATTTCTTCAATCAAGTTCTCACCTAATTTCCGTGTTCTTTGTTTCGTTTGAACAGAATGGGATCGGGCAATCTGAGAGTGAGTCCTGAGATTTCTCCATATCTCTCACGTAATTGCTCGTGATCATATCGCAGAAATCTCGTCGGCCTCCGGCTGAGAGGGCTGCTGAGGTATCGCATGGAGAAACTCTGGACTACCCTGTCGTACTCTTTCTCTGAACTTGTATGCTGATAGTATTTGCCCGGAAACCGCCGAATGTCGCCGTTAAAATCCGGATTGATGTGATAGAGTTCATGAAAGATGATGAGCATTTTCTCCTCAAAGCTCAGGTTCTGAAATCGCGGCAGGCAGAAGTATATTGCATAGAGGATTTCCTGTCCGTCAAGCACAATCTTCGGCATCTTGCAGTACCAGTCGCCCTTCGCCTGGATCACTCGCTTGCCGCCCTGAAACTTCAGCGGCACCAGCTTCGCTTGCAGCCCGTGCCTCCTTCTGTTCCGTGAATGCGACACACCAACGAATATCTTGTGACTGTCTATGTGACGGAATGGCCGACTTCTCCGAGCGATGTCGGCTATCAGCTCCTTCATGTGAAACGAATAGTCAAACATCTTCGT
>CAZEBC010000288.1:0-3333 GCA_964510165.1 uncultured bacterium
TGGCACAAATCATGCTTCGCATTGTACATGCTAAGCTCAATTGCGTCAACACGTTTCTTCCGAGCGATCGGGAAGCGTGAGTCTCTTGTTCTCAAGCAGTCTAGTGTGCAAGTGGCTGATGCGCTGTAGCTTACATGATTTCTGCGGCGTGTTCGACGCCCAAGGAGGGATGCGGTCTGATGATGGAGGACGAGGCGAACATCCGGGCTTCCGGCGCTACGGCAGGGTCCGAAGCGTGCTCAAAAACGAACGCGGCGGCCAATCTACAGGCCTTGCTTGCGCTCCTCATCAAGGCCAAGAAAGACCTGTTGCTGTATCCTGCCGGAAATGCGATGGTCACGGATTCGCTGGAAAGGTTGCTGCAAAGACTCAGACAGGACTTCCCCGATAACCAGACACTTGAAATCCATGTGGAAAAGGATCACCTCTCCGCGAACGGTATTCCCGCGAGCACATCTGATCCTCGAATAGCCGAATTGTCCCTCGGCTTATACGAACGAGGAGTCCAGAAGATCGTCATTGATCCCTCGATACCTCTTGAAGAGATGAAAACGCTGCTTCGCATACTGAGCACAAAGGTGGAGGACGTTGCCTCGGCGGGCGGAATCGAAAAGCTGATCGGGCGGATGGAGATACTCCATGCAGTTGTGGAAAGCACGCCCGACTTGATGATTGTGGAGGCTGACGCCATCTCTCTTCCTCCCGGCACGCCTCCCTGGCTTGAGGCGCTGGACGGCCTGGACCTGGATTTGAGGGAGTTCGGATGCGGGGATCAATTGAGCCGTCTGTTCATGAGGGTGAAGGGCGGGGACCCGGAGAGTTTCAAGCCGCTGCTTGCCCTCTTGCGTAAGCCCGAGGTGTTCTCGGAACTGCTGGAGAAATTCAATCTGAGGCTGCAGAAACTCGACGACAGCACCGACCAGGCGACTCGTGTGGAGCGGCTCGTTACGATACTCAGCACCGTAGGCGCCGCGATCGCTTCAGTGGCATCGGAAGACAAACGGTCCCAGACCTTCAAGAATCTGGCGTTCTCGGTACTCGGACTTTCCAGCAACTTGAAGGCGGAATTAATCCATCATGGCCTGATGCCAAACCTCGCTTCGAAGAACATAGAGGCAGAAATCGTGAGTCGCTTTCCAGTCACACAACTCGCGGACGTGGTGCTCGAGAACTATGAACTGAGCGGGGGTACTGCCTCGGTGATGCACGCATATTTTGCAAACCTCGACCTGAGCGGCACAAGCCGGATGGCTTTGGCTGAACTTCTGCGCACGAAATTGAAAGACACCGGCAAGTTGACCCAGGAAGTCGAGGCCGTACTGAAACGACAGCAATCCGTGAGCGTCTTCCTGTCGGGGCAAGGCGCACACCCGGAGGAGGTGGAGGATTCATTACCTCGGATCGACCGCTATCCTCCCGAGAAGATCCTGTTCCAGGGCGATGAACGAGCCAGGTTGATGAGTCAGATGGCCGCGGAATTGAAGGCGCCCATTGACGAACTCATGGTGCCCACCCTGGGGGAACTGATGCGTTATGAGCAGGTCCCGGCAAACCATGCGCCAATGGTTGCTCGCGCGGCCTCCCTCCTCGATCACTTGCTGCAGGCGGAGGATTACGAGAAAGCGGCCGTGCTGCTGCGTGAACTCAAGGCCGAGTTGGAGGAGAAAAGGCGCCTGTTTTCGAGCGCGCAACTAGAGCCCCTGAGGTCCGCCATAGAGGAATTCATCAGCGAGGGGAGGACGCTCTCGCTGATTGGGAAATTCGTCGAACTCAATAAGGAGAGTCCCAAGTTCACGGCCATCGTAAGATACCTGGAGGAGGCGGGGGAAAACGCCATCGCCACGCTCGCCCGGGCGCTGGAGTACGAGGAATCGCGCCGCGTCCGGATCCTGATTTGCCGCGCGCTCGCCGATATGGGGGAGAAAAGCGTCGCGACCGTAGTCGGGAAGCTCGACCACCCGAAATGGTACGTTGTGCGCAACGCCATTTCCATTCTCGGCAGGATCGCCAGTCCCGTCTGCATCTCCCATCTTCGGAAGGCTCTTTCCCACGAAGACATTCGCGTCCGCAAGGAGGCGTTGAAAGGGCTCGCATCCATAAGGACTGATGAGGCGATCGACCTGGTCTGCGGATGCGTGAAATCGGACGACCCCGAGATGTGCAGGACGGCCGCGGCGTGGGTTGCCGCCATGCAGTCAGACAAGGCAGTGCCCGCGATCAGCCAACTCCTGAACGAAAAAAGGATACTGAAATTGGACGATGACATCATCAGATTGGCGACCGAGGCTCTGGGCGCAATCGAATCGGAAGCGGCGACCAACCTGTTGATGAGGCTCAGCCGAACGCAAAGCGTGTTTCATCGGCGAAAGGCGGCATTTATCCGCGAGAGCGCTCGATGCGCCCTCCACAACCACGAGGAACACTGAACGTCATGTCCGACTCCGGCAGCATCATTTATCTGACCGGCGAGATAATCCCACGTATGGTGGCCGTGCTGAGAAACGTGGGCATTTACCCTCCCATGCATCCCTCGGTCATCGAGCCGGCTGCAGAAGCCTGCAGGCTGCTTAAGGGACTCTTTGCGCGGCGTCCCCAGGTGAGCTTTCACCTGGTAAACTCGGAACTTTACGTCGAGAGGCAATTGCTGCGAGCGGAGAGCATCAAGTACACCGATTTCATTTCCACTCTCGCGGGGCGCGGGGTCAACGGGTTTTCGCTGTCGTCCGACATAACCCCGAAATCGCTTTCCGTGTTCTTTTCCCTCATAAGCGGGAAAGAGGCGTGCCCGGACAAGGAATCGCTCAGGATTCGGATAAAGAACGAGGGCATCACGGGCATCAAGCTGGAGGAACTCGTTCCGATCGGCCTGGCCGAGGAAGTCTACGAACTGGTGGAGCAGAACGGCGGCTCCGATACCGCCCAGGCTTCATACAATGGCGCACTTGGCTGCATGGAGATGGTGGAGCGGGATGTTCTCGACAATAGACCCGTTAACGAGCAGACATTGCAGATGGCGGTGTCCTCCTTGATGGAGGATTTCCTTAACGACCGCGAAGCCATGGTGGGCGCAATGAGCATCAAGAATTACGACGATTGCCTGTTTCATCACTCCGTCAACGTGGCCATCACCTCGCTCGCGCTGGCAAGCAGGCTCTCCTTCGACCACCGACAGATGAGGCTTGTGGGTGTCGCCGCTCTGCTGCACGATATAGGAAAGGTCAAGATACCGAGGGAGATACTGAACAAGCCCGCAAAGCTGACCGAAAAGGAATGGATCATCATAAGACGCCATCCTATCGAGGGCGCCCAGATACTCATGCGGCATGATAAGCT
>CAZEBC010000289.1:0-3318 GCA_964510165.1 uncultured bacterium
CTCGTCGCCAGACAGGCGCCCGAGATGATACCGTGGGTGTGGGGAATCAACGGCGCTACCTCTGTCTTTGCCTCCGTAATCTCCATAGGCGTGGCGATCAACTGGGGCTTCTCGGCGGCGATGATGGTGGGCCTGTTCTCATACGCGGTCGCCCTTGTGGTTGTCTCTTTCGGTATCTCGAGGCGGGCGCCGTGAGACCTACAGGCCGTCACATACCGCACTCGTGACCTCACCCCGCGGCGCGCTCCATCTATGTCAAAGAGAATCGAAGGGAAACGATGCAAATGAACAGGAAGAATCGAGCCAAGGGTAGTGGCAAGCCGCCGATTGGACAGCCCGAGAAGGACAAGGCCATCCAAGTGATCGATTATGGCGACGTTTTCTTTGAACATCCGCGTAAAGACGTGCACGTCGCCCGAATACTGATCGCCAACGCCTCATGGGTCGATACGAGCGACGGCGCCGTCGTCATCGACACGCTCCTCAGTCCCTCGCTCGGCCGCAAGATGCTCGAGAAAATCCGCGAAACCGGCGGGCCGGTCAAATACGTCATCTATACGCACGGTCATCTCGACCATGTCGGGGGCGCCAGAGTCTTTCTTGAAGACTCTCCCGAGATCATCGCGCATCGTTATGTCACCGACCGGTTCGAGAAATATCGCATCCTGTCTGAGCATCGGGCGAGGATCGCCTTGATGCAGTTCAACTTCGCCTTTCACACGGGGAAGGAAGGCCCATTTGTGAATCCCACGCGGGTATATGACGAGGCGATGACCTTCACGCTGGACGACAAGACCTTCGAACTCTATCATGCGCGCGCCGAGACCGATGACGCCACGTGGGTCTTCGTTCCCGAACTCAAGACTGCATTCGTCGGCGACCTCATCATCGCCGGATTCCCGAATATCGGCAATCCATTCAAGCCCACTCGCTTTGCGCTCCCGTGGGCGCGCGCCCTCGAGGCCGTGCGGGAGAAGCGGCCTGAGATGCTCATCGCTCACGGCGGCCACGCGGTCTACGAAGGCGCGGAACTGAAGGAACTCCTCGACGTGACCATCGAGGCGATACACTCGATCCACGACCAGGTCGTCGAGTGCATCAACAAGGATATGCCCCTGGATGAAATGATCCACGTGGTCAATCTGCCCGAGCATCTGAAGGAGCATCGGTATCTGCGTTTCATCTATTCGCGTCCCGAGTTCGCGGTCTACAACATCTACCGCTGGTATCACGGATTTTTCGACCACAATCCGGCCCATCTCCTGCCCCGGCCCGAGCGCGAGGTCAACGAGGAAATCTTCAACTTGATAGGAGACAGAGGGGCCGTAATCAATAGAAGCCGCAAATTGCTCGACCAGGGAAAGGCTCAACTCGCCCTGCAGGTTCTCGATGTCGTGCTCAAGCACGACCCCGAGGACGTAGCGGCTCGCAGGCTGCGCCTTCAGATTCTCGAAGTCCTGTGCGAACAGGACTACTGCCTCATGTCGCGCAACACCTTGGTCCACTTCATGGAGAGGGACAAGGAGTTTCTGCAACGGGCGGGAGAATAGGGGTTCCTGAGAGTATCCACTAAATGTGTGGGTGCGAATTTATTCACAAAACTGCAAGCGGAAATGGCCGAAAAAAGTGCGAATGAATTCGCACCTACAGGGTAGTGAATTCCTGTTTCAGAACACCATGATGTCGGATGCCAGGCCGGAATAGATTGCGAGCGTCTTTTGAAATGCGGCCTCGGATAACTTAAGCAGGTCAAGCGCCCTCGCGACGTCATCTGAAAATGCCGCCTCCCTGCCGAGTTCTTGCGGCTTCTTCTTGGAAAATATGTTCGCCAGATAGACGACCGCCGGAAGCGTCTTGGGCTCCTGCGCCCGCTCCGGCTCGTGATGATACCGAATGACATTGGCCAGAGATTCCGGCAACAGCCAGTGGTCCGCAAGCAAATAGCCGACCTCGGCGTGACTGACTCCCAGCAGTTCTTCCTCCATGCCGCGGCTGAGCGCGACGCCGTCGGAGCAAAGATCATGGAGTCCCTCAATTACACCGCGGTCAGCCATCGCAAGCACCAGCTTGCCCACGTCATGCAAGAGTCCCGCGACGAAGGCGTTTTCGGTTTCGCGAGATTTCAGGTTGAGCGCGAGCAACCGGGTGAGCGTCGCACAGGTCAGGGCATGGTTCCAGTAACTGCGAAAATCCAATCCGGGCCTGTCAACGAAGTAGTCAAATACTTTTACGGAAGTCACAAGCGACTGCGTCTCCTTGAATCCGAGCAGCGCGACCGCATTGTGCACGACCGAGATTTTTCTTGAAAACCCGTAGGCGGCGGAATTGGCAAGCTTGAGTATCTTCGCCGACAATGACCCGTCGCTTTCGATCACCTTGGAAAGGTCGGCGGCAGAGGAATTCGGATCATTCGCTATCGAAGAGACGACGCTTACGATCTCGGGAAGCGTCGGGAGTTCGTCCACCACATTGACGAGACGGACCACGTGGGCAAGGGTTGAATAGTTCTCTGCTTGTGAGGGCGGCTCCTTGGCGCCGTTGTTCTTATCGTCGGCCTTGTAGCACTTCTCGATAGTTGAGTGGATGGCGCTCGGCGCGCAGAGTATGGGCCTCACCTTCAACCCGGTCTGGCCCTCCAGCCTCTTCCGCCCCTCGATGTCCATAGGACATGCCATCGCTACGGTCAACACATTGCCGATCTTGCTGATCGGCACCGCCTCGAGGTCCAACGCCAGATCGCGCGGGATTAGATTGAGCACTTCCGCCTCGATCTTGCAGCTTGTCAGTTCGATGGTGGCGGTGCTGAGGGCCTTCTTAAGAAACTCGAGATAGCTTTCCTCGTTGAGATATCCCAGGTCCAGCAGAATGGCACAAACCCGCTTCGGCGTCGTCTTCTGCATTTCGAGGGCTTCCTCGATTTGTGCGGCGCTTATGTAGCCGGCCTCGACCAGCAGTTCGCCTATCCTCTTTGTTTTCATGCGAGTAGCCGGGAACGCGCGGCGCGTGCAACCGGTCGCCGAACTCTATCCCTCCATCTTGTTGCCGAAGAGTATTCAGAGATGACTGCAAGGAAAGCAAAATTCACGCCATTTCAACTTCCCCTGCGTTCCGCGAGAGGAGGTTAAATGATACAACTCTATATTTGATAAGAGTTTAACAAAGGAGAAGGGGGGTGACGGATGCAGTAATCGCACGTCCCGAAAACCGGGACACGTTCAAATTTGTTGCTCGATCGGTATGCCGATGGCGGTCGCGAGCAACCCGCAGGCTCCTAGGCCGACTGTTTGCCCGCCTGACCAACTATGCTATCCGTCGCTC
>CAZEBC010000290.1:0-3303 GCA_964510165.1 uncultured bacterium
GGGTCGAACCCATTCGACCAACTCTAGTCACTTTAGTGCACTTTAGTCACTTTAGCTCACTTCAGTCACTCTTGGATGGTAGGTCCGAATTCATTCAAACAACTTGAAACCCAAAAACCGTCGCGGTTTCTGGTCTCTGGTTAAGGCTTTCTGGTTCAAAAGACAAAACAAAAACAGATCTATCCACGAAGGCGCGCGAAGCATCACTTGATGAACGGGTCCTTCTCTGTGTCTCTGTGTCTCTGTGGTTAAGCGACCTGCTTCATCAGAAAAAAATCTGCGAAATCTGCGGATGAGAAACTCTCGTTGCGGCTTTACTGCTCCGTGTCCTTCGCGGAGATGCGATACTTGCGCATGAGCGCGTGGAAATTCGGCCTCTGCATGCCCACGCTGTCGGCCGCGCGCGAGATATTGCCGCCGTTCGCCTTCAGTGCTTTGATGATGAACGCCTTCTGGATTTGCCCGAAGGTGTCTTCCAAGAGGTGTTTCTTGATGGCCTTGAGGTCATCCACGGTGTCAGGAATCGAATCGAGCTTGAGGGTATGCTTCATCTGGAAATGATCCAGCAGATAGACCAGGTCAAGCGTTTCCGAGTCGGAAAGGATGACGAGCCGCTCGATGACGTTCTTGAGTTGACGGACGTTGCCCGGCCAGTCGTAATTCACCAGTGTTTCGAGGGCGTCGTCGGCGAACCCCTTGATTCGTTTTCCGGTCTTGCGACAGAAATGCCTGAGGAAGTGATACGCGAGCGCGGGAATATCGTCTCTTCGCTCGCGCAGAGGCGGCAGGAAGATGGGGAACACGTTGAGGCGATAGAACAGGTCCTCTCTGAAGACCCCTTCATCAACAAGGCGTCTCAAGTCCCTGTTTGTGGCGGCGATGATGCGGGCGTTCGTCGTCTTGAAATGACTCGCTCCCACAGGCTTGTACTCATGGGCTTCGAGAACGCGCAGGAGCTTCGCTTGAATGTCGAGGTTCAGGTTTGCGATATCATCCAGAAAGAGAGTGCCCCCGTTTGCAATCTCGAATATGCCAGGCTTGTTCTCTATCGCACCGGTGAAAGCGCCCTTCACATGGCCGAAGAGTTCGCTTTCAAGGAGACCGGGTGACAGCGTGCTGCAGTCAACCGCGACAAACTGTCTCGCCGCCCTTGAACTGTGCGCATGAATGGCTCGGGCGAACAGTTCCTTGCCCGTTCCGCTCTCGCCGAAGATGAGCACGGTGCTGTCGGCAGGCGCGACTTTCTCGATCTGTTCGAATATTCGAACGATGCTCGGATTTACTCCCACGATGTTGTTGAATCCCTGTCGAACAAGCAGTTCCTGACGCAGCGACAGATTCTCGTCAACCAGACGTTTCTTCTCGAGGGCCTTTTCAACTGTCACCACGAGATGGTCGTCGGTAAACGGTTTGGACAAGTAATCGAACGCCCCCAGCTTCATGGCCTCTACCGCACTCTGTACCGTGGAATACCCCGTCATGACAATAACAGAAACGCGGGGGTTCTCCTTGCGGATCACCCTCAGGACGTCCATCCCGTCCATATCCGGCAGTTTCATGTCCAGAAGGACCACGTCATGAGAGCCGTTGGATATGGCCGCCAGGCCGGCCTTGCCCGTGTGACAACATTCAACCGACAGATTTGCGTCCGCCAGGGCCAGTCGGCAACCGTTGCAGATGACCTGTTCGTCGTCAATTATGAGAATAGATGCTTTTTCCATTGACCTACCGATTCAGCGCGATCGCGGTGCTCACGGGGAGAATGGGCAACTCGACAGTGAAACGAGTGCCGCGGCCCACCTCGCTCGCAACCTTGATCCGGCCTTCATGTTTCTGTACTATGCCAAAGCTCACGGCAAGCCCCAGTCCGGTGCCGTTCGGCTTGCTCGAGAAGAACGGTTCAAAAATCCTCGCAAGATTCTCGGGCGGAATGCCGCAGCCGCTGTCTTCGACCTCTACAACCATGCGCTTCCGCTCCTGCTGAATGTAGCTTCGGACGGTAATGACGCCTCGTTCCTTGATCGCCTCCACGGCATTGAGCAGCAGATTGACAAAAACCTGCTCCATCTGGTTCGCATCCAGGAGCATCTCCTCCATCTGTCCGCATAGCTGTTTCTGAACATCGATATGGTGAAGCCGAAACTCGTTCTGAAGGATGGAGAGCGCCTTTTCGATCACATCATTGATATTAACCAGTTCCTTGTTGGGTTCGCCCTCACGCGAAAACTCCAGCAGCCCCTGAATGATTTTCCCGCAACGCTGGGTCTCGTGGACAATGATCTCGAGACTCTCTCTCAGGGGCGTCTCCTTCGGGACTTTCTTCAATAGATTAGTGCTGTACAACAAAATCCCGGCCAAAGGATTGTTTATCTCGTGAGCTATGCCGGCCGCCATGCGGCCCAGGGCCGAAAGCTTCTCGGTCTGAATGGCCAGATGGTCGTACTGCGACCTCTGCTCTTCCATGACCCTCGCCTTCTCGATTGCGCACGCCCCGCAGGTGGCGCAAGTCACCAGAAAATTCAATTCCTGTTTTGAGAGCTTACGGATTTCAGTCAGGTACACCCGGATGATTCCAATGATTCGGTCCTTTATGCTCAAGGGGACGTCTACCATCATCCGGACGCCCTCCTCCCACGCTTGTTGGGGATGGGCCACACGGGGGTCGTTCAGGATATCCTCTATGATGACGATCTGGTTCAGCTTACAGAGGTCGCGGATGATCTCCGGCCTCGAGAGGAGCTTGCTCGACAGATAGAGGTCTCCCATACCGTACGCTGCGGCAGTGTCGAATTCATTCCTCTCCAAATCGAAAGTCCTGACGAGCGCTCCCTTTGCCCTGACCACCTCTGCGGCCTTCCTGGCGATCCAGTTCAGCACTTCCTTCATCTGATCGCTGGAATGCAACGAAGCGCGAATCTCATGAAAGACATCCATATTGATTGAAGAATACATGGCATTCTCCGCCCGCCGCTGAAGTTGGCGGCTTTGATTTTTTGCGAAACGGCCACTCCCAAACTCGTATGCGGTTTCCCGTATGAACACAGCCACACCCGAATTGCAAAGCGTATAATCTATTATACACCCATAATCGGCTAATATCAATCCCCAAAAACGGACGGTATGGCCTCCACGGATGTATACCACAATATACAGATTTTGGGGCTCGACTACGGCTCAATCCGCGAAAACATGCGGAAATACGGGAGCAACATCCCGAGTTTAGGTCGGCATCGTTCTTGCCCTAACTGCCCTCGCGGGATAAGTGAGCACGATAAAGGGTTCTCGCCTGAAAAAGGAGTGAAG
>CAZEBC010000291.1:0-3144 GCA_964510165.1 uncultured bacterium
ACGGTTTCCGGTTCAAGGTCAAAAGACTTATCCACAAAGGACACGAATATTCACGAAAATCCGTGAAATCAGTGGAATCCGTGGTCGGTAGTTTCATCGCGTTGATTGTAGCATGTTGGGGAGGTAAGGGTAAATCCCCCTCCGGAGACTGTCCCGTACATTGTAGGGCCGCCCCTATGTGGGCGCCCGGGCGGCCACACAGGGCCGCCCCCACAACCAAATACCAAATTACGGGACAACCTCTCCGCTCCCTTTGGAAAAAGGGGGAACCGGGGTGGGCTTTTCCAAAGAGGGAACCGCAGCGCGGCGGAGCCGCAGGCGAAGCCCCTCACCCTGCCCTCTCCCACTGGGAGAGGGTGAATATGACTGCGCCCACTCTTACTGGGAAAGGGTTGAGGTGAGTGGGAAAGGTGAGGAATGAGGAGGCCTGTCGGTTGGTGGTGCAATCGGTTATAATATCAAACGACGCGCGAATGAATTGGCGCCTACCGTTGTTCTGGATACCATGATCGACGAAATCGGGCGAGACAAGTTTGAGAAGTACGTGAGTCCGCTGTTGGGCGCGCTGGCGCTCGTGGGCGTGTATCTCACGAGTTTCTACAGCTATCTCTTGTTCCACAGCCTGGCGGAGGTGTTCAGCGCGGCAGTCGCATGGGGCATCTTTCTCTTGATGTGGAACTCGCGGCGATACATGCAGAATGAGAGCCTGATTGTGCTGGGGACTGCGTATCTGTTTGTCGGATTCATAGACCTTGTGCACACGCTCGCATACTCGGGGATGGGCGTGTTCCCCGGCTACGGGACGAACCTGGCGACGCAGCTCTGGGTAGCGGCACGGTATCTGGAGAGCCTGTCGCTGCTGGCGGCGCCGCTGGCGCTGGGGCGTACAGTCCGCATCCGCATAGTTTTCGGCGTGTATGCGGCGGTGACGGCGGCGGCGTTGTTCGCGATATTCGGGGGCTTTTTTCCAGACTGTTTTATTGACGGAAGCGGGCTGACGCCGTTCAAGAAGGTGAGCGAATACGTCATCTGCGTGATATTGCTGGGTTCGGCGGCGATTCTGGTCAAGCGGCGCGAGCGATTCGACGCGCGAGTGCTTCGTTTGGTTTTGGCGTCGATCGTGACGACAATCGCGTCGGAGGTGGCGTTCACGCTGTACGCGAGTCCGTACGCGGTGTCGAATCTGCTCGGGCATCTGCTGAAGATAATATCGTTCTATCTGATTTATCGGGCGGTCATCGTGGTGGGCCTGCGCGAGCCTTACCGGCTGCTGTTCCGGGAACTCAAGGAGAGCGAGGAAGCGCTGCGGGAGTCGGAGGGGCGTTATCGCGAGCTTTCGCAAAGCCTGGAGCAAACGGTTCGCCAGAAGGTGGATGAACTGCGTCAGGCGGAGAGCCTGGCGGCGCTGGGGCAGATGGTTTCCATGGTCGCGCACGAGTTTCGCAATCCGTTGCACAACATCCAGTTTGGGGCTGAGGAGTTGCGCAGGCGATTGCAGCATGATGAATTGGGTCTGAAGATGTTGGATGATATCAAGCTCGGGGCGACTATGCTGAATGAGACCGTGGGCGAGCTTCTGGAGTATTCGAGGCAGGTGCGGCTGGAGCGGTCGCTGTGGCGGGTGCGCGAGTTGGTGGATAACGCCGTGAATTTGATGAAGGACAAGCTGAGCAAGGTGGCGATCAAGATAGAACTCGACAGTGACCAGCGCCAGATATCGGTTGATCCCGTGAAGATGACGCGCGTGCTGGTGAACCTGCTCTCGAACGCGGTGGAGGCGATGCCGGAGGGCGGCGAGATTCGGATATGGTCGCGCTACACGAACGAGGGGAGTCCGACGGTGAAGCTGTGTGTTTCGGACACGGGCTGCGGCATCGCGGAGGAGAACATCGAGCGGATTCAGCAGCCGTTTTTCACGACGAAGGCGAGGGGGACGGGGCTGGGGGTTCCCATCTGCAAGAAGATCGTGGAGGCGCACAACGGGATGCTGGCGTTTCGGAGCAAGCTGAACGAGGGGACGACGGTGGAGATCAGCCTGCCGGGGCAAGGGTGAGCGGGGCAAGGCAGAGGAATGCTTTTCCAAACACCAAGGCACAAGGGGCACCAAGAAAGGCACAGTGACTGCGCACAAAGTGGACAGAGTGGACCAACACGGACGCACGCGGACGGCCACGGACTGACACCAGTGCACCAAATGACCCCAATGCATCATATAAACCGTATCCTCGGGCCGCGGGAGGAGGAGATGGAAACGGCCAGGTCGAGGGCGTCGAGGAGGTCATCGTTGGCGCACTGTGGGAATGCCAGAAGCTGCTCGGTCAGTTCTCGCATGGACGGCGAGAGGTAGACTCTGCCGTCCTCGAAGAGGGCGGACAGTTTCCAGGCGCGCGTGAGCTTGTCGGTCGAGACGAAGGCTTTCGTGATGCGCGGCAGCCCGAGGTCGCGCAGGAAATCGGCCTGGACGGCCTGGTAAGCGTTGGACTCGATGGCGACGCGGATGGGGTTGAAGCGCATGAAGCGATCAATGATGGCGGCGCTTTGCTGGCGGAAGCTGAGGCGCGCCTGGTAGCAGTCGAGGATGTAGATGTTTCCCCATGAGTCGAGGCCGATGGTGACGACGGCGAAGAAGTCGGAGGCCGAGCCGACGGAGAGGTCGACGCCCTGGTAGATGCGGAGCGAGGCGGGCGGCTGGTCGCAGAATCGGAGCCATTCCTCCTTGAAGACGGCGCCCTTCATGGCCTCGGTGTCGTTCTGGTACTGTGCGTTGAAGATGATGGTGCCTGAGTCGCGTCGGATTTGTTCGAGGCGATGGAGCGGGAACTTTTCGGGCCATGAGCTTTGGCCGTCCTCGATGGCGCGGATGATGGTAGTGGGCGCGAAGCCGGTTTCGAGCAGGTGACCGTAGAGGTCGCGGTAGTGATAGCGGGTGCCGACGATGGCGAGCTGGCCGTCCGGCTCGAGGCATGGCAGAAGCACCTTGAAGAACCATGTTTTGAGGCGTTCGCGCTGGAATTCGGTGCGCGCGTTTTCCTCGTCCACGATATCGTCGCAGATGATGAGGTCGAAGTGGCGTGAGATGACGGCGCCGCCGACGCCCGCCGCGTAGATGGAGGGTTCCTTCGCGATGCGGGTACGGGGGCGGAC
>CAZEBC010000292.1:0-3136 GCA_964510165.1 uncultured bacterium
GACAACCTCGGTAGCCTCATTTCCGGCCATCTTTTGGTCCGCCAGACGTTCAAGGGTCTCGATAGGGGCGCGCGCCATCTCGATCTGGCTGTTGGATACCATTCCGAGCAGCCAGATATAGTCTCTGCCGGGCGGGCTTGTGTAGTAACTGATGAGGACGCTGTCCTTCTCGACCACGACTCCTGCATACGCGGTGTCGCCGGAGCTTGGGAGGTCTGACAGAAACACGAGCTGGTCCGGCAGAACAAGGTAGAGCGAGGTCCGCTTGGCGCCCCACACGCTGCCCATGTAGGCGCTTTCGCCGACGTGCCGCCTGCCGCATGCGTAGGTGCGCTCGCCGACTTGGAACAGGCAGGGGCCATCGAGCCGGGTGACGTAGCTTCGGCTCAATTTCCAGTCGGTGTATGGAGGCGGGGCGACGCCTATGAGGGTGTGAGCCTCTGGGTGATATCCCCATCGGTTCGGCTTCATCTCGAGGCGGCCGGTCATGACCATTGAACCGTCGGGCTTGAAGCTGATGGCGGTCTCATCAATCTTATCCCCTGAGTAGATCAGCCCCACTTCCGCCCAGTTGATGCCGTCGGTCGTCTTGAAGAGGGCCGCCTTGCCGTGTTCCCACCAATAGGCTGGCGCGTAGAAGGTGGTTCCGTCATGCGTTTTCGGTCGCCAGATGAGCCAGCCGGTCAACGTGGCAAGGTTTTGGGGCTCAGTCCAGTTTCGCCCGTCATCGCTGACGCAATAGGCCGTGCCGGTCGGCTCGGCGTAGAACTTGCGCGTGTTTCTCAGGAAATACAGGAAGAGCTTTCCGCCGATGACAGCCAGCTTCGGGTCGCGCACGTCCTCGCCCGGAATCCGGATTTCGGATACGACCGCCCAGTTCCTGGCGTCGGGGGATACACGGATGACTAGCCTGCATTTCTCGGACGCGAAGTGCCAGGGCGATGTCGCGTGTGCGAGGATGTATTTGCCGCCGAAGCTGATGAGGTCGGTATTCGAGTGGTGCGCGTCCGGCTCCACCGCGGTCCACGTTTCCAGCTTAAGTGATTGCGTGATATGGATATCCGATGGCGAGCGGTACTTCCAATACAAGATCAGAGACCCGACGCCAATGAGCAGTGCTGCGAGTATTACTGCTAGTGCGCCAATCATATAAACTCCTGGGTTCTTGGGTGTCATGGTGAAAATTACGATATCTCCTTAACGCCAGTGTTGCCTCACCGGTCGTCCGGATGAGATTATACCCGATCCATCCAGAGAACACACGCTGACGCAGAAAAAATTTGCAGAAATCAGCGAGAACCAGTGAAAAGGTCATTGACAATCTGGGGATTGGAGGATATAATTACTTCACCGATGTGCATCCTTCAGCCATCGGTGCGTTTTCGGGAGGAATCAGCAAACCACCCAAAGTGACTGCCGTCCCCGAGTTTTTATAGATCATCGAAAGCAAAAGACCGTGTTTAGGCAGAGTGGTCTATAAGAGCCGCACTGTCCACCCTCTCGTCCGTCTGTGCCAGGTCGGCGGGTCGTCCGCCTGGTGGCGACCATACGCGATTGAAAGCGGCAAGGGGTGATTTGTGAAGTACGATAACGTAGAACTGAGCCAGTTGCTTGATTACGTTGCGGACGCGCTGTGCGTAATTGACAAGGATTTCAATATCGTACAAGTGAACCAATCCTTTTCGACCCTGTTTGAGGTAAGCAAATACGGGGCGGAAAGCAGGAAATGCTATGAAGTCATCGGCGGGGAGCACTGCGGCACACGTGACTGTGCGGTAAACCGCATTTTCTCGGGCGAGGAGCGGTTCGAATGCGAGGTCGAGAAACGGCGGAGCGACGGGTCGAGTGTCTTCTGCATCACGACTTCAATCCCGTTTTGCTCATCCGAAGGGCAGATAATCGGTGTCGCCAAGACTTTCAAAGACATCACGTCGCGGAAGCGGATGGAGGAAGAACTGCGCCGGAGCGAGGAACGGTATCGCCTCCATTTCGAGCACGTGGGCGACGTGGTTTATACGACAGACCGTGAATTCCGAATCACCAGCGTGTCTCCCTCGGTCGAGGCGGCCATCGGATATCGGCCGGAGGAAATAGTCGGGCGACGAATCGGCGATCTGCGCCTTTTGGCTTCCGAGTATATTGAACAGGCGCTCACCAACACCAGGCGAATCCTGAACGGCGAACGGGTTTCGCCGTCGGAATATGTATTTATTGCCAAGGACGGGACACCGAAGTTTGCGGAAGTAAGGGGCGCTCCCCTGTACAAGGACGGCGAGATCGTGGGGCTGGTCAATGTGGCGCGCGACATCACCGCGCGCAAGCGCGCGGAGGAGGAATTGAGGGAGCACCGGAACCACCTCGAGGAAATGGTTGCTCAGAGGACTGCCGCGCTCAGCGCCGCGAATGAACAATTGAAGCATCAGATTGCCGAACGTACGAATGCGGAGAACGCTCTGCGCGAGTCCGAGACCCGTTATCGCCTGCTCTGCGAGGCGCTTGAGTCCGTGGTTAAGGAAAAAGTCGCTGAACTCAAACAGGCGGAAACTTTGGCCTATGCCGGCAAGATGATGTCAGTCTTCGTGCACGAAATACGAAATCCCCTCCAGAACATAATCCTTGGAATCGAATCGTTGACAAAGGAATTGGCCGGCGAGGAGGACAAACTGGCGATTTTGAAGGATATATCCTCCGGCGTAGATTCACTCACTGCGCTTGTGCGGGACCTGTTGGAGTATTCCAAGCCGGCCCAGCTCAGACGCTCGCAATGCACGCTTTCCGACATTGTCCGTACTTCGATGAACAAGGTGACGGACAGGCTCGAACGGGTCAATGTTGAGATCGACCTCGAAGGGGGAGAATCCCCTGTACTACTGGACAGCGAAAAGATTACGAGAGTTCTCGTCAATCTGATTACGAATGCGGCAGAGGCAATGCCGGAGGGCGGCAGCCTTAAGATGTCTTCCAGATTCTGCCGAGACACGAGAGCACTTAGACTTCGTGTCGTCGATACGGGTTGCGGAATCAAGCCGCAACACCTGGAACACATATTCGATCCCTTCTACACTACAAAACAGCAGGGCACGGGACTCGGCATGTGCATATGCAAGAAATTGGTGGAGGCTCACGGTGGTACGAT
>CAZEBC010000293.1:0-3088 GCA_964510165.1 uncultured bacterium
AAGAGTTCCCGTTTGTATAGATGACAGGCGCATGGGGCGCTCAAGTTGAAACCATTACACTTGCGGATCTCGAAGTTTGTAGGAGAAAAACCATGACATCGCCGTACAGAAAGCTTGCCGAACGTATTGACATGAACGTCCAGGGCGTGCCCAAGAAGGATGGTGACTTCTCGCCCGCGTTCCTGAAATATCTCGAACTTCTTTTCACGCCCGAGGAAGCGGAGGCGGCGTCCCATCTTTCGGTGGCCCCGCGCAGACTCACGGCGGAAGACGTGGCTGAGGCGTCCGGCCGGCCAGCCGACGAGGTCGAGCGGATTCTCACCCGGCTTGTGGAGAAGGGAGTCATCGTCGGGTTTGGCGGACAATACATGCTGCCCGTCATCCCGCTGGTGGTGAACGTGCATCAAGTTCGCCAGACCTGCGACAAGGAAACCATTGAGGCGAGCAAGCTGTACCAGGACTTCTTCATCAAAGACGGGTTTTATCGGTTCTATGAGTCCTCGGCGAAGGGAACGCCGCTGCGGCGCGCGGTGCCGGTGGAGCAGTCCATCTCGGGTGGGCAACAGGTGCTCTCGTACGAAGAACTCGACACGTTTCTCGAAAACGCCAACATGGGCATGATCGCGAAGGTTCCATGCCCGTGTCGAAACCGGACGGAACGGCTCGGCATCCGCGAGTGCAAGGACAACAATCCGGTCGGCAATTGCCTGTTCATCGGGTTGCCCGGCATGCTGATGACCGGCAGAGGCGAGGGCGAGCAAGTTTCGGTTGAGGAGGCGAAGAAGTACGCCGCCGAAATGCGAACAATGGGCCTCGTCACCATGACCGACAATGCGGCGGAGATGAAGGACGGCGTCATCTGCTTCTGCTGTGGCTGCTGTTGCTCGATCACGCGCGGGCTGACCCGCTGGGACAATCCGAGGGCGTTTGCGCGGTCCAACTTTGTGGCTACCGTTTCGGACGACTGCGCAGCGTGTGGAACGTGCGTTGACCATTGCTTCTTCAAGGCGCTCTCGTTGCCGGACGGCGCGGAAAAAACCCAGGTTGATGCCAGCCGCTGCATGGGCTGCGGCGTGTGCACGGTCACGTGTCCGACCGATGCGCTCAGACTCGAGCGCCTCGAGCGCGAGCCGATTTACGCCGACTCGGCGGAAATCCTCAGGAAAGTCGCAAAAGAAAACGAAGAGGCCGGCCAGAAACGCCCGCTGGATTGATGCGGCACAACTTCACGATTCCCGATGACGCGGGGGCACAGTGCGCTGTGCCCCCGAGCTCTTTGTCGTCCTTCCTGCCCGTCGCGGATGGATCTTTTTCCCTCTTCTTCCCGTTCCTCAGCGACATCTGGCAAAAACGGCGCACGTGCGCTATGCTATGAGGCATGCGGATGAAATCCCAGTGGGAAGACAATGCAGGCCGCCTGGGTGTTGCCCCGGGTTTAATCAGGTCGGGAGCGCTCCTGGTTGCCGCGGCGCTGCTGTGTGTGGCGACCGGGTGTGCGGCGAGGGAGTACCGCAGGATCGGGGATGGGGGAATTCACACGCTATCCTGTGAGCTTGGACCTTCTATATCGGAGAAGGACCCGGTATGCGGCCCTCAGGCCGTCGCGCAAGTATGTGAGTATTGGGGCATCGAGGTGGATGAGCAAGACCTGGCAAGTCAAACGCTCGATGCGGGCAACGCCGGCGCCCGGCTCGGCACGCTGCGGGAGTGGGCGGAACAACACGGGCTCAACGCCCAGCTTTATCACGGCTCTCCTCAAGACCTCAGCGAGAAGCTCGCGGCGGGCATGCCCGTCATCGCCATCCTGGATGTCAACCCCTTTCCCGACATGCCCCATCCGCTGATCCAAAAGAACTTCTGGGGACACGTGGTTGTGGTCACTGGCTTCGATGACGTGTCGCAGGAGGTGATCCTGTGCGGGAGCGAGGGTGAGTCAAAGGCATCCTACAATCAGTTCTTGAAAGAATGGGAGTCGGCCGATTGGATGACGCTACTCGTGTGGCCCGATATTGTAAAGTGATTAAGACAATAGGCGTTATGTGCCTCGTCTTGCTCACGGGGAGCGGGTGCGCCCGGGTCCCGTACAGGGTCGGCCTCGCGCAGAGGGATGCGGTTTCATCGGATGAGAAGCCAAAGACTGCCGCAGACTACAATTCACTGGGTGTGAAGTACGAACTGGCCGGGCAGTATTACAAAGCGATTGCCGCTTACGAGAAGTGTCTTTCCTTGGACAACGGGCACAGGTTCGCGAGGACAAACATGGGGAACGTCCTCGCCAAACTCGGTCGCTTCGACGAGGCCGAAACGTGCTACCGGGCCGTCCTTGCCGAGGCGCCCGATAACCTTGCGGCCGCGAATAATCTGGCATGGCTGCTGGTATCCACCGGCGATGCCCGCGCATGCGAAGAAGGAGTCGAGCTCGCCGCTCGTTGTTTCTGCGTCGCGGAGCAGGCGCCGCCCGGCGTGCGCGCGGCGATCCTGGACACGCTCGCATGGGGCAATTACCGGCTGCGGCGGCAGTCCGAAGCGCTCCGATACATGGAGGAAGCCGCTGACCTGCTTGGCCCCGAGGGACTCAACAATAGTCCTTTGATGTGGGGTCACTGGCTCATGATCTCGCAGGGCGACGGCTCCCCGGGCCGGCCGCCGGACTGAACAGATACGCGTAACCGTGACATATTGGTGTTCATTCCGCTTTATTCCGGGCGGATAATCTGCTATCATGTTGCCAGACTGTACAGGCTGAAGACAAAGCCACGGGTTCGAAGGAGGAACAAGATGACAAAGTCCATCGTAGCGGCGACAGTGATTTTGGCGATTCTCTTGACGGGTTCTCTGGCCCCATGTATGGCGGCCCCGCTCGTTTCTCAGACGGGCGAAGGCGAGACGACAACCGCCGTCCCTTCGGCGATAGCGACCGATGCGCACGCGATGGAGGAAGCGGTCGTGGGCGAACTGGTGCAGGGAGTCACCAACACCCAGCTTGTGGTGATTGGCCTCGGTATCACTCTCCTGATCGTCGCCATAATCGCGGTAGCGTGACAGGGAAGGAGCGACGGCGAGACGATCACACTGCGTCTGACCACAC
>CAZEBC010000294.1:0-3002 GCA_964510165.1 uncultured bacterium
GCCACCCCCTAACCGATGTTGAGAAATCGGCCCGAAATGTGATATGGTTTAGCCGTATAAAGCAGACCGGTAACATCTCATTTCTTCCACCGGTAGTCAAACTCTTGGACAATATCTTCGCCGGAGGCTATCATGTCGGATTTCAGGTTCACGAGACGGCAGTTCCTCAAGTTGACAGGAACGGCCACACTGGCGCTTTCGTTGGATTCACTTGGGTTCCTCGGCGGCGTCGCTCACGCCACCGAAAAAGTATTCCAAAAATGGGAATACAAGAACTGGGAAGCGTTGCACCGCGAGGAGTGGAAATGGGACAAGGTAACCTACGGCACTCACCTCGTTGATTGCTATCCCGGAAACTGCCTGTGGCGGGTGTACACCAAGGACGGCATCGTATGGCGAGAAGAACAAGCCGGCAAATATCCCGTCATAGACGCCACCGGCCCCGACTGGAACCCGCGCGGCTGCCAGAAGGGCTGCTCTTTCAGCAACATGATGTACAACCCCGACCGCGTCAAGTACCCGATGAAGCGCGTCGGCGAGCGCGGCTCAGGCAAATGGAAACGCATCTCGTGGGATGAGGCGCTCGACGAAATATGCCAGCACCTGCTCGACGCCATCAAGTCCGAGGGACCCGAATCCATCGTGTTCGAGCCCGGCCCCGGCAATGGCGGCTGGATTCACCTGATGGCCACATGGGGGTTCTTCAGCAGCCTGGGCGCGACCGAGCTTGACCTCGACTCGACCATCGGCGACTTCAACAAGGGCGTGTACGAGACGTTCGGCAAGTTCCAGTTCTGTGAATCGGTCGATGCATGGTTCTTCGGCAAGCTCATCCTCATCTGGCACATGAACCCCGTCTATACGCGGATACCCTCGTATCATTTCATCGCCGAGGCTCGCTACAACGGCTCGGAGATAATCACCATTGCGCCGGATTACTCGCCTTCCGCCATCCACGCGGACGAGTGGATCCCGGTCGAGCCCGGCGCCGACGCCGCACTTGGCCTCGGCGTGGCGCAGGTCCTCCTCTCCAATGGCACATATGACGCGGCCTTCGTCAAGGAGCAGACAGATTTCCCGCTGCTCGTCAGAAGCGACACAAAGAAGTTCCTGCGCGAGCCTGATATGACCGGCGGCGGCAACGAGGACCAGTTCTATTTCTGGGACCCGGCAACCAGCGCGCCCGCAAAGGCCCCGCGCGGCACGCTGAAACTGCCCTGCGATCCGGCGCTCGAGGGCAGGTACACGGTAAAGCTGCGCGATGGCAAGACTGTTGAGGTCAGGCCCGCGTTCGACATTTTCAAGGAAATACTCAACCGCGAGTACACGCCCGAACAGGCATCCAAAATGTGCGGGACAAATCCCGAGACCATCCGACGCCTGGCCGACAAGGCGTGGAAGGCGCGCGGGCACGTGCAGATACTTGTCGGCTGGAATTCCTCGAAGTACTATCACGGCGACCTGATGGAGCGCGCCATGTGCGCGCTGCTCGCGCTGACCGGTAGCGTCGGCAAAAAAGGCAGCGGAATCCGTGGCTGGAGCGAATCGCTTTTCGAGGGCACGGAACTGCTCTGGCTGGAGCGACGCGATATGCAGGCATTCTACCAATACGGCCGCTGGCAGTTCGACCGATTCCTCTTCAAGGCGAAGGACCCCGAGACGACCGACGAGATCATGCGGCGTGAGATGGAAAAACAATGGAACCGCCGTGAAGGCAGC
Organism: uncultured bacterium; assembly: GCA_964510165.1. Lineage (GTDB taxonomy): Bacteria > Abyssobacteria > SURF-5 > SURF-5 > SURF-5 > CAZEBC01. The sequence goes on from CAZEBC010000294.1 coordinate 1,720, forward strand.
ATGGTCCCGCCGGCCTTCTATTACTACTTCCACTCGAATTACCGCGACACGTGGAACAAGAAAGAGTGGCATTGCCCGTCAATGAAGCGCAGCTTCGATGAGTACATCAAGGAAGCCATCGCCAAAGGATGGTGGGACAACCTCACGCGCCCATATCCCGACCAGAAACCGCAGGTCTACTGCTTCTTCGGCACCAGCCCCGCCCGCAAAAACCGAGGCTGGCTCAAGAACATTTATCCCGAACTCTGGCAGCAGTACAAGTTCATCTTCACGGTCGAGACCCGTTGGAGCACCACCGCGCTCCTCTCCGACATGGTGCTGCCCGGCGCCGGCTTCTACGAAAAAACCGACACGCGATTCCCGACGCCCCACGTTCCATGGCTCACCCTGACCGAGGCCGCAGTGCCGCCGCTCGCCGAGGCAAAGGAGGAATGGACCTCCTTCGGAATGCTCGCCAAGCGGATGCAAGAGATCGCGGAGAAGACCGGTTTCAAACAGTACAAGGACCGCCGCGGCAACACGCGCGACCTGACGAAGATATTCGAGCAGACAACGTTCAACCGAGAAACCGCCGCCGACGCGCTCGATGACTCGCTCAAGCAGAGCGCAAAGCTGGGCTCGCTGCCACAAGACACTAACCTCGAAACCCTCAAGCGTGACGGCATCGTTCGGTTCACCAAGATTTCGGAACTCGATATTATCGCCACGCACCTTCAAACCGAAATCAAGCCTGACGAGCCGATCATCCCACTCACCTTCCATACCGGACCAAAGAAGACCCCCTACCCCACTTACAATCGCCGGATGACGTTCTACATAGACCACGACTGGTTCATCGAGGCCGGCGAACAATTGCCCGTCCACAAGGACAACCCGAAGATGGGCGGCAACTATCCGCTCCGAATGACGAGCGGACACCAACGCTGGAGCATCCATTCGATCTGGATCACCGACGATGTCCTTGCGCGCACTCATCAAGGCCGTCCGTTCATGTTCATGAACCCGGAGGACGCCAAGAAGCGCGGCATCGAGGACGGCGACCTCGTGCGCGTGCACAACGATTTCGATGATTTCAAGGTGCACGTCAAGCTCTCCGCCGCCGCGCGCTCAGAAGAAGGACCGCGTCCCGGCCAGGTCATCATCTACCATGCCTGGGAGCCTTATCAGTTCGCGGGCTGGAAAAGCTATGACGCGGCGATACCGGGCCTCATAAAATGGCTCGACCTCGCCGCCGGCTACGGCCACCTGAGCTACTACCGCTGGAACTGGTGCACCCAACCCGT
>CAZEBC010000295.1:0-2961 GCA_964510165.1 uncultured bacterium
TTCTTATTCACGCTGGCTCTCAGGTCCGACAGGTCCAGCCCGTAGGCGATGGCCCTGTTCAGTTCCTGTATCGCCTTTTCCGGCGCTTGGAGCCGACAGAGAATTTCCGCCTGTTTCAGCATGACCAAAGGCTCATACGGTTCACGCATCGCATAAGCGTTTAGCGCCGCATATGCCTCCTCGAACTTGCCCATCGCGAGGAGCGCTTCCATCCTCGCATACTGTGCCGGATAGAAATCCTCTCCGACCTCGGCCGCGCGGTCAGCGCATTCGAGCGCTTCATCATTGCGCGCGAGACAGTTAAGCAGTTTTGACTTAATGCACCACAATACGGAGTTTTCCGGCATGCGGGCCAGGGCCGCATCACAACAATGGAGCACGTAAGCGGCCAGCATTACGCGCGGCTTATCGGTACCGAGTTCGAGGAAATTAAAAAAAGGCGGCTCCAGTTCGAATGAAATGATTCTTTGCCATCGCAAGAGCGCCTCGCTTGGCATACCAACATCATACATGCTTTTCCCCTGGAAAAGGTTGCACCAAGCAAGTCTCGCCGTGGACAGGATACCTCTGGTCTTGGCAGCTCTCTTCCATGCCCGGAAATGAGCGACTGCTTGCTTGTGTTCCCCCATTTGCTCGAGGACCAGGCCCCTCAAGAAATATCCATCGAGCGCATGCTGTCGCGATTGTCGAACGCTGGCGACGGTGTCTATCTCGCCCTCCACGTCTTCCGCAACCAGCATCTCCTTGAGCAGGCCGTTGGCGTTTCGAAGACTGTTGGTCCTGAGCACGTTCATCTTTTCGGATCGGAACTTCGCCAAGGTCCAAAGATAGATATCGAGCGCAGGCAAATAGCGCTCCTCCGGCAGCATGTTGAAAGTCTCCAAGGCAGCCGAATATTCGGCCCCTCCCATGAACATAAGACCGGCTATCAGGATAACTGATTCTTTGGAAGACGTGGTTGTCTCTTTCAAGAATTCCTCTGGCGCCGGACATTTGCACACCGCGTGATGCTCTCGAAAGAGATCGGCCAATTGTCTCGCAAAGAGTTCCTCTGTCGCGAGTGAATCCAGCGATGTGGCAAGTTCGCCGCCGCGCGGCGATTCCTTTAGGACTGTCCGGGCGCGAAGCCGGAGCGCTTCAACGAGTGAATTCGCCGCCCCCAACTCATCTCCGGCCTGCACCAGGCTGCGATACTGTTCGACGAGGGCTGCGCCGTCGGCGTCACTCTTGTCGCCATCCGAACGTCGCGCGTCGGAAGCGGGTGCGGATGCTCCTGCGAAGTCTGCGGCTTCGTTGCGAGGAATACTATTCAATTGCTCCAGATATCGCTCCGGCGATATCGCGGTCAAGGCATCGAACAAGCTTTCCCGCGTCATGTATATTTCGCCCACAGACAGACCGGATGCCGATAGCGCCTTTTCAATCCTGGCGAGTCGTTGTTGAAGGGGATAATCGTTGTCGCGCCTTGCGCTCTGTTTGAGCACTTCCCAAACCTGCCCCACTTCCGAAGAGGATTCCGTCCCCGCAACAATCATGACGGGAGCGTTCTTTTTCTCGTCTAGATACTGGAACTTCGATATCTTCTTGTAGCGTCCGAGCAAACCGTGCAGTTCGCTCAAAGACAACTGCAGCCCGGCCATGCACTGGACCACTGCAAGGCCGATTTCGACGAAATCCCTCGGTCGCGATGCCACTTCTCTTTCAAGACACCGCATCGCTATGTTTCCCAGGTCAAGGGGAATCCGAGCATTTATGAAGGACGGATGTTCGGGGCGAACTCCATGCGATGCATCGGTTGACCTCGGTCCGGAAAACGGAAGCATGCCAGTCAGCATTTCATAGAGGACCACGCCAAAGGAGAAAACATCGCTGGACACGGTAGGGGTTTGTAAGGAATCAAGAAGCTCGGGCGCGCAGGAATAGACAAAGGGGGTGACAAAGCCCGAGGGCGTGCGAACAAGTCCTTCATCCGCAAGCGCCGGAAGTATCCGGCCGGCCGAGTCACAGACCAAGTCTCTTCGGGCAAACAAGGCAGCCACGCCAGGTTCTGAGACTTTCAAGAAACAGTGATTAGACTTGGCCTCGAGCCGCTCCCCGCGCCCCGAAGCAGGCTTGAACAAGAGCAGGTTTTCAGGCCTGAGGTCTCCGTGGGCCGACCCTGTTTCGATATGGATGCTCTGCATACCGAGGCACGTCTGAACCGAGAACTCAAGTAATTGGGCGAGCGACAGCGGGCCTTCAGCCATAAGAGTGCGAAGCGACCCCTCGGGGGTGTACTCCATGACGAGGAAAGGCCGCTCACTCACCCATTCGAGTGACCTTGCGCGCACCACATATGGATTGGGTAAGAGCCGTAACCATCGGGAGCACGCCTGCTCGAAGCCGAGGAACAGGTCCGTTCCGGAAGGGAGTTTCCTGCCGGGCGTCTTCAATGCCCATTTCGAGCCTCCATCCTCAAGTAGATAGACGTCGAAAAAACGTCCCTCGAGTATCTCCGCCAATTCGGCGTTTTCGGAAAGCCACTCGATTCCAGCCTCGAAGTCCTCGATTGCAATGGGGGCTGTTTCCGGCTTATCCTTTCTGTTCTTCAAAAAGCGTCGCAGACTGGTGATGTTCCTCTGCACCCTCCTATAGGAGGGGTCAACCTTCAGGCCTGCTTCCCACACCTCCAGGGCTTTGTCGTAGTCACCGAGCTTTCTATAGATGTAGCCGAGATTATTGTAGGCGCGAACGTAGTCTTTGTCGTGCCTGATAATGAGTTCAAATTGCTCGACCGCAAGGCGGTACTCGCCGCGTTTGAACAAGGCAAGCCCCTGCTTCATGTGGTTCTTGGTTCCCAGGAATTCGAGTTGGCTGCCTCGATGATTATCCGTGGTCATCGCAGTCCCGCGTGAGCGAAGGTCCAAGTGCAGTAGTTTCCAAAAAGTTTACCATTACCTGTTAGCAAAAATCAAGCGCAGG
>CAZEBC010000296.1:0-2954 GCA_964510165.1 uncultured bacterium
CCCGAGGCTCTTGCTCTGTTGTGTGCTGTTCCTCTTTGCGCTGCTTTCGCTCAAGCGCAATTTCATCTGGCAGGACGAGTTGAGACTCTATCGGTACATTGTTCGAATGCATCCCGAAAACCCGAGGATGCGCCTGAACCTGGGCAACGTGTACATGGAGCGCGGCGAGCCGGAGAAGGGGCTGGAGCACCTGAAAGAGGCGGTGCTCCTCGCGCCCGACGTGCCCGCCTATCGCAACAGCCTGGCGCTCGCGTACAAGGAACTGGGGTGGCTGGATCTGGCGGAGCGCGAGCTCCAGCGAGCCCTGCTCATGGAGCCGAATTCCACAATGGCATACATCAATCTGACCGACCTGTATCGCGCGCAGAAAAGGTTCGGCGACGCGATCAAGGCGGGCCGCCGCGCCGTCCAGCTCGCGCCGTCGAGCGCCGCCTCACACGTCAATTTGGGTTTTGCGTACAAGGATGCAGGCAGCCTGCAGGAGGCGCAGGGGGAATTCCAGGCGGCCCTCATGCTTGACGCCGACTCCGCCGAGGCGCACAATGGGCTTGGCACAGTTTATGCTCTCCAAGGGCGCATTGACCTCGCCAGGAGGGAGTGGGAGCAGGCGGTCCGCGCGGAGCCCGGCATGCAAGAAGCCCGGCACAACCTCGAGAGGCTGGGGAAGTGACTAAAGCGAGCTAAGACGCCTGGATTGTCCAAAGTGACCGAAGTCTGGCGGTTGTGGTACAATTTATGGACTTCGCACTTTAACTTTTTCTCCCTCACCCAACCCTCTCCCAGTGGGAGAGGGCAGGGTGAGCGGATTTTAATTGTGGCTCTGCCTGGCACACCATAGCTCAGGGCATATTGGAGCGATATGATGGAGTGGAAAGAGGCGTGTGGCGGATTTGCGAGGCGGATGGCTCTGGAGGACGGCACGCCGGTCATAGCCGTTCTCAAGGATGCCGACGGTCAGCGTCACGTCAGTTTCTGGAGCGATGTGGACGAGTTCGATAAAGTCGAACTCGAGTCCGGAAGACTTGGAGGTCTGAGCGATTTGATCGATGTCCTTCGGCCCGAGGACATCATTGATATCTGCTGTCGTACCACAGCTTCCAGCCGGGGAGGGAGAACCGCAAATGACGCATGAGGAGTTTGCAGAAAGCATAATAGACAACATAGTCACCCTTCCCACGATTCCGACGGTCCTCGCCGAACTTAATGGCGCAATAGCGAATCCTAATTCGTCGGCGGTTGATATCGCCAACATAATCTCGCGCGATCCACCCACGGCCACAAAGGCCCTGCGCCTGGCCAACTCCGCCTATTACGGGCTCCGAAACAAGGTGACCACCGTCAATCACGCCATCACGATGCTTGGCTTCAACATAGTGCGAAACCTCGTGCTGACCGCCACCGTCTTCGACATGTCGAACCGATCCCTCTCCACAGGGCTGTTCGACAAGGAAAGCTTCTGGCAGCACTCGCTCGCGGTGGGCGTCGTCTCCCGAATCGTGGCGAGGGAGGCCTTTCCCCAGGCTGCCCGGAAGGGCGACGAATTCTTCGTCTGCGGTTTGCTTCACGACCTTGGCAAGATCATTCTGGACCAGCACCTCAACTCCAAGTTCGAGAAGGCGCTCCAAGTGAGCCGTGAGCGGAAGATTCCACTGGTCGAGGCGGAGAAAGAGGTGATCAAGTGCACCCACGCCGACGTCGGCAGCCTCCTCGCCAAGAGGTGGAACCTTTCTGCAGAGATCACGTATGCTTTGGCCTTTCACCACGATCCGCTGAAGGCGCCGGAGGAGCAGTTCAGGTACTCGCTCACCGTCCATCTGGCCGACGTGATCGCCCGCGCCATGGATATCGGCTCCGATGCGGGCGCAAACTCGCCGCTGAACCGCACGGCATGGGAAGCGTTGGGGCTGAGCAAGAGAAAGCTGCCCGCGATAATTGCCGAGGCCAATAAGTCCTTGGAACAAGAGGACTTAGCTTTCTAGCGAAGGGCCTAACGCGGAAATCCGTTCGCGAACGATCCCCGCAGATTGACCAACTTGCGGCGATCCAGATATAATGTGCTAAAGTTCTTTCGGCTTTTGGCCGATATATCTACCAGAGAGTCAAGGGCAGATTTGGAGCAGACGAGCATATGGTGGATGTGGGCAAAATAGAAGGTCCTCGCGAGCCATCCTTAAATCAGCCCCGGCAAGAGGAGGACCAGCGGCGCCGTCGAGCGGAGGAAGTGCGCCAGGGTGACCGCGTCAACATCTCGCCCGAGGCCCAGAAGGCCGCCGAGCTCGCCAAGTTTGTTTCCCTCGCCAAGGCCCTACCCGCGTCTCGGCCCGAGAAGGTGGCCGAGGCCCGGGAACGTATCCAATCGCAAAATCCCGCCGACGAGAACATCAACCGCACGGTCGCACGGCGACTGTTGGATGAGCTGTTGTAGCTTTTAACAAATGATATGGAATCACTGCTCTCCAAGATAATCTGAAAACAGCATCTTATAATAGGTATTACGTGGGCGACGAGATTCCCGCCCGCATGGCGGCAGCGCGGACCGTCGTGGCGGATTGCGGCAAGAACTGTTTTGTCTACGCAAGGAGAACTATGCTGCCCTACTCTTTTATATCTCAACTGAGAACATCGGCAGATGGAAAATGAGCGCGGCCCGGGAGGTGGGAAACATGCGTGATCTGGTCTCGGCCGTAGATCGGTCGAATTCTCACACGTTTACCAACCTTCTTGTTCCATAGACAACGGGACTTGAGCGTCTGCCGAACTTCTTGACCTTACGCGTTCTTTCCGAGGTCAAGCGAGGTCGAAGCGGTCAAGGTTCATGACCTTGTTCCACGCCGCCACAAAATCATGCACAAACTTCTCCTGTGAGTCCTCACATCCGTAAACTTCCGCCAAGGCCCGCAGTTGGGAGTTCGAACCGAAGATGAGGTCGACACGGGTGCCGGTCCACTTGAGTT
>CAZEBC010000297.1:0-2951 GCA_964510165.1 uncultured bacterium
GCTTCAATTTCTCGACTGCCGCGACCTTGACTTCGGGGTCGGCGATTGGGCCTTTGGCCAGGAATTTGGTGGAGATGATCGCCTCCTTTGCTCCCTTGAGCGCTCCGCCGGCAAAAGGGACAATCCCCAGTAACGAGCTGATCGCGCCCATAGGTGTGGCGGTGACCACCATATCGAGTTGCTGATTTGGCAGGTCTATGTCGCCTTTCCCGATCAAGTCGGCCATTCCGCTTTCGAGCCGGATATTTTCCGTGCGAGCCACCCCGTCGGTAATCTGAAACTCGCCGTGAATCTTGTTAAATGTCGTAATGGCCGGGTTAAGCGAGCGTCCGCGAGTCTTTGCGACCTCCAGGACTGTGTTCAGGGCGGTGACTTCTCTGACGCCTGGTATGAGCGCGGGGCCGACCGGCACGTGCATCAAGAGGAAGATGTTTTTGAGAAGCGAATACTGCCGGATCTCGCCGTCCTTTGCGGTTATCGTGAGTTGTCCCTGAAGCGACCTGAAGACATCATCGGCGTTATCGGCGACGAGGCCGTCCAGATTGGCCTCCACGTTGACCCGGCCTTTGGCTCGCGTCTGCTTCGTTTCAAGCTGGGAGAGGATATTTCCCATCTCGATGTTCTGCCCGACGAGGCCCGTCTGCCAGCGAATCGGCTCGGTGTCTGTATAGACCCACACAGAGCCCGTCAGTGTTCCGTCGAAGATGTTCATTTCAAGCGGCTCGAATGAGTGAGTTTCCTCTGTGGCCTCCCATATGGTATTGAGTGAGTCGGCCTTTATTTTCCCCGCATACACCGACTGGGCTTCGACGGCCAGCTTAAGCGAAAAGGTATCCACATCCTCGGCCGAGGGTTCCGATGTCTGGGGTTTCTCGGGCTTCGCTTCGGGCGCTTCGGTTTCGGGGCCACCGATGGCCGAGATTATCCGGTCGAGGTCAAGCGTATCCGCCTGGACCGCGCCGACGATCTTCGGCGTTGCGAAGTCGGATATCTGCCCCTGGGTTTGCAGAGAAGAACCGGCGAACTGGAATGACGCCGTCTTGATAGTTGCCTCTTTGTTCTTCCAGGCGACATCGGCGTTGAGGTCCTTGAACGACTCCTTCAAGTGTGGTGTAGTAAGGACCGCATCGCCAATTGTCGCCTCGCCGGAATGGTTGACTTGTTTCTCGGACGGGTTGGATTGCCATATCTCCGCGTTGAACGAGAGCTTTCCTTCCTCGAAGCTTATTTCAGGGAGCCGGTCGAAGCAGTCAAGCGGAATGTCCTCGGCGGTGACCGATGTCCGCAGCCATGGTTCCTGTCCCGGCAGCACTTTCGCGGCGCCGTCGAGATGGGCCGCTGCAATGTCGAGCTGAAAGTTATCAATTACGATCTCGTCGGGAATTGTGTAGCGGCCGTCAACGAGCAACCCCGCCGGCACGCCCACGGGCTTGGTCATGACATTTGGAATGACCATGCTGGCGTTGAGCAGGTCGAAGTTGGCGGTCAGCTCGACGGCCTGCATCGAGGCTGTGAGCGAGAGCTTTGCGTTGGCAACGCCCTTGGGTTGCAATCTGGAGACGAGGTCCTCTCCCGCGAGGGACAGCATCTGCTCGAGGGCGAGCTTGCCCGCGCCTTCGAGTGTGACCGTGCGCTCATCCTTCCACAGGTTTGAGCCGACTCCCGAGAGGGAGAGCGTGCTTTCGCCGTAATGTGGTTCGAGCGCGGACACTTCGAGCACGCCCTCCCTGGCATTGAGCGTCCCGCGCAACATGCCCGTGGTCTGCACGCCGTCTGTGGCTTTGCGGTTCACCGAGAAATCGGTCTGCACCTTCAGGGCGTTCAAAGGGCCGGACGCTTTCGCGACGATATCGGCGATTTCGTCTCCCGCATCAAGTTCGGGCGCAACGTCGGCGAATGGGCCTTGTTTCAACACCAGTATCCGCGACTCGATTTCGAGCATCGGGCCGGGTTCGGAGAATCGCGTGACGGTCGCCGTGACTTTTCCCTCGAGAGGCTCATAGGAAATGTTGGCGGACTTGAGCCGAAACTCCTCCTTTTTCAGGTCGAGGAAGGCCTTTATTTCAGTGACGGCGAGGGTTCGGCCCGAGGCCCGATCGTGGATTCTGATGGCGCCGTTATTGATACGGATGGGGCCGACCTCCACCTTGCCGTTTCTCTTCCCCGGCTTGGCAGGCGGCGCAGCCTCATCGCGGCGCGCCTTGTTGACGAGGTCCTGCACGTTCCACTGCCCGTCCCGGTCGCGCACGAGGCCGATATGCGGCGACCCGACCACGATGTTCTCAACCTCGTATTGTCGCCGGAGCAGTTTTGACAGGTCCATGTCGATTCTGACCCGGCGAGCCGAGGCGAGTTCTACCTCGGCCCCCAGTGACGCGACGCGAATGCCGTTGCCGACCAGTTCCAGGTCAGGGTAGAAACCCACGGATATATCGGCGACCGCGACGTCGCGGTCGAGCGCCTTAGATAGTTCCTGCTCGATGGTTTGTCTGATCCGGTCTTTGGGCAAAAGGAGCCGGATAGCGACGACTACCGCCAAGTAGAGGGCGGCGAGGACTGCGGTCGCGAATAACAGGCGCTTGAAGATTTTCTTCTTGCGGGGGGATAGCTCCATTTTGAACCTCCTTTCCTATCCAGTATGCGTCATATTCGTGTCGGCGTCAGGCTCAAGCAAATCAGGATTCCCTCACTTTCAGGAATGAGAGAAGCGGCTTCATTGTGATTCCCTGGAACACGAGCGAGAAGAAGACGATGCTGAAGCCGGTTTCGGATATCTTGGCGAAATGGAACAGGCCGATGACAAGGCCCACCAAAGTGAGCGCGATGGTGTAGGGGAGATGCGCCACCGGTTTTATGAGGATTCCCACGATGCAGGCGCCGAGCAGCAGGCCCACACAGATGCCGACCTCGTGCGAGATGATATGTTCCATTCGGATGGCCTCCGACTTGCG
>CAZEBC010000298.1:0-2897 GCA_964510165.1 uncultured bacterium
TAAAGATTTGACCCCAATCTGGTGGTTCTTCAAACCAGTATGGTCTGGCTTCGTTTGGGGCCGACGCCGATGACGGTGACGGGGCAGCCGACGGCCTCCTCGAGCACCCCGATGTAACTCTTCGCCTCTTTGGGCAAGTCATCGTATGAGGCCGCCTTCGAGATGTCCGTCTGCCAGCCGGGCAACTCATAGAGGACCGGCTCGCATTCCTCCAAAATGTCGGCCTGCTGGGGCATCTCGGTCAGCCTTTGGCCCCGGTAGGAGTAAGCCTCGCAAACCTTGATGGTCTTCAGCTCATCGAGGACGTCAAGCTTGGTGACGGCGACTTCGGTGAGCCCGTTCACGCGCCTGGCGTGTCGGGCCACGAGACAGTCGAACCAGCCACAACGGCGCGGCCGGCCGGTGGTGGCGCCAAACTCGCCGCCCTTGGCGCGGAGGTATTCGCCGGTCTTGTCCTTCAGTTCAGTAGGCATCGGCCCATTGCCGACGCGCGTGATGTACGCCTTGACGACGCCGATGATGCGGTTAATCCTGTGAGGCCCCACGCCCGCCCCCACGCACACGCCACCTCCGATTGGGTGCGAGGAGGTGACATACGGATAGGTGCCGTGGTCGACGTCGAGCATGGTTCCCTGCGCGCCCTCGAACAGCACCGTCTTGCCCGCATCGAGCAACTCGTTGATCAGGAGCGAGGCATTCGCGACGAACGGTTTGATCTTGTTGATGCACGGCTCAAGCTCTGCGGCGATACGCTCCGGCTCGAACGCGGGCATGTCATACAGGCGCTCGAACACAATGTTCTTTTCCGCGAGCGCCGTCTTCAGCTTTTCGATAAAGCGCTTCTTATCGAACAGGTCGTTGACGCGGATGCCCATATAGGCGTGCTTGTCAGCGTATGCCGGTCCAATGCCGCGCGCGGTGGTGCCGATGCTGCGGGCGCCTTTGTTTCGGGCGACGTCGAGGGCCTTGTGATATGGCATGACGACGTGCGCGTTTTCGGAAATGACGAGGTTTTCGCGCACGAGATACCTGCGCTGGAGCAGTTCATCGATCTCCTTGCAGAGCTGGTCCAGGTCGAGGACAACGCCGTTGGCGATGATGCACTTGGCGCGCGAGCGCAGCATTCCGGAAGGAACGAGATGGAAAATGAACGTCTCGTCATCAACGGCGACGGTGTGGCCCGCGTTGGCCCCTCCGTTGAAGCGGACGACCGCGTCGGCGTGTTCGGCGAGAAAATCGACGACTTTGGCCTTGGCCTCATCGCCCCACTGTGTTCCGACAACGACGTGTGCCGGCATGACATCTGGTTCCTTCCACAAAAAACGGGCAAACGCCCACAACCGGGGCAGGTTGCCCTCGCTTGGCCGATTACCGCTTCGGCGCCTTGCGGACGAACTTCATCCGCAGTTCGTACAGGATGTTCTTGAGCGCGCGCGCCTCGTCGGGGGTCAGGTTTCCGGCGGTCTTCTGCTCGAGCACTCCCAACTCGTCTATCAGGTACTTGGCCCGGTTCAGGTCTTCGATGGGCTGATTCGTTTCCGGGTCGGGAATCTCACCGAGGAACAGCGAGGCCTGCATGGCGAGTTCGCTTATGAGCGTGATAAAGTTGGCCTGCATCGGCGGGAATCCGCCCGTCTGCGCGGCCCTGGCCCGCTTGGAGGTGTCCTTGGCCTGTTCCCGCTGGGCCTGCTGTTTTTCTTTCTGGACCTGCTCTTTCCAGGACTCGTCAACTTTCTTGTCGCTCATGGAATCAGCCTCCTCGTTGAGGAATCAATAAATCACCTTCGTCAGAGGATATTCAATTATCCCATGGGCGCCCGCATTCTTGAGCCGGGGAATGAGGTCGCGAACGACCCTTTCCTCAAGCGCGGTCTCGACGGCGACCCAGCCGGGGTCGCTGAGGTTCGAGATCGTGGGGTTCTTGAGCGCGGGCAGTTCGGCGAGCACCTTGCTCAGGTCGGCGCGGTTGACGTTCATCTTGAGACCGACCATGCCGGCGGCATTCAAGGCGCCCACGAGCAGCAGAGCCAGGTTCTCGGCTTTCCGGCGCTTCCATGCGTCCTGCCAGGAGTCCTTGTTCGCGAAGAAACAGGCCCGCGATTCGGTGATCGTGTCTATGATGCGCAAATTGTTGGCGCGCAGGGAAGAGCCGGTCTCCGTCAACTCGACGATTGCGTCGGCGAGGTCGGGCGGTTTGACTTCCGTAGCGCCCCAGGAGAACTCCACCGTCGCGCGAACGCCCTTGTCCTTCAGGTACCGCCTGGTTGTGTTGACGAGCTCGGTGGCGATGGTCTTGCCCTCGAGGTCGGCGACCGAGTTGATCTGCGAGTCTTGAGGGGCCGCAAGGACCCACCTGACCGAGCCCGGCCCGCGCTTCGAGTATGGAAGCGTGGTGATGCGGACGACGTCGGCCCCGTCTTCCTCGATCATATCGGTGCCCGCTATCCCAACATCGAGCACGCCGTGCGCCACGTATCGCGGTATCTCCTGTGCTCGAATGAGAAGCCCCTCGAGTTCTGGGTCATCGAAGGCCGGGTAGTAAGAGCGTTCGTAGAATACGATGGTATAGCCGGCCCGCCGGAACAGTTCCTGGGTGGCCTCCTGCAGACTGCCTTTGGGCAATCCGATTCTCAACTTCATCCGCTAACCGCTTTCTATAGCAAAGGGCGTCACGACCCCCATTACCGTTTCTTCTTCTTATGGCGGTCCGCCCGCATCTTTTTCTTGCGCTTGTGTTTGGCTATCTTCTTCTTCCGTCTCTTCCTCAAATTGGGCATAGAATCGCTCCTTTCAAGTAACACAATATTATACGCGGTCCGCGAAATCACGTCAAGTATGGCGAAGGACGGATTTCGGAGTCTATTTCACAATCGAGACCCTCGGCGGATTCTCGGGTC
>CAZEBC010000299.1:0-2865 GCA_964510165.1 uncultured bacterium
GGAAATGCTCGGGAATATCGAATTCCACATCGAATCGCTCGAGCGCCCGGCCTTCAAGCCTTTGTATTTCGTCAATCTGGCTCCTTGGGAACACCTGTCCGCCGGTCTCGTGCTTCGCGTGCGGCAGCGGCAGGAAACCCTTCGGAAACAGCCCCTTTTCCTTGATTTCCTGCGGAGACATTTCGGCAAGCTTTTCCCAAGTCATGTCCTTTGGAAGCTTTACCCGAATGCCCGCCTGCACCGCTTTTCGGCCACCTGACATCATTAGTCCTTGAGCGGGCCGATTGCTCAGGTCGTAGCGTTCCTGAAGCAAGCCGAGCTGCTCCTTCATGACTCCGGGCTTTTCCTTGCCATCGCGCGCCATCAACGTCTCGAAGTCTTCCTCGATGACGACCGGAGAATAGGTCTGGGGTTTCTCAGCGGAGGCCGCGCCAAGGAAGGTGATTGACAAACATCCCAGCAGACCGATTGTCACCGACATTTGCCACAGTTTTGTCCTTTTCATGGTATCTCCTCCGGATTTTGTCGGTTCCTGCTACGCTCCTCTCTGTATTCAATCAGACGGATAAATCAGCTATAACCAATCTTTAAGAAAAGGCTATCCCGGACCGATTGACACCCCCGAATCGCTGTGCTAGAATCCTAACTGATTGAAGCGCATAGGGTTCAGGGTTCAGGGTTTAGGGTTGGCGTGACAAGAACACATAAGCTGGTTCGCCTGCTTCTTATCTCTGCATTAACGTTGATCGTTTACCTTAACTCCTTCCACACCTCATTTCATTTCGACGACTATTTCGCGATAACGGGCAATGAGGCCGTTCGCGAGGCGGGCAACCTCTCGAAGAATTTCTGGCTGTATCCCGGCAGATTCCTGCTCATCTACTCGTTCACCCTGAACTACTTCATTCATGGCGCCGATCCCGTGGGTTATCACGTCGCCAACTTTCTTTTTCATCTCGGCAGCGCCATCTTTCTGTTCTTTTGCGCACTGGCGATTTTCAGAAGCCAAGAGGAAGAGTCGGGTGCGCCGGTCTTATTTATCGCTCCCGCCCTGTTTGTGGCATTGCTGTTCGCGGCGCATCCGATAATGACAGAGTCGGTCACCTACATATCAGGGCGCACGTCTTCGCTGGCAGGACTGTTTTACCTCGGCACGTTATCCCTGTACACGGCGGCCTTTCTCGGAAAACAGATGGACGCAGGCGGAGGCGGCCGCCGCACCGCCTTCTACGCGGCCAGCGTGGTTCTGTTCTTCCTCTCGTTGTGGGTGAAGGAATCGAACGCGACGCTACCGCTGATTTTGCTCGCGCTCGATTTCTATTTTGTCGAGCGTGGCCATTGGAGGCGGCTCTTGAATTCGGTCCTCAGGGCGGCGCCGTTCTTCCTGATCCTCACAGGGATACTGCTTTGGCGGAAGGTTTACGTAGGGGCGATTGGCGAGGCGCGCCCGCTCAGGAGCATGACCGTCAACCTGCTCACCCAGTTCCGGGTGGTTGTCGAGTATATTCGCCTGCTGTTCATTCCCGTAAACCAGAACATCGACCACGATGTCGGGCTCGCACATTCGCTCCTTGAGCCACCAACCCTGCTCGCGTTCCTGTTCCTCTCGCTGATCGGGCTGGCCGCCCTGCTCCTCTTCAAGAAAAGCAAGATCGCCTCATTCGGCATCATCTGGTTTTTCGTCAACCTCGCGCCCACATCTTCGGTCATCCCGCTGTGGGACCTGATGAGCGAGCGCTGGCTATACATCCCGTCAATCGGAGCCTTCCTGGTGGCGGGAGGCGCGCTGGCGAAGGTTTACAAATTGGGCCGCAGCCGCGAGGCGCTCAGGAAATTGGCATCCGCATCGGCCGTTGCGGTGGTCTGCGCGTTTTCCGTTCTCACCATCGCGCGGAATACTGTATGGAAGAACGAGTACACGCTGTGGAGGGATGCGGTGGAGAAATCGCCCCGAAAGGCGCGGCCGCACAACAACCTGGCGATGGCCCTTGCCGAGAAGGGCGACCTTGAGGGCGCGCTGCGGGAGGCGCACGCGGCGCTCTCACTCGAGCCTGAATCGCCGGAGACAAGCTTCAATCTTGCTTCTCTCTATCTTCAACTGGGCCGATACGACGAGGCTATAGTCCTCTTGAGACACACACTCGCGCGATTCCCAAGCTCCGGCATTCCGCCGCGCCTCGCGGACGATTTCGCCAAGGCTCACTTTAATCTCGGCTCCGCATATCTATACAAGGGCGATTATGAACAGGCCATTGCCGAGTACAGGAAATCGCTTGAGCTCGCGCCCTATCTCCCGTGGGCGCACAGCAACATGGGCGTCGCGTATGAGATGCTGGGCGACTACAGGCTTGCAATCGCGGAATTCGAAAAAGAGTTCGCGCTGAATCCCTCGCCCCAGGTCGCGCGCAACCTCGAAAACGCACGGCAGAAGCTCAAGGACAAGGCGGAATAGATTGGCGCCCGACGGTTCCACATGTCGCAATTGCATGGCATAATATTTCCAGCGAAGCTTGGAAGTCCCCCGAGACCGGTCAAGTCATGGCGACATTTTCTTACCTGGCGACGGACGATGACGGCAAGGAATTCGCCGGAACGCTCGAAGCTGGAAGTTTGCTCCTCGCCGTCAACCAGGTTCTTGACCTCAGCTCCTTCCCCATTCATATCGAGGAGCAGCGCCGAAAACTCCCCTCCTCTATTGGACGCCTTCTTGCCAGAATACTTGGACGAAGCCCTACAAAGAAACGCGCCTCATAGGGCCGTTCCGCCAACTGGCGCTTCTGCTCAACACGGGGGTCTCGTTGCCGCTCGCCCTTTCGATTCTCCATGGCCGCCAGCGGCCATTGTGGGATTCAATCTTATGGCTAG
>CAZEBC010000300.1:0-2820 GCA_964510165.1 uncultured bacterium
GAATATTGCCCCACGCCTTTGCAAGCCCGTCTGCGAGCGTTCCGGAGGGAGAGCCTGCGTAGAACCCGCACTTGCAGACGGTCGCGTCCGCCATGACGGCGCAAAGATGCGCCCCGCACGCCCAATCGCCGGTTGCGGTGAAATGGGCGCCGCCGCCGAACGCGCGGCCCAGCGCCGATTGGATTTCGGCGGAGTCGATTGTTGAATCGCCTGTCC
Organism: uncultured bacterium; assembly: GCA_964510165.1. Taxonomy (GTDB): domain Bacteria; phylum Abyssobacteria; class SURF-5; order SURF-5; family SURF-5; genus CAZEBC01. Next base: position 217 of record CAZEBC010000300.1, read on the forward strand.
AGCGTCCTGTCCTGGAGGGCACATCAATGTTCCATTCGCGCGCGCCCAAGTCACGGACAATTCGTTCCAGTTGGTCGAAATCACCGATGTTGCCGTCATGCGCCATGGTGGCGATGGAGATGTGGACACCGGCTTCGGCGAGATTTTCAAGCCCTTTCAGCACCTCTTCGTAGCTGCCGGGGCCTCTCAAGAGGTCGTGCGATTCGCCGACGCCATCGAGGCTGACCTGGACCTCATGCGCGAGCAGGCGTTTCGCGGTCGCCCGCTCGATGGCGGTTCCATTGGAGAGAATCACCGTGCGGAATGAATGATCACGAAACCGCTCGTTGATTTCCCAAAAGCGGGGATGCAGAAGAGGCTCGCCGCCCGAGAGCAGGAGCCGCAGCCCCTGCAACTCATCGAATTGCTTCATCGCGCGCACGATGTCATCGAGCGGCAGGTCGCGCGGCTCGACATCGCCGAGATAGCAGTGCGCGCACCTCAGATTGCACCGCGTTGTGATGTGGAGCAGGAGATAGCGGAGCGAAGGGATGGGACTTTGTACCGCAGTTTTGCGCGGCGGTCGTTTGGCCGTCCATTCGAGGATTCTCTCTTGGTCACAATAATCGAGGAAACCCTTGTCGGCACTGATGACTTGCGGATCATCCGCCGACAGCGGAAGCGACCGCATGAATAGGAACGCATCCTCATCCAGCTCATAGAGTTCATCGCGCGCGCGGCTGTAGACGCACGGGGTCTCCAGGAGCCGGAGCGAGCAATCGGGGCTAAGGCTGAGAAAGGTCCGATCGGATCGCATCGACGATTGTCTCGACAGTCACGACTCTTTTTTCAATGAGCAACTGCAAAAGATAGAACGCGCCGCACGCTATCTCTTCGTCTTCTCCTTCCTTGTAAAAATCGCAATCCCGGCAGATGAATTCGGTCATTCCCTCCTGGGTCTTGAGGCAGCCGGGATCATTCAGGAATTTGTGGCAGTCTTTCAGAAGATTCGGAAACGCCATGTGTTCAGTCCTTCGTCATCTGGTTGAATTCTTGACATGCCTCCGCCGCCCAAGTCCTTCGATTCAAACTATAACAGCGGCACAAAGGAGGGGCTAGGCGGCGAATACCTTGCTCAATGAGCAGGATGCGGACACCATTGGAGCAGACGCTTTAATCGCCATTCTCCCATTCGGAAAGGAACGCCGCTTCCCCCTTCACAAAGAAGGGAAGCGAGGGTGGCAATTGCCATTTTTTCACGGTTTGTAAGGGCACGGCGCGCCGTGCCCCTACAGGGCCAAGCCCGCGCAAAACCCGGGAGGCATGGATATCATGATGCAATTACTGACGAAACGCTTTAACGACATCGGACTCTTGGTGCTGAGATTGGGAATAGGGGTCATCTTTATTGGTCACGGCGCACCCAAGATACTGGGAGGGCCGGAAAGATGGGAACAGGTGGGAATGGCCATGACGAGCGTCGGCATAGATTTCATGCCTGTGTTCTGGGGGTTCATGGCTTCCTGCGCGGAATTCTTCGGGGCGATCTGTCTTATCTTGGGACTGCTGTTCAGGCCGGCGACCGTGCTCATGGCAATCACAATGATTGTCGCCACCGCGATGCATGTGTCAAGAGGTGACGGCTTCACGGTCGCCTCCCACGCCATGAAAGGCATTGTAATTTTTGTGAGCCTCAGCATCATCGGCCCGGGGAAATACGCCCTTGATGAGAGATTGATGGCGCATTTGGACCGCAAGAGAGAATCTAGCTAATCGAGAATGGGGGACGTTGGAGAACGAAAGCGGATAAGGTGGCTCGAATCGCTTAACTCCTCCGCAGAACTATTGCCTCTCAGCCACGCGTCGTGTTTCGTTCCCGCATGCAAATTCATCTCTGCCCCGTCTTCCGCAGTTCGAGGCGAAAGATGGGTTAGGGAGGGCGCGGGAATGACGGAGAGGGTTTGAGATTCAAGATTCAGAGTTCAGGTGGTGTGTGTCGAATTGATGAATCTTGAATTCGCGTGATTTGTGTAATTCGCGGTCCGATTGTATGGTTTGAGTTACGGCAGAGAAAAAGCGAAGGCCCCGCCTCACAGCGGGGCCTTTGAAGATATTCCCGGCGGTGTGCTACTCTCCCACGCAGTCGCCCGCGCAGTACCATCGCCGCTGGAGGGCTTAACTTCTGTGTTCGGAATGGGAACAGGTGTGGCCCCTCCGCTATAACCACCGGAAAAAATAATGCAAGCGAGCGAAGGGCTGGGCAACGCGCCGTATTGCGTTTTGCTGAAGCGCTTGTGGCCGCCCTGTGGGCCGTTTTTGGATGCAATTGCTTGTGATGAAGACAATTGGTCAAGCCGCACGGTCTATTAGTACCGGTTAGCTGAACGGATTACTCCGCTTACACATCCGGCCTATCAACCTTGTTGTCTTCAAGGGACCTTCAGTCCTCTTGCGAGGAGGGATACCTTATCTTGGGGTGGGCTTGGCGCTTAGATGCCTTCAGCGCTTATCCCTTCCGCACATAGCTACCCAGCGATGCCCCTGGCGGGACAACTGGAACACCAGAGGTGCGTCCATCCCGGTCCTCTCGTACTAGGGACAGCTCCCCTCAAGTATCCTGCGCCC
>CAZEBC010000301.1:0-2798 GCA_964510165.1 uncultured bacterium
CCGGGATTTGTTGCGGTAATACCTCCTATGAAGGCGGATCACGAACGGCCCTTACGGTCTTCAAACGTAGTTCTTTTACGCTTCTCCCTCTATCGGGAGCATGCCGAGTCGCTGCATGGTATCGCGTGAGATGGCGTTGCAGATGTCGGGATTTTCCTTCAGGAATTTGCGCGCGTTTTCACGGCCTTGCCCGATGTGTTCGTTATTGTAGGAGAACCATGCGCCGCTCTTGGCGATGACTTTTTGTTCGAGGGCAGCGTCGATGAGGCTGCACTCTCTTGAGATTCCTTCATTGAAAAGGATGTCGAACTCGGCCTCTTTGAAAGGAGGGGCGACCTTGTTCTTGACGACCTTCACTCTGGTGCGCGCGCCGATGGTGTCCTGGCCTTCCTTGATTGTGCCGATGCGCCTGACGTCAAGGCGAAGGGAGGCATAGAATTTGAGCGCGCGGCCGCCGGGGGTGGTTTCGGGGTTGCCGAACATGACGCCGATCTTCTCGCGAATCTGGTTGATGAAGATGACGGTGGTTTTGGACTTGTTGATGGAGGCGGTGAGTTTCCGCATGGCCTGCGACATGAGGCGGGCCTGAAGCCCCATTTGCTGGTTGCCCATTTCACCGTCTATTTCGGCGCGTGGCACGAGAGCGGCGACCGAGTCGACGACTACGACGTCAACCCCGCCGCCGCGCACGAGCATGTCGCAGATTTCGAGGGCCTGCTCGCCGCTGTCGGGCTGTGAGACGAAAAGTTCGTCAATGCTGACGCCGATTTTCCCGGCGTAGTCGGGGTCGAGCGCGTGTTCGGCGTCGATGAACGCGGCGACTCCGCCTTGCTTCTGCGCCTGGGCGATCATGTGGAGCGACAGGGTGGTTTTGCCGGAGGATTCGGGCCCGAAGATTTCGATGACCCTGCCGCGCGGAATTCCGCCGACACCAAGGGCGAGGTCGAGCGCGATGATGCCGGTGGGGATGGAGGGCACGCGGGCGGCGCGGGCAGCGTCGCCGAGCCTCATGATGGCGCCTTTTCCGAATTGCTTTTCAATCTGCGTGATCGTAAAGCCGAGGGCTTTTGTGCGGTCATCTTTTTCTTTGGAAGTCATGTAGGGTCCTCTCCGTAGCGGTTATCTTGAGATTCGTTAATTGCCGGGATTGAGCGGCGTCATCGCTTCGGGCGAACACGAGGTTCGCCCCTACGCATTCATATTATCGCAAGGGACAATGTTTTTCAAGTGGGTTTTCGAAAGCAGGCGCGCGGCGCGTCCGTGCGAGATGCACTTCAGAAATGCGCGCCTCCTTATCCCTTAAGGGGGATTGCGTTCAATTCGGTGTAGACGGGGCCTCTTGGGAGCGTTTGGCTTTTCATGACGGAGACCTTTTCGGCGCGCATCGAGCCGATGAAGACGTTTTTCTCTTCCTCGAGGAGCTGGCACAGCCTGGAGATTCCTTGCTTTCCCTTTACGCGGCCGATGGTGAGATGGGTCTTGAACTCTCTATCCTCTTTGGGGAATCCGATGCGCTCAAGTTCGGTCTCGATTTCTTGCTGGAGCCGCCGAATCTGCTCGGCGCCCTTTTCGATTCCGAGCCACACGATGCGGGGCCGATTGAGGTTGGGGAAGCAGCCTACGGCCCTGACTTCGAGGTCTATCGGGCCGAAGCCTTCGACGGCTTTTTGACAGGCGCCGAATACTTCAGGCAGGCGCGGCTCATCCACATTGCCGAGGAACTTGAGTGTAAGGTGCGCGTTTTCGGGCTCGACCCATTTGACGCTCGCCTTTGAGGCGGAGAACTTCTCGATGACTTCGCTCAGGGTTTTATGGAGCGAGCCAGCCAGGTTGATGGCTATGAATGTGCGCACGGTTGCCATAATACTCAGCCTTTTCTCTCCCGGTCGTTGAGAGCGCCCGGGTAGAGGTGCAGCGGGATGCCGATGTCAACGACCTTGAGTTCGCCGGTGTAGTTGTGCGCGCGCGGATTCTCAAAGCCCTTTTTCGGGAGCTGGAAGGTGACGGTCATATTGGCGACGACGGCGATGCCGAGCGGCTTTCCGGTGTTGCCGTCGAGTCCGGAGGGGATGTCGATTGCGAGGACAGGGCAGCCGGCCTCGTTGATGAGCGCGATCACGTCACGGAACAGGCCCGTCACCTCACCGGAAAGGCCCGTGCCAAGCAATGCGTCGATGACGATGCCGCATTGTTTCATGCGCTGGCGCAGGCGAGGCAGCGATTTGCGTGTGACCTTGTTTATGGGGACGCCCATTCTTCGGAGGATGCGCAGGTTGACGCGGGCGTCTCCCTTCACCTTGGTGAGCGGGCCAACAAGATAGACATCGGTTTGGATGCCGTTGTTTATGAGGTGGCGCGCGACAACGAAGCCGTCGCCGCCGTTGTTGCCGCGTCCGCAGAGAATCAAAGCGGGGGCGGCGCGTCCTGCGAGTGCGCGGTAAGCCTCGTCAAAGACGGCGCGACCCGCGTTTTCCATGAGGACAACGCCGGGGATGCCGATCTGGTCGATGGCGAATGAGTCCATACGCCGCATTTCCTCGGGGGTGACGTAATCAGAACGAAAGGTCTTTGAACGCGGGCTTGTCATATTGCGTTTGTCCGAGATCTTGTGACTGGTGCCCCATCAACTTTGTTATTGGCGCTTCCCCTAGGGCGCACGCCGTGCGCCCCTACAGAACCGTGTATTGTTCTTTCAACACATTCGATTGTGATGGGCCACTAGACGAACTTGGCGCCTAATGATGCAGCCAAATTATCCCATTACGGTATCCATAAGTCAAGTCATGGGGCGGCTGGCT
>CAZEBC010000302.1:0-2783 GCA_964510165.1 uncultured bacterium
AGATGGAGCGAATAGAGTGGCGTGAGTGGTCGGCGCAGGCGTTTGAGCAGGCGCGCGCGCAGGACAAGCTGATACTTCTTGACATCGGCGCGGTGTGGTGTCACTGGTGTCATGTGATGGATGAGGAGTCGTACGCGAATCCTGAGATAATCGAACTCGTGAACAAGTATTATGTACCGATTCGTGTAAATAATGACGAGCGGCCGGACGTGAACGACCGTTACAATCAGGGCGGCTGGCCGACGACGGTCGTCTTGACACCGGAGGGTTTCGTGGTGCACGGGGCGACTTATCTGCCGCCTGTGACCGTGAAGGAGCTTCTGGAAAAGGCGCGGGAATGGTATCAGGGGAACCGGGGGCGCGTGGACCGCGCGGCGGAAGAGATCGCGAGGAAGATGGCCGAGAAGCCGCAGTTTCCGCCCGTGAGGTCGGAAGAGCCGAAGGATTTCTCGGGGCAGGTAGTGCAGGACATGAAGAACAACGCTGATCCGATTCACGGCGGTTTCGGCACGACGCAGAAGTTTCCCCAGCCGGCGGCGATATCGCTTGCGTTCGCATATCATCATGCGACGGGCGACAAGGCGATCCTCGATTTTGCGGAATTGACGTTGCGCAACATGAGTGACGGGCTGCTGGACAGGGAAGAGGGCGGCCTCTTTCGGTATTCGGTCACCCGGGAATGGGATGTTCCGCACTTCGAGAAGAACCTGGATGTGAATGCGCTGTGTCTGCGGAATTATCTTGACGCCTACCGTATCACGCACAAGCGGGAATATGCAGGGACGGCGGAGCGGATAATCGATTATGTGTTGAACACGCTTTCTGACCGCGAGCGCGGCGGGTTTTACGGAAGCCAGGATGCCGACATCTATGACGAGCATCAGATGAAGATCGTGATGACGGGGGAGGAGTATTATCGGCTTCCATTGGAGCAGCGCGAGAAGTGCGGGACGCCGTACATTGATAGAACCGTGTTCACAAACTGGAATGCGCTCATGGTATCCGCGTTCCTCGATGCGTATCATGCGCTCGGGCGTGAAGATTGCCGCGAGTTCGCGCTCCTCACGCTGAACCTGCTCAGAGACAGTTGCCGCGATGAGAAGGCGGGCGCACGTCATTACCTCCGGAATGGGACTGCCGGCGGTCCGGCGCTTCTGGCAGATTCGGTGGCGCTCGCTCGGGCGAACCTTGACGCCTATGAGGCAACCGGAACCAGCAAATATTTGGAAGATGCCGAGCGGCTCATGGACTTGGTGGCCAAGAATCTGAGCGCTGAGGACGGCGGGTTCTACGATTCCGTCGTTGACGACAGCTTGCCGCTGGCAACGAGGATACGACACAAGCCGCTGAGTGAGAACGCGCTGGCGGCGGAGGTGCTTGGCCGCCTCTACAATTACACGACGAAGCGCGAGTATCTCGATTTGGGCGTGACGACACTCACCGCGTTTGAGGGAAATGTCCTCGCGATGCTGGAACGGTCACTGGGCTATTTCGCGGCGGACGTCGCGCTTGCATCTGGATACGTCGCGGATTCGTCGCTGAAGGTGGCGATAGTTGGCGCAAGTGACGACCGTCGCTCGCAGGAGATGTTGCAGGCCGCAAAGCGCATCTATCATCCGGCGAAGATAGTGCAATTGCTGGACCCGGCCGAGGACATGCAGTTGCTCGAGGCGATGAGGTATCAGCCTGAGGATTCGCCGGTGGCGCATGTGTGCATGCAGAAGGGGTGCCTGGCGCCGATCCGCGAGGTGGAGGACCTGCGGCGTGCACTTGCGGACGGGGGTTCCTGAACTACTGGCATGGCATAGACAAGGCAGTGATTTGCTGAGAGATGCGACTGAACGTTCGTTTTGGCGGGATGTTGATACGCGGGGTGGTTGGTATATAAATATTCTTGACCGAGCGGTATCCCGCGATTTTGCTTGACATTGGGCTTTCCTCCGTGGTAGCATGGGGGTGCCCGCGGCGGGGCGGGCTCGTGGGAAAATGGGTCAAGAGGATGCTGTCTCAAATCAAGAAGGGCGACATCGTCATTCATCCTGCCCACGGCGCTTCCAAGGTTGTTGCCATCGAGCGAAAGGAGTTCTCGGGCCAGAAGCGCAAGTTCCTCGTCCTGAAACCCATCATGTTCGAGATGACGGTGTATATTCCAGAGGAAAACGCCGATCATGCCGGACTGAGGTTGCCAGTGAAACGAGAGCAGTTTACTGAAGTAGTGAAAGTGCTCAAGGAGAAGGAGACTCGGAGCTCCGACAACTGGCAGCGTAGGTTCAGGGCCTACAACCGCAAGATTCAGAGCGGGGATCTTTGCCAAGTAGCCGAGGTCGTGCGCAATCTGGACCGCAAGAACCGCACGAAGGGACTTTCAACAACCGAGAATATGTTGCTGGAGAGGGCTTTCACGATCCTGGCCAGCGAATATGTCTGCGTGAAAAACGTGGACAAGGAAGTCGCCTACGCATTCTTCACACGAGCGCTGACCAGATAATAAGCCTTTATTTGTCGGCAACCGTGTGGATATGCGGCTCACCACGGCGCTTTTTCGGCGCAGGAAGTGAGTTGTGCCGCGCCGGAGGAGTGTGCTCAGATATGTGTATTTTTCGGGTAACCACAAAGACAGGCACGCCAACGCGACGGCGGCGCCCTGTGTCCGCTCCGGAGGTGGTTACGGAGTAAGCTTTCGACAGAGTGAAGTCACACAGGGCCGGTAAGAGCCGGTCTTTTTTTGTTGTTCGTTTCCGAAGTTGTTCCCTCACCCGGTCCTCTCCCGGTGGGAGAGGTTG
>CAZEBC010000303.1:0-2775 GCA_964510165.1 uncultured bacterium
CATGGGATTCTTGCGAGAAGGCGACACCTTGCTATTCTTCCTTTGTCGGGCTGCCTTCCTGCTTGGTTGGGCTCCCCTCCATCTTGGTTGGGCTGCCTTCGTGCATCATCTCATGCATCTTTCTGTGCTTCTCCATCATCTCCTCGGACATGCCGCCCTCTTTCATCATAGGGCATTCCATTTCCATCATTTTCTGCACTTCTTCCTTGCTCATGTCCTTGTGTTTCATCATAATGGACTTCATCATCACTTCTTTGCGCAACGCAGGATCGGCGGCTATCTTGTTCAAAAGGATCTTTCTGGAATCCTCGTTCTTGATTACCGCCTCGACTACGCATTCCCTGTCCTCCGCGTATTTCAACATCCTGTCCATATGCGCGGGACTGCACACAAGTTGCTTGGGCTCGGCGGCCTCGGCGCCCTCGGCTTTTGTCGGGCTTCCCTCGTGGCTTTCGGCATATACGAAGCGACCCGGGAGCAAGAGGACAACTGTTATAACGGCGATTGCAATACACATGAGAACCTTCATGTTCGTTTCCTCCTTTTTCAAACCAACCCAACGACAGTCCATTGCAGAAGTCGTTCTAAATGTGTCATTCGCCGGAAGAATGGGCAACTCCGTGGGCATCAGAGAGGGATTTGCGTTTCATATTGGCGCCCTGTAATATGGAGTTCGAAAGATACGTCCCAAAATAAACGCCGCCAAGTCCGCATCTTCCACGACGGAGGAATGACGATGCGCGCCATGGTGCTGAAAGAGTCGCGACCCGTATATGAACACCCTCTCGAGGACACCGAAATGCCTGCCCCCGTTCCCGGCCCCGGCGAGTTACGCATCCGGGTAAATGCTTGCGGCGTGTGTCATACCGACCTGCACACGGTCGAGGGCGACCTCGCGCTGCCCAAACTGCCTCTCGTGCCCGGTCACCAGATTGTCGGAACGGTGGAGCAAAAGGGACCGGGGGTCGCTCAGTTCGAGCCCGGCGAACGCGTTGGCGTGCCGTGGCTGCATTCCACTTGCGGTCAGTGCGATTATTGCAGGCATGGCTCGGAGAACCTGTGCGACAAGGCCCGTTTTACAGGCCTTCATACCGACGGCGGATATGCCGAATACGTCATTGCGCCCGCCGAGTTTTCATATCGGCTTCCCACCAATTTTCCCGACCTTCAGGCCGCTCCGCTGCTATGCGCGGGGATAATCGGCTATCGCTCGCTCAAGCTCAGCGATGTTGAGCCGGGCCAGAGGCTGGGCCTGTACGGGTTCGGCGCGTCGGCGCACGTGACCATCCAGGTGGCCAGGTATTGGGAATGCGAGGTATATGTGTTCAGTCGGAGCAAACACCATCAGGAACACGCGCTCGAGATGGGGGCAGCCTGGGCTGGCAGGGCAGAGGACACACCTCCGAAAGGCCTTCACAGCGCCATTATTTTCGCGCCGGCCGGGGGCCTTGTGCTCGAAGCGCTGAGGGCGCTGAGAAAGGGCGGCACGCTGGCGCTCGCGGGAATTCACATGACGCCGATCCCTCAAATGGAATACAGCCGCATCTATGGCGAGCGGACCGTTCGGAGCGTCGCCAACAGCACACGGAATGACGCCGAGGAACTGCTCCGGCTCGCTTCCGAAATTCCCATTCGAACCGAAGTCGAGACGTATCCTCTTTCCGAAGCCAATCAGGTTCTCGAACGCCTCAAACGCGGCGAGGTCCGCGGGGCCGCTGTGCTGCAAGTCTCTCACAGCGCATAGCGCGGGTCAACTCAAGAGTCACCGTGGTTGTGAGGAGAGGATGAGGAGAGAAAAGGTGAGGGAACCGAGGCTGATCTACAGAGCGAGGATATCTCTCAGGCGGGTGAACGGGCCTGAGGCGAGGAGGCGGCGGAGCTTGAACTCGGTGGACGCGAGATTCACGTAATGACGAAATCGGGCGAGAGGGGGCAGGGGGAAACGGGGCTGGTCGGGGTCGAGTTCCCAAGGGTGGAGATAGAGAATGGCTGGATGTCCCTCAGAGTTCATTCGGCGGATGGCGAAGGAGGATAACCAGAGGGGGAATAGACGAAAATAGCCACCGCCGGAGGGGAGGTTCATGCCGAAAGCGCGCAGGGTAAGCGGCGGGGCCTCGATGATGGACGCGCCGTTTGGGAGTTTCACGCGCTCGATATAGCGGCTCCACACGGGGAAACCGTAGCGGTCGTGGCGGATGGGGAAGATGCTGGAGTCGTACTTGAAGCCCTCCTCGGCGAGGATATCGAGCGCCCAGAGCGTGCGCTTGGTGATGGAGAAGGTCGGCGCGCGATAGCCGATTACCTCCTTGCCGATGATATCCTCCAGGATGCCCTTCGCTCGGCGAACATCCTCCCGAAACTCCTCCGGCGTTTGCTCAGTTATCATGCGGTGCGCATAGCCGTGACAGGCGATCTCGTGGCCGGACTCGTATGCTTCTCTAACAAGCCTCGGCGTCCGTTCCGCGATCCAGCCGAGGGTAAAGAAGGTCGCCTTGACGTCATGCTCATCGAGCATTGCGAGCAATCTTCGCACATTCCGCTCAACTCTCAACTCCTGCCTGTCCCACGCCCCAAAATCCACCACCGGCCGCAGACTCTCCGCCTGGAAATAATCCTCGATGTCGAAGGTGAGGGAGTCACACACAGGGGTCTGATGTTTCTGAGATGTGACCAACTTGTGCATTTGCTGCGAGGCCCTTTTCCCAAGAACAGAATCACTCAGAGCGTGTACGAAAAGGGTAGCATGACCCAAAATCCACGTCGAATGAACAGTCA
>CAZEBC010000304.1:0-2758 GCA_964510165.1 uncultured bacterium
GCACAGGGGTTATACAAGGAACTTGCCAGGAAGAACAGGCGCGGGCGCTGGCTTCAAGCAAACGCGCATTGGAGCGAGCGTACGAGATTTTGAAGCAGGGGGGCTTCGATGACAGCCGCATCACCACCCGCTTCGCGAATACGCAGAATGCGCGAGTCTCCGATGTGATCCTGAACGAGCAGCGATCGGGCGGATACTCCGCCATAGTGGTGGGCAAGCATCACTTGTCCCGCGCCGAGGAGTTTCTGTTTGGCAATGTCGCCGTAAGGCTCGCGCGCCAAGCCTCCTGCCCGGTGTGGTTGATAGATGAAACCGGCCTCCAACAGATGAAGCAGACTGAAGACCTCTCGCCAAGCCCATAATTCGGGGACATGATGTTTCACCGTGTCCCCGAATTATGATGTCCCCATACCAGTGCTGATTAATGTGTTTCTCCGCTTGTTGTAGGGGCGGTTCGCGAACCGCCCCCTACAATCAATTGGGCAGCCCTTCGAACAGAGTACGTGAGCACATTGCGATCATAGTACCCTGCCTGAATAATCATTTGACCATGCCCGCCTGAAACAAGTAGAATTATCGAGTTCATCGCCGAAAGCGATTTCTCCCTCACCCCAATCCTCTCCCAGTGGGAGAGGATAGAAATTGCAGGCTGGAAGCCTGCGCTACAACTCAACCCTCTCCCGGCGGGAGAAGGCGCTTCCCTGTTGACCCTCTCCCGGTGGGAGAGGGTAGGGTGAGGGGGCTTCGGTTGCGGCTCTGCCGCGTTGTGGATTCCCCGGTCAACCCGGGGAATGACATTTGCGCGACGGGGAATGACAACTACTGGGCAGGGGAGCGACTTTTGCGGAACGGGGAATGATATTTATGAGTGAGGAACGACAATGGGGGGGGAATAACATTTTCCGGGATGGAGAGGAAATCATGGTAGATTTGAGAGTGCCGCCAGAACAATTGAGCCAATACGGGCCGTACAAAGATGAGACGCGCAGGATCGCGATGTTCAGCGTGGCGAATGACTTCGAGTCGCACGGCTATCCGATGCCGCCCCACACCGATACGCTGCTCGCGCAGAACTGGTGTCATTCGATTACGCGCAAGATAGGCGCGTCCTATGTCGCCCATATCCCATACAGCACCGATCTCAGTGAGGCCGCCAGAAACTGGTCGCCCAACTATCTGCCGTTCGAGGAGTTCTACGGGAAGCTGAGAGAATTCGTCGCGTGGCATCTCCGGCACATCGGCTTCGCGCCAACAAAAGTGGCCATCATCGTTGGGCACGGCGGCAACCGCGAGTTGCCGGCGCGCGAAGAAGATTTGAGCCGATATCTCGGCCTGCCCGTGAGTTGCCTGATGGCGGGCGCGTCCGAACCGCTCATCTATCCGGAATTCGAGGCGATCGACGTGCTGTACGAGATCGTGGCGAAGGGCGGCGAGCACGCCTATATCCTCGAGTACTCGCTCATCGCGCATATGGGCCACTTGGATTACGATAAACTCGCGACCGTGAACGAGGTGGCGTCCAAGGACCCGCTCGAGGCGCTCAGGCGCTGGCCTGCAATAGCGGGCCTCGGCGGGTACATCCAGTTTGGTGGGCCGGAATTCAATCCGTTGAGAGAGATAGAAGGCCTGTCGGTCGCGCTGGAGGACTTCAAGAAGCGTCGAAAGATACTGGTTGATCCGGAACTGGGCCGCCGCGCAAACGAAATCATCGTGAACCATTTCTGCGAAAGACTGCAACCGGGATGAGGAATCGGATCACGAATGAAACGGATGAGGCACAATAGGGGTCAAAGGGAAAAGGGGAAAGGGAGGGGCGAAGAGCGAAGGACGAAAACAAGATCATCCGCAGATTGTCGCTGATTATTCCGTCAACCAGAAACCAAAGACCAGAGACTAACAACTAATTTATTTTACCGCGGGGAAGGGGGACGCACGGGGAACAACGCATGGACGAACCACAAACCGATTCTGACCACGGAGGCTCAGAGCGGCACGGAGAACTGAAGGGAACTACCAGCCGAAGATTATTCAACCGCAGATTACGCAGACAGACGCAGATTTCTTTTCAACGAGAGACCAGAGACGAGAAACGAGAAACCGCTCGCTCCGCGAGCCATCCGCAGTCTGCAGTCCGCAATCGGGTGGTGGCTGCAAGCTGATATTATTGACAATTGCGCGGTAAGCGTGATACCTTGAGTGAAGAATAAGAAACCGTAGTATAGCGCTCTTGGGAAGGGAAGGGCCGGATGACCACGCTGGAAAAAATTGTCGAGAACTTGAAGAGTATGCCGGAGTCGGCCCAAAGCGAGGTTCTCAATTTTGTCAAGTATTTGAAATCCAAAGAAGGCGACGATTTCCAGTGGGGGCGGTTTTCGCTGGATTCCGCCATGCGCGGCGTCGCTGAGGAGCCAAGCCCATACACTGTCCGAGATATCAAGGAAGAGTTCTGATGGTCCGCGAAGGAAAGGTGGCCCTCTTCAGATTTCCTCAGACGGACCAGGCGACGGGAAAATTGCGGGGCGCCGGGATCACACCAAGCCGTTACAGATTTCGCAGATTGAAGCTCATTCTGAAAACGAACTGACGGGTGTGAAGCTCTGACGGATAAACAGAAAAGAGGTTTCCTCCAAGACCAAGATTCCGAAGTCATAAAGCAGATGGTGAAAGATTGGTCAGAGAGGCTCAAAGATATCGCCGGCCGGAATGTCTTGCCCCAGTTGGAAATGGAGAACTGAGCCGTTATGATAGTGAGTAAGGA
>CAZEBC010000305.1:0-2750 GCA_964510165.1 uncultured bacterium
AAAACGCAAGGCTGGACTTGCCGGACCCGCTCACGCCCGTGACCACGGTCAGCTTATTGCGCGGTATATCTATGTCTATATTCTTGAGGTTATGAACCCGAATTCCGCGAAACTTTATGGCCTGGTCCGTCATCAAACCAGCCCCTCGGTACGACGAATTTGATGCATTGCCAAACATACAATTTTATCATTCCTCCGATTCCGTGTCAAAGGCGACTCGCGTCAAGAATTTCTGGAATTATTTCGCAAAATGTCGTAGAATTACGGTCTCACTCATTTGTGCAAAACAGACTGAAGGAAGGAATCATGTATGGATAAACGATTGAACGTGGGAGCGGTCGGATGCGGCGAGGCCATACAGGCGTTGCACATCCCGGCTCTGAACAGCCTGGCCTCACAATACAGGCTCTATGCCTGCAACGACGCCAGCCCCGATGTTATGGCCGAGGTCGCGTCGCGAACGGGAGCAAAGCCCATCGGCAACCCCTTCGATCTCATCGAGGACCCCAACGTGGACGTAGTCGTGATTGCCACGCCCGACCCATATCATCAGGATTTCGCACTCGCCGCGTGCGACGCGAAGAAGAAGGCCGTGCTCGTGGAGAAACCCATGGCCCTCAACGCGCGCCTGGCGCGCGAGATTGCGCAGGCATCCGAGAAGACGGGCGTGCCGGTGATTGTCAGCTATCCGCACGTGTACGACCCCGCGGTCCGAAGGGCAATGGAACTCTGGGGCCAGCCAGGCCTGTTCAAGTTCGGCCAGTTCCGAACCTTCCTCGGACCCAACCTCAAATACACGGCGGACGATATCCTCCAAACGATACGGCCTGCTGTTGCTGACCGCTGGCCCGGCATGATCAATCAACTGGCGGCGGCCGCTGTCAGCACGGAAACGCTCGGGACTGCAGTAGAAATCAAACATATCGCCGGATATCTGGTGTTGACTGGCCTCGTAATCCACGATATCCCCGTGATGCGGCGACTCCTGGGCGAGCCTGTCAAGGTCGAGTACGCATGCGTGCGCGCGATGGGGTCGCCCATGAGCGAGGTCGGGCTTGCCGTTGATTCCATCCTCGACTATGGATTTGGGCGCGTGTACATGCAGGCCGAATTCGAGGAAATGAAAGTGACCGACTGGGGCTTCCAGCTGAGGCGCGACGACCTGCATATCGAGGTCAAATACCCGCCCACGTATGCCGCCGCGGCGCCCTCGTACTGTAAGGCCACATACGAAAAGAACGGGATGACCATCGAGGAGGTCCACGGCGGCCGCTTCGAGAACGGGTTCCGCTGCGAATGGAAGCACCTCTACGACGTGGTGAAGCAGGGCGCCGCTTCGATAACAAGCGCTCAGGACGCCGTGAAAGACTTGGAACTCGTTGAAGAGATCATCAAGACAGCAGTCAATCTGTAGGGCCGAATTCATTCGGCCATGGAGGCGATATATGAATAATCCATCTGGCGTCGCGTTCGTTGGAGCGGGCTTCATCGCCTATCTCCATGTCATGGCCGTCAGAACCATTCCGAATATGAAGCTCGTGGCGGTGGCGTCGCGCTCGCGGAAGGTCGCGGAGAACCGGGCGAGAATCTTCAACGCCGACCCATACACGTTCGACAACCTCGGCGCAATGCTCGCGCGTAAGGACATAGATATCGTCTTCGTGCAAAGCCCGAATTCGCTCCACGCCGAGCATGCGCTCGCCGCGCTCGGGGCTGGCAAGCACCTCATCATGGAAAAACCGATGACCATAACACTCGCCGAGGCCGACAGCATCATCAGCGCGGCAAACTCTGCCAGGGTCGGCGTCGGCTACGCCGAGAATCAGGTGTTCGCTCCCCTCATCGTGAAGGCGAGAGAGTTGATAGAACGAGGCGAAATCGGAAAGGTTATCAGCGTGACCGGCTACTGCGGGCACGGCGGGCCGTCTCCAAGCGGCTGGTATCGCAAGGCGCAATTCTCCGGTGGGGGCGCGCATATCGACCTCGGCCCACACACGCTTGAGGCTTCGCTCTACCTCGCCGGCAAACCGCGAGTCGAGCGCGTGAAATCGTGCGTCATGACCGAGGCGCCGGAGGGCGTCATTGACGGGCGCGCCGAGGCCGTGCTCGAATGCGAAGACGGGATCGAGATCAGATTTGCGAGTTCCTGGCTCGACGCCGAGGACCAGTTCTACTACGAGGTCCAGGGCGACAAGGGGAGCATAAAGGCCGTCTTCAGCCCTCCGCCGCAGTTCCTTACTCTGTATCGAGCGTCCGGCAAGGCTGAGGACATCGAGTTCCCGGGCCGGTTCGACATGCACCTTGACAAATACCTCGGCGGCATGGGCTACATCGGACAACTCGAACATTTTGCGACGTGCTTCCGGACGGGCGCAGTCCCGCGCGAGTCGGCCATTGACGGACGCAACGTTCTCCAAATCCTTGCGGCCGGCTACCTGTCCGCGGCGACCAATCGCCCCGCGCAACTCACCGACGTCCCGCTCGACAAAACGCCGATTCAGTTGTTGACGAATGGCTAATCCTAATGAGGACGGAGCGTCTTATTTCGAGTTCTTCAGGGGTTCCAATGCTTCCGCGTCGGCCAAATCTCTGGGCCTTCCCATGGCTTTCTTGTTGCGAATGATATCATCGAGAGAGGGAATATGCACTTCGATGCCCTCGACGCTCACGCGCAGGGACCGATGGTAGCGCGGGGATAGCCATGGGCCGCCATGGCATACGCGCCCACGCTCGACGGGCGAAACGTCCTC
>CAZEBC010000306.1:0-2735 GCA_964510165.1 uncultured bacterium
AGCTTGACAAATCGGTTTGCAATGACGCGGGGGTGTTGTTATAATGTTGTCGCTTCAAGAAGGGCCTGCAGTGCGTCGAATCCACTAACATCTGGCTGCGGAGACATACTCATGAAGCAGGGCTGCCGGACAAGTCTCCTTATACTCCTGCTGGTTGGTCTGGTTATCACGATGGGAATGATGGCGATCTTGATCTTTGTTTCCTCCGAGCGGGAAGACCTGTTCACCTTTCGCGCGAGGGAAAGTGTGGCGATCGTCGAACTCGAGGGCCCCATCTTCGACATCGAGGAGCCGCTGGAGCAGGTGAAGGACTACGTGGACAACGATTCGGTGAAGGCCCTCGTCGTCAGGCTCAACAGTCCCGGCGGAGCAGTCGCTCCCTCGCAAGAGATGTACGAGGAGTTGAAGCGGGCGAAGGATGAAGGGAAGGTCGTGATCGTCTCGATGGGCGCGCTGGCCGCGTCGGGGGCGTATTACGTCGCGTGCGCGGCGGACGAGATTTACGCAAACCCCGGGACCATCACGGGGAGCATCGGAGTCATCGCCGAATTTCCCAATGTCGAAGGATTGATGGACAAGATAGGAATAAAGTTTGAAACTATAAAGACCGGCAAGTACAAGGACACCGGCTCGATGTTTCGGCCGATGGAGCCCGAGGAGCAGGAACTCCTGCAGCAAATGCTCATGGACGTATACGACCAGTTCGTCGAGGCGGTGGCCGCGAGTCGGAGGATGCCCATTGACGAGGTAAAGAGGTATGCCGACGGCCGCGTGTTCAGCGGGCGTCAGGCCCTTGAATACGGCTTTGTTGATGCGCTGGGCACTCAGAGTGACGCCGTGAGGAGAGCGGCAGACCTGGCGGGCATCGAGGGCGAACCTCGCGTCATCAAGAAGATGAAACGGCCGTTCCCGTTCGGCGGCTTCGCCGAGACTTTTCTGCGGCGCTATCTGCTGACAACCCAGCCGACGCCCTCGCCGGTGCTCTATATGCTTCGCCCGTAGTGGTTTCTTAATGAAAAACATGCAGTTCGACGACGACTTTCCAGAGATGACCTCTCAAGAGAGGCCGGTGCGTGTCCGTTATCACAACGACAGCATCAGTTCCTACCTGAAAGAGATATCGCGCCAAACGCTGCTCTCCTACGAGGAAGAGATTGATCTCGCCAAGCGAATGACAAAAGGAGATCAGGAAGCGCGAAAGAAGCTCATCATCTCCAACCTCCGCCTTGTGGTCAGCGTCGCAAACAAGTACCTCCATTACGGCCTGCCGCTGCTCGACCTGATCGAGGAGGGCAACCTCGGACTCATCAAGGCGGTCGACAAGTTCGACTACAGGAAAGGATATAAGTTCAGCACATACGCCACGTGGTGGATACGGCAGGCCATCTCGCGCTTCCTCGCCAATTATGGGCGCACCATCCGGATACCGGTCTACATGACCGAGAATGTCATCAAGTATAAACAGGCCACCCAGCGCCTTTACAAGGAATGGGGCCGCAAACCGACCCTCGAGGAGGTGGCGCTCGAACTCGAGGTCAGCCCCGATGACGCGGCCGACCTTCACAAGTACTCGCAAAGGATCGCCTCGCTCGAGGCGACCGTCGGCGCCGAGGATGGCGCTGAACTCGGAGACCTGATAGAGGACACCCAGTCGATCGACCCCGTCGACATCGTCGCCAAGGTGTTCCGCGACCAGAAGCTCATGCAGATGCTCGAGCAGCTTACCCAGCGCGAGGCCGACATATTGCAGTACCGTTACGGCCTTGTGGATGGAGACCCGCATACGCTCAAGGAAACGGGCGATCGTTTCAACCTCACCCGCGAGCGCATACGCCAGATCGAGTCGAAAGCCCTCAAGAAGCTCAGAAAATACATAGCTGTCAACAAGATCGACTTCGAGGAGATATGAGACGGGAGGAACGATGAACGAACGACTGAAGGAAGCCATTCGCAGCATCCCCAACTTCCCCAAAGCCGGGATACTGTTCAGAGACATCACCACCCTCCTGAAGGACAAAGAGGCCTTCGCCGAAGCCGTCGAGACGCTCGCCGCCCGGCACAAGCGCAAGGGCATCGCCAAAGTGGTCGGCATGGAGTCGCGCGGCTTCATCCTCGGCGCGCCCATGGCATACCTGCTCGGCGCGGGGTTTGTGCCTGTCCGCAAGAAAGGCAAGCTCCCCGCCGAAACCTACAGCGCCACCTATCAACTTGAGTACGGCGCCGACCACCTCGAGATACACAGAGACGCCATCGAGCACGGCGAGGAAGTGCTCATCGTGGACGACCTGCTCGCCACAGGCGGCACCGCCGTCGCCACGCTCCAGCTTCTCAGTAATTTCGACGTCAAGATCGCCGGCCTCGATTTCCTCATCGAACTGACCGAACTCAACGGCCGGGACAAACTCAAAGGCCATGACGTCTTTGCTTTGATCCAGTTTTGAGGTATAATAACAGGAACAAAGACTGAGGGCCCTGTGCCGCTCAGCCTGAAAATCGCAAATTTCTGTTGTGTTTTCCACCCTCTCCCACTGGGAGAGGATCGGGTGAGGCGCTTCGGTTGCGGAGGTGCTGCGCTGTGCCCCTGATTGACCCATAGGGGCCCGACTGTAGGCGCCAATTCATTCGCACACGCAGCTTCACCAAGTATCTTTGCGCCCGTAGCTCAGCAGGATAGAGCAGCGGTTTCCTAAACCGCGTGTCGCTGGTTCGAGTCCAGTCGGGCGCTCCCTTTGTTT
>CAZEBC010000307.1:0-2666 GCA_964510165.1 uncultured bacterium
TGCTTGTAGCCGAACCAGGCCAGCGATTCCATTATGAAGCGCGCGGTCGCCGGAACCGAGTGCAGCGGGCGAATCACGCCCTGCTTGATCCTGAGGGCGAGGTATTTTTCCAGTTGATTCAGCACTTGTTTGCGCGCGTATTTGTGGTATATCTCGCCCAACTCCGGGAACTCAAGGAATGATCGTTCGAGGATGATGATCTGCACTCGATTCCTCTCGGTTACATCCCACAATTCCTCGATTATCGCGCCAAGCTCCTGAGTGAGGTCGATCCGTTCCGGCGGGCGGTCGAGGCAGTCGTGCACGCTTTTCAGACGACTGTCTCTCTTCAGCCGCCCCTTTAAGAGCGCAAGGAGCTCGCTGTCGCTCAGCGGGGTTACTGACTGAGGGGGAGGCAAGAGGCCGTCGCCGTCCGGGGCGCCGGTCTCGAGGACGTACTGGAACAGATGCGCCTTGCTCTTGAAATAGTAGTAGAGCGTGGCCTTCGAGACGTTGGCCTCTTTGGCGATCTCATCCATCTGGGTCATGCGATAGCCCTTGCGGGCGAACACGAAAATGGCGGCGTTCACGATATCGGGTATCCGGTTTTCCGGCGTCACTCTCGGTGACATTCGAGCCTCTCCTCCCTGCGCGCCCGTGGATTCTTAATTTACCAACCCAGTTAGTTATTTATATTATACCGGCGGCGGGCGGGCTTGTCAAGAGGAAGATGAGGGCGCAGGCAAGAAAGCGCTTGACAAGTGTGGGAAGGCATGACACATCATAAGTCGCTTAGTTGGTGAATTATCTTTTGTAGGCGAAACGCGGGAAGCAATGAGTGAAATGTGTGGGCCTCTTGGCGATGTCTTTTGTGGTTTGTCTTTTGTCCATGTTCTCTTGGTGACAGGCAGTTTCCAGTTCGGTTCAGAGTTTCCGAGTTAAGAGATTCGTCCTGCCTTACAAGAGAGAAGAGCCGCCCTCACGGGCGGCTCTTCTCGAGCGTCGCGCAAAACCAGAGGCGTTGAGACGGTCCTGTCACTGCATCGGGCACACGGACCGTGCAACTTGCATCTCCGGCGCTTTTTCGATGTCATAGTGTTCGGCGGGGAAGGATCCCCCGTAGTAGAGATGTCCCGCATAGTAGTAAGGAGTGCCGGGATACATGTCGTCTCCGGTCTCCTCTGGCACGAAGGGTCCAGTGTCCGTGTTCACCACGGTATCCTCGTAGCGAACGGAGGCAAGTTCCATTCTCAAACCTGAATCGGTCTTTCTGACTGTACCCACAACGGTAACAGGGTCGCCCTCCAGCCGGGCTTTCTCGACCAGGTAATATCCTTCTTCAATCTTTGCAGGATTGAAGCCCTCCTCCTTGACCGTGAGCTTGCCATGATCGCACGAATCGAGCACGAAGTCCCACGTGCGATACTCATCGCCCTGCGGCACTTGATTCTCTGCCACGTACGCAGTGAACTCAAGCGTCTTGTTCTCGTATTGAGCGGGTTCCTGCATGACTGCGGACAGGTCGGTCGCCATCGGAGTTGATGCGCATCCGGCCAGGACCACCGACACCACTGCCATGGCAAGAACAATCATATACTTGTTGTCCATTGAATCACACCTTCTTTCATTCCGCCATCTTAACTGCCAATCTACTTTACTTAAGTTTGTCAAGAAGAAGGGGTGACTGCTAACGCAGCGAAAAGAAGAACGGCGCGTCTCGACATGGGTCGGGGCGCGCCGTTCGAAAGTCCTTTGCGCCGAACATGTTCCTACTCTGGCTTTTCGGGCTCTGGCGACTTCTCCTCCGATTCGGCCTGTTTCTCGGGTTCTTCCTTCTTCTCAACGGGGCCGGTTGAGGGACCGTACACCGCTTGCTGTCGCCGTATCGCGGCAAGTCGTTCCTCTTCCTCTCGCTCGAGCCTTCGTCTCCTTATGGCGAGATAGAGAAGGAGTGCGAGAACCAGAATGATGATGATTATCAGGACGGTTCGGGCGCCGATGAAACCGGGTTGCTCGGCGGGGGCAGCCTCTTCGGAAGGATAAAGTTGCTGGAGGGTGGAGGCGGAACCGCGTATCGCCGAGAGCTTCTGGTCGAGCGTTGTCGCCTTTTCCTTCAAAGCGCTCGCTTGCTGCTCCAAGGCGATGGCGCGCTCTCTCAGCGAGTTGGCCTGATCAAGCAAATGTTCGGCCGAGCTCGCAAGCGTTTGAGCTTCCAATGAAAGGCTTTCCGCCGACTTTGCCAAGGCTGAAGGCTCAGCCTCGAGCTCCTTGCCTTCCTTAACTATTCTGTTAATCGCCACCCTGGTGCTTATTGCTTTCTGCTCCTCGCTCTGCTTCAGCTCGCTGTCGCCGCACGAGGAGAGCATGACCCAAGCGATGAAAACCATTCCGATCAACCCGAGAAATCTTTTCGTCATTGGCACTCGCCATCCTCTCTATGGTCTTGCATGGGAAAGGTACAGTTCCACCAACGGAACAGGTCCGCTGGGGCGACCGTTCCGCGCAGTCTCTCTCGGCGCATGTTGGCCCGAATTCGATAAACTCTATCAAAATCAACTCGCCTTGTCAAATTGCGGATGCTCTGGGCGAGGGGGTGTCTTGACAACGGACCGCGGCCGGACATAATATAGCCGGACATAATATAAGTGAAGTGCCGTCTCATCCATTTCGACTACCTTTGAGGAAGG
>CAZEBC010000308.1:0-2648 GCA_964510165.1 uncultured bacterium
CAGGAACCCGCCTGCCATCTCATCGTAAGTGGCGGAACGTCAATCAGTTCTGCGCGAGCGGTCAGCAAATGGGCATCAAGACTTGGCAGGAAGTCTTGCCCCGTCTTATATCGTGCAGTCCAGCCCCATGCTCCCAGTGTCTATCCTCTGACGGATTAGCTGCCAAAACACGGGAGGCCAATCAACGAACCTAGGTCTCACTAGATATAATTAGTTGTTTAATACATTATTTGACAAAAATAAAAAGAATACCTATAATAACGAACTATCGGGTGGCGTTCCTTCTTCACGGCGTATGCATGTATGCCGATGGAAAGGCGCATTGCGTAAGGCGGCCATCTCCTGATTTCATTCGGGCTGGCGCTTATCCATTCAGCCTCTGTTTCGACTTCGCATTATGTTCGGTCTACATTCGCGAAGGGAGGTCGCAATGAGACCATCAGTGGCCACACGACTCGCCCCGGTTCTCTTCCTTGTGAGCGTTGCTTCAAGCACAGCCTTCGCCATCTTCTCCGATTTTGGCAACGTCGGGGCAGGACTGATTCACGACGGCGGATACGGGGTGTGTGTCGGTCCGACCGGTCAAGTCATCGGCATAGGGACCGGCGCCGCCAATCAGGGCACAGGAAAAGACCTTTGGCTTTTCGGCGAATTCGGACAACTTGCCTTCCAGGAACCGTCATCCACGGGCATAGCAATAGGCCGTATCGCACCGTCCACCGCCTTGACCAGGGGAGCATGGGAGGACTGCGGGTATAACATCCGGAGCGTCTGCCAGCCGCCGGGCGTGTTCGACGGCTACGTAATGGTCGGCCACACCCGATCCGAGGGCGCCGGACAGGCGGAGGTATGGGTCATACGGGCGGGAAAGACAGTCTCGGAACAATGGCGTCGCCACTACGGCGGCTCTTCCGACGACTTCGGTTTTGACATCCGGCAAACGCGGGATGGAGGGTACATCGTCGTTGGGGCTACGGAGTCCTTCGGCGAAGGCGGGTACGACGTCTTCCTGCTTAAGATAGGACCTGATGGGGCGGAGCATTGGAGAAACCACTTCGGCGGGCACGATGACGACGTCGGCTACGGCGTGCAACAGACGCGGGACGGCGGCTACATCATCACGGGATTTAAGGAAGCGAGGGGCGGTTCCGACAAGCAGGTCTGGCTCATCAAGACGGACGGCCGGGGCGAGATACAATGGGAGAAGGACTTCGGTGGCGACAAGGACGATTGCGGCCGCAGCGTCGCAGAGACTCGCGACGGCGGCTGCATCGTTGCGGGGTGGACAGAATCCTTTGGGGCCACCAGTCGTGACGCATACTTGATTAGGATAAAGGCCGGCTCCCAAGGCGAAGCGTTGTGGGAGAGGACCGTTGGGGGAAGAAATGACGATTGCGCCCAGAGTATCCTTGTCACTCGGCCTCCCACGCCCGAGCAATATGTGTTTACCGGATGGACTCGATCATATGAAGAGCACACGAAGGGGCGGGGCGCAATCTGGCTCGTGGGCGTGCAGTCCGATGGAAGCGGAGCGGCGTGGAATCGCCTTTTCTATGGAGATACCGATTATTTTGGGTACGGTGTGGAACATATGGAACATATCGGGGGAGGGTATGCCGTCGCAGGCGTATGCAATCTCTGTGTCTGGTACAGTCCCGGTCTTGAAAATCTACGTGGCGGGTGGGGGAATTTGGAGGGGGGTTGGCTTGTCTCGGAATCGCGAGGCTCGGACGGCGTGCTCATTGTCGTGCCGCCTGAGTCTCTTGCCGGACAACTGTGCCGAGCTCGCTATAAGCCTTATGACAGTCAACGAGGGGACGAGGGCAGACCCTGGGGGCCGATTCCTTGCGCGGAATCCGGGGAAGTGACGCTGCGAAACGCACAGACGGTTGGTGAGATCGAAGGGTCTTTCACTCCAAGTACCGCAACAGGAAGAAACTATCCCGATAACACCGGAGAGAACAGCTCGCCGCTTGATGTGTTGGCCCGCGCTTTGAGCAATCAATGGATTGCGACCCACAGGATATATGCCGTCGGGACAGAGCCGTATGACGCCGTATTCTTGGCCGAGAAGACCCTGAACCTGAGTCTTGCAAAGGGTGGATTTAAGCGCGAGTCCAGATACGAACCACCGAAACGCACGATTGACAGGATTGAACCGCTGGTCGAGCAGCAGGTAGCGGACAATATACGCGGTATGCTGGAAGCCAAAGGACTGAAGCTGAACGAGGAGACAAACCAGCGGCTTGACTGCGCTATCGAGGAACTGAGCAAAAGATGTTGTGAATATGGAGCGCCAGTTCCAGGAATCGCGCTTGTCAGGGTCTCGCTTGATGAGTCGAGTGGACAGATGAAAGAGGCCGTCGTTCAGATCAGCCGGGGTAAAGGTGTTGAAGAACGTGTCGTGAAAGTCGGTGACTTGATCGATGATTTCATGATCACGGGCAGAGACGAGAAGACAAATACCCTCCTTTTGAGGAAAACGGAGGAGGGAGCAGTCTTCAGAATATGGCCCGGTGATATGTGGAAGAATTTGGGGGCCCCTCCTCCCGTCAAAGTTGCACAAGAAGAACCGGAACCTCTGTTTGCGCAGGCCGAAGAAAAGAAGCCCGGACAACCTCCCGAAGCGACTGCGCGTGTCGCCCTAG
>CAZEBC010000309.1:0-2598 GCA_964510165.1 uncultured bacterium
ATATCCCGCGTGGCGCGGGACACGGTGTCCCCGATTCAGCCTCAAAACAGCGGCTCAAGCGGCGTTCGGCCGGTCCGAGCGCGGAGATTCAGGCCGTCGCTCTCGACAATGATCGCGCCACAGTCGCGCGTAGTCATCACGCTCTCGCACAATGCCGCATAGCGCGCGACCCTGTCGTCCATGGACTCGTTCACGCGGTATGCTCGGCCCGAGATTATCACATGCCGGGGCTGAACCGCGTGAACAAACCGCGCGCTGAAACTGCTTTTGAGGCCATGATGCGGAGCTTTCAGAACGTCGCTCTTGATTGTGGGTGTCAGCGCCAGAAGCTGGCTCAGCGCTCTTCTTTCAGCATCGCCCGTGAAGAGCAGGCTCGTCTCGCCATACGCCAGCCGCAGTACGACAGATGATTCGTTATCGGAAAACGGAGGCTCAGCGATGCAAGGCGGTCCGAGCACCTCTATGCGGGCGCCCGGCATGTGGATGGTATCGCCTTCACTCACAGGAACTATGGGGATTCCCCATGTTTGCGCGGTCTCGACCAGATGGGACATTTCAGGCGAATGCCTTGTTACCTCTGAGATTACGAGCCGACCCACCTCGAAATTTTGCATAAGAAAAAGCGCGCCGCCGGTATGGTCGGTGTCGGAATGCGTCAGCACGAGCGCGTCAATCCTGCGAATCCTGTTCCTCCGCAGGAACGGGGCGATAAGCTGTTCGCCGCAATCCAGATATGGCGTCGAAAAGCCTGTGTCGATCAGCATGGTTTCCCCGTCCGCGAATTCCACCAGGCATGAGTCGGCGTCTCCCATATCGAAGAATGTCGCGCGCAGCATTGGCGGGGACAGCCGATCGTTCGCGAATGCGCTCGATGCGGCAAGAAGAAGCGTTGCCAGAAAGAGTATCGCCTTTCTGCCTACCCGTCCTCTCCACCAGATGAGCGCAACCCCAAGCGCCTCCAATCCCAGAACCCACACCGGAGGCGAGCCGACGTTCTGAAACGCGGAAGGAACCGAAGAGGCCGCCCTCACCGTTGCAAAGATCGTCCAGGCGAATAGTTCCGTGAACAGTCCTAAGACCAAGCCCGCCTTTGCCCACACGAATCCGGCCAAGAGCATAGCGAATCCCGCCGCGAGCGCAAGCGATAACACCGGCACCACCACCAAGTTCGCTATCGGAAAGACAAAGGAAACGATATTGAAATGGTAGGCCACTGGCGGCGCAAGGCCCACTCCGACCACGAGCGAGGCAAAGAGAGTCAATGCCAACTTGTGAAGAACCGCTTGCGGAACCCGCGGCATTGTCCGTTGAACGATTGAATACAGCTTCTCGAACGCAGGCTCAAATGTGCACAAGAGGAGCACTGCCCCGAACGACAGTTGAAAGCTGACCTCGTCTATCACGAGCGGGTCGAATCCCGCAATCAACAGGGCGGCCAGAGCGATGGCGGTCAGGAAGTCGCCCTCGCGGCTCAGGTAATACTCTGCGAGAACAAGGGTGAGCATGATCGAGGCCCGTATCACCGGCACGTTGGCCCCGGTCGCAAGCGCATAGAGCCAGACAATGGATATGCCGATAGTCACTCGGCCTCGCGCGTCAATCGGCAGCGGCGTGAGCGCAAGCGAGATGATCAGATACACCAGCCCGACATGCAATCCCGATATCGCCAGGATGTGAAAGGTGCCGGTCTGCTTGAACCAGTCCTTCATCTCATCGGTGAGCAATCCGCGCTCGCCGAGCAGTATCGTGGACATGAACGCGCGGGTCTCCGCAGTCCACGTCGAGCGTTCCACAATCTCAAGGCCTCTCTCACGGACAAATCCCCGCCAGCGCGCCAGCCAGTTGCTTCCGCTGCCGCGTGCCACCGTCACGGCCTCCGGCCCGCGCGCATACATGCGCGTGAAGATGCCCTTGCGATACATGGCGCGCTCGTAATCGAACGTGTCCGGATTCTTGAATCCACGGAGCAGCCTCAGCTTGCCGTGGGTCCGAACCGAATCGCCTATCGACACGAGCGCCGAAGGCTCATACCAGTTGACGATTGTTCTCCCTTCTGTCGGCTCGACTATCCCATTCCTCTCGATCCGTTCCACATCGAGCGTGAAGGTAAGCCTATTCTCGCCTGGCGCAGCCGCCTGGCAATCGGTGACCGCGCCCCACAGGCAGGCGCTGACGTTGTGGTCGGCCGCGTATCGCTGCGCCAGTGGGTCCGGAATCTCAGAGACATACGCCTTGAGTGAATGGGTCCAGCCGCCAAGAAGGAAAACCGCCAGAAGCGCGAGCGCGCCAGCCGCATTCAAACGCTTGAGCATTATGAGGACTACCGTGAGTATCCACGAAAAGAGAAACGCAGCGACAAGCGGCGCAAATGGAGGGTTGAACGCCGACGAAGAGGCCAGCCCCGCCAGATATGAGAGCGAAACCCAGACAAGCGGTCTTCGGACTATTTTCGTGGGCGGTCGGGACATGCGTTCACCGTCCCCGAATGTACCCCCAAACCCAAATCCTTGTCAAGCGGAAACTGCTCGTCGCGCGAGCCTTTCCCATAATTGTAGGGGCGCGGCGTGCGCCCTTTAACTTGCATACTCTCGTGACCAG
>CAZEBC010000310.1:0-2574 GCA_964510165.1 uncultured bacterium
GACGCAGACGCAGGGGCGTTGGCTGGGCCTCGTGCAAGTCATGCGGCCCACTCAGTGGGTGAAGAACCTCATCGTCTTCGCGGTGCTCATATTCTCGATGAACCTGTTTAACGTCGAGATGCTCACGCGCACATCACTCGCATTCATCTTCTTCTGCATCCTCTCAGGAACCGTGTATATCATCAACGATTACGCCGACTTGGAAAACGACCGCCAGCATCCGGTGAAATCGCTGCGGCCGATGGCATCGGGCGCAGTCGCGCCCGAGTTCGCCATCCGTGTCGCGATCTTGCTTACGGTGCTCGGACTGGGCGGCTCTTTCACGCTCGGCCTCAAGTTCGGCCTCATCGCCATGGCTTACTATGCCCTTGTCGTCTCATACTCGTTCTATCTGAAAAACATCGTAATCCTCGACGTATTCGCGATCGCGCTCGGGTTTGTCATCCGCGCGCTTGCCGGCGGCATCGTCATCAACAGGCCGATATCCGACTGGTTCCTGGTATGCACCCTGTTCCTCTCGCTGTTCCTCGCACTCGCCAAGCGCAGAAACGAACTGTTGCTGCTGGAGGGAGACGCTCACAAACATCGCAAGGCCCTCGCCGAGTACAGCCCATACTTTCTCGACCAGATGATCGCGGTCGTGACGACCTCGACCGTCATCTCGTACGCGATGTTCACGGTATCGAGCGAATCGCTCGAGTTTCAGCGGTTTCAGACCCACAAGCTCATTTACACCGTGCCGTTCGTCCTCTACGGCATTTTCCGGTATCTCTACCTGGCTTACCATAAAGAGCAGGGCGGCAGTCCCACCAAGATACTATTAACCGACCGGGCATTGATGTTCGACATCATCCTTTGGTTCGCGGCCTGCAGCCTGATCCTTTATCGAAACATCTTCAATTTCCTCGGCTGAAGCTTCCTGGAGGGAACACAATGAGCTCTGTTCGCGTTTCTCCCGACAAGAAAGACCTGCGCGCGCGCCCCGTCGAAAAATCGAAAGTGGCCGTACTCAAGACGACGCCAGAAACGGTCCTCGACGACTATGGCCGCCTGATGCGCCTGGCCGATTACGAGAAGCATCTCCCAAAAGACAAGGATACCGCGCTCAAAATCAACATCTCCTGGCATGTCTTCTATCCCGCCTGCTCCACGGTCCCCTGGCAGCTTGACGGCGTCATCAAGACCATGCTCGAGGACGGCTACAGGAAGGAACTGATACATGGCTGCCACAACCGCACCGTCGTGGTTGACGCGAAAGTGGGCGAGGTCAACAACAAACAGAAACAGGTGGTCGTCGGCAAGTACGGCCTCAGAAACGTGCACCTCTACGAGAACGAGCGATGGGTCAAATACGAGCCCAAGGGCGAGATGCTCGTGCTCCACAATATCTATCCGAACGGCATCTATATCCCCGAGCGCTTCATCGGAGAGAACATCCTCCATCTGCCCACCATGAAGACTCATGTGTTCACCACGATGACAGGCGCGATGAAGAACGCTTTCGGCGGACTCCTCCAGGAACGCCGCCACTGGACCCACAGCGTCATCCACGAGACGCTCGTGGACCTGCTCACCATCCAGAAGGAAATCCACTCCGGCCTGTTCGCCGTCATGGACGGCACCTTCGCGGGTGACGGCCCCGGCCCGCGCTGCATGGTCCCGCACGTGAAGGACTACATCCTCGCCAGCGCCGACCAGGTCGCCATCGACGCCGTCGCCGCCAAAATGATGGGCTTCGACCCGATGAGCCTCGACTTCATCCGCATCGCGCACGAAAAGGGTCTCGGCTGCGGCGTCGTCGAAGACATCGAGATCGTCGGCGAGGACATCTCCGGCGTCAACTGGAAATTCGAGGGAAAGAAGGACACCTTCGCCAGCCGCGGGCAGAAAGCAATCTACCACGGCCCCTTGAAGCCGCTCGAAAAGCTGCTTCTGCGCACTCCGCTCGTGCCGTGGTCATACGTCGCCTCCAAGCTGTATCACGACAGCTACTGGTATCCGCGCATCGGCAAGCCCCGCGTCGAAGAAGCCCTCCGCACCAAATGGGGCAAGCTGTTCCAGCGGTACTGAGGCGTAAAGTTCAGGGTTCAACGTTCGGAATTTAGTTTGAACTCCAATCGCTTTTCGGGCTTGACAATCCCAGACTGTCATTCCCCGGCTTGACCGGGGAATCCATTGGTTAAATTGGGGACATGATAGAACGTCTGCGGCGATTCGCCGCTCATCGTGTCCCCAATCTGACGTCGGTTGCTGCTGTGCCGTGCTGTGATCTCAGCATCTCTGCGGTTAAGAAAGCCGTTGGAAAGAAGATAGACCAATAGACCAATGTGCGACAAGTGCGACGGCTTCGCCGAAAAGACAGCCATCGAAACGCCCGGCAGGTACTAC
The DNA here is from genome assembly GCA_964510165.1 of uncultured bacterium. Classification (GTDB taxonomy): domain Bacteria; phylum Abyssobacteria; class SURF-5; order SURF-5; family SURF-5; genus CAZEBC01. The sequence continues at coordinate 2,389 of CAZEBC010000310.1, forward strand.
GATCTGATAGCGGAGATCAAGCAGGTTCTTAATGAGGGCACGATGACGCTGGTTGAAGGGACCTGCGACCTGAAAGACATCTCCAAAGACAAGCCGTGGCCCACCGACATCCTGCAGCACGATTTCCGCTGCGCCTCATGCGGCCGCGCCTTCAGGCTCTTCGTCGACACCTACCACGGCCGCGGC
>CAZEBC010000311.1:0-2572 GCA_964510165.1 uncultured bacterium
CATTGGATGCTCCGGCTGCCTGTTGCGGACGGATTTCGCCGCCCATGCCAACCTCGCGTCTTTCAGCCATTTTGGTTTAACGAACCGCGCCCTTTGGGCAAGGCCTTGAAAGTGTCACACTTTTATACACTAATTATAAGTTGCGCCGATTCCAAAAGTCAAGAAGAAATACCGGCGCCTCGCGCGCGCTGACCGCATAACTTATCTTGTTTCAGCGGGTTAAGCAGTCGGCATTGGGTTATCTTTCGGGTTCCCCCGCCCTTCCCTGCGCACGTGACTTTGGAAATGAATTGTGCTAAAATCGTCTGTAAATGAAACACTCTGCCGAAATAGAGAACAAGCCCAGGGTTGGCGATCATTCCCGGCTGGCTTCCGTCGCCCTTCCCACCTTGCAAAAAATGTCGCCGGCGCTGAGACGCTTCGTTTTCCTGGCGCTGGCTGGCGCATTTCTGGGAGCCGTGTTGGGCATGGGCGTGGGGCTGAGCCGTGACCTCCCGCAGATCGTGAACCTGGAGAACTTCAAACCGATGCTTTCTTCGGTAGTCCGGTCCTCTGACGAACGAGTGATTGCGGAGTTTGGGATCGAGAAGAGACAAAGGACCTCGCTCACCAGGATGCCCAAGGAACTTCAGCAGGCGGTCATCGCCGTGGAGGACCAGCGGTTTTACATGCATTTCGGGGTAAATCCGGCCGGAGTGCTGAGAGCCGCGTACGTAAACGCGAAGGCGGGCGGGGTGGTGCAGGGCGGCAGCACGATCACGCAGCAATTGGCCCGCAACCTGTTCTTGACCCGGCGCAGGGATTTCTCCCGCAAGCTGCGCGAGACCATTCTTGCTCTTCAGATCGAGCGGAAATACACGAAGGAACAGATTCTTGAGCTTTACCTAAATCAGATTTATCTCGGCCACGGCGCCTACGGAGTCGAGGAAGCGGCACAAATGTACTTCGCCAAACACGTCGAGGACCTCTCGCTTGCGCAGTGCGCTCTGCTGGCGGCGCTGCCGAAGGCGCCGAACAAGTATTCCCCGAAGAACGATCCGATGGCCGCCAGGTCCAGAAGAAATTTGGTGCTCGATTTGATGTACAAAGAGGGATATATAACGAAGGAGCAGTGCATCACGGCCAAGTTCGAGCCGATCATCCCTTCGGCCTCACTTTCGCAGAAAGACCAGGTGGGAGCGTATTTCGCCGAGTATGTGCGCCAATTGGTTATTGAGAGGTATGGCTACGACATGCTTTATAAGGGCGGCTTTCAAATATACACCACGCTTGACCTGGAGATGCAGCGGGCCGCGGAGGCCGCCGTCGCCGAGGGCCTCGAGAAATATGATCGCCAGAGAGGAACGGAGAAACTCGAAGACGCTCTTCCCGAAGCCATTCCCGGACAGGGCGGAATTGACACCGTCCCTGAAGACATGGCGACCAATGTCGTACAGGGGGCACTTGTGGCGATTGATCCCCACACGGGCGAGATTCGGGCGATGGTTGGCGGCCGCGACTTCGAGAAGAGCGAGTTCAATCGGGCGACTCAGGCGAGGAGGCAGCCGGGGTCAGGGTTCAAGCCTTTCATTTGGGCGACCGCGTTGGAAAGCGGAATGACGTCATCGGACCGGCTGGTGGATGCTCCGATCGTCTTCCATTTCAGGGACAAGGTCTGGGAGCCGCAGAACTACGAAGAACGGTTTTACGGCCCGACCACTTTGCGGGAGGCCCTCGAGCACTCCCGAAACATCATCGCCATCAAACTGCTGAACCAGTTGGGCGTGCCGCCGGTGATCAGGCTTGCCCATAGAATGGGGATCAAGAGCAATCTTCAGCCGAACCTGTCTTTGGCGCTGGGCTCGACCGGAGTCACGCCCCTGGAGATGACGGCCTCGTTCGCCACTTTCGCCAACGGCGGCATCTATCGAGAGCCCGTGGCCATATTGAAGATACTCGGGCCCGACGGCGAGGTCATCGAGGAACGGCAGGTGCGGGAATCAGTGGCCCTCTCCGAACAGACCGCCTATATCATGACCCACATGATGCAAGGCGTAATCGAACGCGGGACCGGCCGCGAGGCCAAGGCGCTCGGACGGCCGGCGGCAGGCAAGACGGGGACCACCAACGATTGCACGGACGCATGGTTCATAGGATATACGCCTCAACTCGCAGCGGGAGTATGGGTCGGCTTTGATGACATGAGGTCGCTCGGATCGAAACAGACCGGCGGCCGGGTCGCCGCCCCCATCTGGACCAGTTTCATGAAAGCAGCCCTCGCAGGCAAACCCGTCGCGGATTTTTCGGTTCCCTCCGGAATCGAATTCGTGCAGATCGAGCCCAGCACGGGGCTGCTGGCCCCACCCAAGAGTCGAGACACGCTTACCGTTCCGTTCCTCGCCGGAACTGCGCCCACCAAATACTATGACCCCTCGGACGAGGAGCGCCTGGCCGAGGATATCATGCACATATTCTCCTCCGATTTGCAGCTTTGAAGGCTCGCCTCTCTCTCCCGGAGCGTGCGACATATCCGGACTTTTGACAGTTGCTTGCAGGGGCGGCCCTGCGTGGCCGCCCGGGCGCCCACATAGGG
>CAZEBC010000312.1:0-2546 GCA_964510165.1 uncultured bacterium
ATGATGAAGTATCCGTTGTTGGTGAGAACGCTGCTGGAGCGCTCGAGGAGTTTGTTCCCTCATAAAGAGATTTTCTCGCGCACGCGCGACGGCGACATCCGTTACACGTATGGGGACTTCTATAAGCGGGTGTGCCGGCTGGCGAACGCGCTCAAGAAGCTTGGCGTGAATCGAGGTGAGCGCGTGGGCACGCTGGCGTGGAATCATCACCGGCATCTGGAGCTCTATTTTGCAGTCCCGTGTTATGGAGCGGTGCTGCATACATTGAACCTGCGGCTGTTCGCAGAGCAGTTGGCGTACGTCATCAATCATGCGGATGATAAGGTCGTCTTTGTAGACGATGATCTGCTGCCGATCCTCGAAGGCATAAAGGACGGCCTTCGAAATGTGTTGTGTTACGTAATCATGTCTGAAGGCGGAATGCCAAAGACGACTCTTGCGCCCGCCTATTCATATGAGGAATTGCTGAAAGACGCGAGCGACTCATACGAGTTCCCGACCGATATGGACGAGCATGCTCCGGCGTCCATGTGTTACACGACGGCCACAACCGGCGACCCCAAGGGCGTCATGTACACGCACAGGTCTATCTATCTGCACAGCATGACGCTCGGGCTTGTGGACACATTGGGGCTGAGCGAGCGGGACGTGGTGATGCCCGTGGTGCCGATGTTCCACGTGAACGCATGGGGCCTGCCGTTCGCGGCGACGTGCATCGGCGCAAAACAGGTGCTGCCGCGGCAGAGGCTCGACGGCGCGTCGCTGTGCGGACTTATCGAGCAGGAGCGCGTGACGGTGACGGGCGGCGTGCCGACGCTGCTCGCGGGAATGTATCAGCATCTCGAGAAGGGCGGCGCGTGCGACCTGAGTTCGCTCCGCAAGGTGGTTGTAGGCGGCTCGGCGGTGCCCCGCTCGATGGTAGAAGGTTTTCGGAAAAAATACGGCGTCACTCTCACGCATGGGTACGGCATGACCGAGACATCGCCCGTAGTGCTGCTCTCGAACCTGAAAAGCCACATGGACACGTGGCCGGAGGACAGGAAGCTCGACGTGCTCGCGAAGCAGGGCATCCTGATGCCAGGACTAGAAATGAAGATCGTGAACGAGGCGGAGGAGGAGGTCAAGCCGGGCAGCGGCGAGGTCGGCGAGATACTCTTGCGCGGCCCGTGGATCGCGGGCGAATACTACAACGAACCCGAACGGAGCGCGCAGGCGATGATTGACGGCTGGCTGCATACAGGCGACATCGCGAGCATTGACTCGGAGGGCTACATCCAGATAGTTGACCGCACGAAGGACCTGATCAAGAGCGGTGGCGAATGGATTTCGTCGGTTGATCTTGAGAACACCATCATGGCGCATCCGGACGTGGCCGAGGCAGCGGTCGTGGGCATGCCGGATGAGAAGTGGCAGGAGCGCCCGCTTGCGGTCGTGGTTCCAATGAAGGAGGCGCGGGGGAAGTTGACCGAAAAGGATGTGATCGATTTTCTGCGGCAGCGTGTCGCGAAATGGTGGCTGCCCGACAAGGTGCTATTCATTGACGAAATGCCGAAGACGAGCGTGGGAAAGTTCGATAAGAAGGCGCTGCGGAAGAAGTACTGCTGAGGCACGCAAGAGCAAAGCGAAGGTCTTTCCATATACAGCGTCGTAGCTGGTTGTGCATGTTCCATGCCGCGATTGTTGTGGATTCCCGCTGTCGCTTTCGCGGGAATAACAGGTGGAGGGGACAAAGGTTCTAAGAGAGAGGAACATGACCCATGATTGTTGATGTGCATTATCACTTGATTCCGATGCTGCCGGAGGAGATCCTCGAGCATCTCGTGGAAGACCCACTGCGGGCGGCAAGGATCGCGGGGAGAAGGGTGTCCAAGCAAGAGCTTGTAAAGAAGGCGACCGAGACCTACGCCGACCCGACCGGCGAGAAGCTGATCCAATCAATGGACGAGGCAGGGATAGATTTCACGTGCATTTGTGCGGTGGACAATGCATCGAACGAACTGCTCACGCTCGAAATCGCGCAAATGCAGAATCGGGTAATCGGCGAGATCGCCCAGAGGTATCCGACGCGCGCGATGGCGCTGGCGGGGATCGACCCGAGGCGTCCGAACGCGCCCGACATGATGAAGCAATGCTTTGAGGAATTCGGGATGAAGGGCCTGAAGTATCATCCCGATTCGGGGTACGACCCTGGCGGACCGGAATCGTACCGGCTCCTTGAGATTGTGCAGGAACATGGCGGAGTGCTCCTGAGTCACACGGGGCCCTTGATGCCGCCGTCGCGGTGCAAGTACGCAGACCCGATGTTGCTCGCGGACCTGGCGGTGGATTTTCCGAACCTGAAGGTGATTGCCGCGCATATGGGACAGATGAACTGGCGGCCATGGGCGGCACTGGCGTCGCACCAACCGAACCTGTATGGCGACCTGGCAATGTGGGACGCCTTCGCGTTCGGGCGCTACGAGTTGTTCTGCCGCGAGCTTCGGGATTTGCTTGACTATGCGGGCGCCTCGAAGGTTTTGTTCGGGACCGACAACCCGATTTTCAGC
>CAZEBC010000313.1:0-2508 GCA_964510165.1 uncultured bacterium
TTTTGCAATAAAACGCCGGGGAATGAAGCCATACCACAATATGTTGGGGCTGTAGCTACTGAAGGACACGATTCGATGGCAAAATTTTCCCTCAATCCCCTCAGTTGGATTAAAAAGAAGGGGCAGCGATCCGCAGCAGCCCCGTCTTCTGCCGCCTTGCTCAAACCAGCAGCTCAGCCCAGAAAAAATGGCAAGATATTCCTGCACCTGATCACCCTTCAAAAGAGCCTTCAATCAATGGAACTCGCGCTGGGCCAAGGGATTGATACTACATGGCTCGTGCAGAAAGCGGCAGGCCAGGTGTCGCTCCTAAAGCTGGAGGCGGAGGCGCTTGGTGAAGAAGAGCTTTCTCAGACAGCCGGCCAGGTACTCGCCTATTTCGAGACAGTGGCGGAAGGCCGCCTGGACCTTGACAAGGCAGGCGTTCTCCTCGTGCGCGATTTCATAACAATCTTCAAAGATGCCATAGGCGACGCTGCGCCGGGTGTTCGCCCTCTTGACGTAAAAAAGCTTGAGGCCTGGGAAGCCTCTTATCAATCTTTGATGGCCCACATGAAACCCATCGAGCGGGAAGTCGAGGTCCCAGACGCGGAGGAGGCGAAGATGGCCGAGCCCGAGGCCGACTCCGCGACTGCAAGCGTTGCGGAGGAGCTTGTCGAAGAGGCGGCGCCGGCCAACGAGACTGCCTTCCCGGTTGAGATTGAGGAACCGGCCCAGATTTCAAGCCAAGGTTTTGTCGAAATAACCGACGGCTCGGACCAGGCCGTTAACGAAGTTGCAGTTGACCTTGAAGAGACACGAGTTGAACCGGAAGCCGCCGAGGTGATGGATGACGGGCTTGGAGACGAGGAAGCGCTTGAGAAAATTCCACTTTACGATCCGTCTGAGCAGATGCTTCTTCGCGATTCAGTCATACGCGATGCCGAGGTGAAGAGCGCGCGCGAATTCGTTGAAATGGGTGAGCCGATGCCCCAAGTCATTCCGCGTGACGAACGCGCGAAGGCGCGTGACACTGCGAAGCCGCCTCCCTCGCCGGGAAAAATCAGGGAGGACAAGGAAAAAATTGCCCAGTCGCCGGTTCAGCTCGAGGAAGTCGAACGCCTGAAGAGGAAACTGCTCGAACTCCATGAGAAGCAGGAAATGCTCTCCTCGAAGATGAGCGGGATACTGGGCGGGATAAAGAAAGCAGTACAATCCGACACATCTGCTCAAGAGGGCATCTCGGTCGAGAAGATGGATATTGATCAGCTTGAAGACCTCATATTCATAGGTCGGAAGAAGGGATAATTCGGGGGACTGACCCATGGAAAAGGGCGGCAATGGGCTGAGTCGCAGAATCATCACGGTGGCGGGTTGCAAGGGAGGGGTTGGCAAGAGCGTGATTGCTTGCGCGCTTGCCATCGAGGTCGGGAAACAGGGAAAGACCGTGGTCCTGGTCGATGCCGACCTCGGCGGGCCGAACCTTCACACCTATCTGGGCATACAGGCCCCGAAATACGTGATCAGCGATTTCTTGTCGCGTCGCTTCAAGTCCATTGATGAAATACTGATGGACACGGAGCACGCGAACGTGCGGTTTATCAGCAGCGCCGGCAATGTACCCAGCCAGGCAAACATCAAGTTTGCGCAAAAGGTGAAGATAATAGACGGCATCCGTTCCCTAAAGGCCGACCTCATCATCATCGATATCGGCGCCGGCAGTTCGTATGACGTGATGGACTTCTTCTCCATGACCGATGATGGAATCCTGGTCACCACCCCCGAGCCGACTTCCATCGTGAACAGTTATGGTTTTGTGAAGAACGTCGTGTACCGGAAGTTCTCCACCGAGTTCAAGGCGTATCCCCTTGTGTCGGAGTTGCTCAAGCGCGGAATGAACCCCAGCATCAACGGCGGCATAACCGCGATGCAGGAACTCATGGGTGAAATGGCGACGGTCAGCCCCGAGTGCTGGTTCAAGGCAAGAACAGTCCTCGAGCGCTTTGCTCCGAATATCATAGTCAACATGGTTACCTCCGAAAGCGATTCCAAGCTTGGCGAAAAGCTGAAGACAATTATCTCGAAGTATCTCTCCGTGGATGCGCGGTGTCTCGGCGACGTCGTCGAGGACCCCGCAGTCAGGGCTTCGGCGAGGCGGATGACGCCGTTTGTCAAGCTCGCGCCCAACTGCAAGGCCGCGCAGTGCGTGAGGCAGATACTCCAGCGGCTCAATTTCTCCGCTGCCAATCTTGAACTCACACCCCAGGATGCTCCGCTGACGTGGGAACGCGCGTGAAGGTGGATGATCGTCGGGCAGAAGGTAGGTAACTACAGAATAGTCTCACCCATTGCCAAAGGCGGTATGGGAAGAGTCTTCCTTGCTCAGGAAGAGCCATCCGGCCGGCGCCTGGCAATCAAAGTCCTGCCCGACCATTTCCTCGACGACCCCAAGCGCGCCCAATACCTTGCCCGCGAAGTCAAGATCGCGAAGAATCTCCAGCATCCCAACGTGATCAACATATACGGGCT
>CAZEBC010000314.1:0-1259 GCA_964510165.1 uncultured bacterium
CTCCTTACTCACTATCATAACGGCTCAGTTCTCCATTTCCAACTGGGGCAAGACAGGATTACTCGGTCTTCATTGAGCAATAACCCAAGCACGGACCAAGATAAGTAATCCTTCTGAGATCCTTGATAGTCGGAGCGAATGTCGAGCATATTGGCCGATTTCGGCGTTGGAAAGTCCTTCTTTATTATCTTCAAGGATTCTTAGTATAGCTTCCTTTGAGAGGGTCAATCTCTCTTGCGCTTGCTCACGCGGGTCGGTCGCCGGCATGTGAATCTCCCTTCAGGGTTGCCCTTTGGCTTTAAGAGATTTATCAGCGAAGCGTAACGAAGTCCCTAAGTGGAAAACCCGTTTCCCCTTTCAATCTTAAACCATGGACCCTATACGCTAAACCCCTACCTCACATACGCATACACTGGGATTTCGATGAGGTTTTCGTCGGGGTGGTTGGTCTTGACGATGAGCTTTTCGGAGAATGCGCCTTGCGGAGGCGCCTGGGTGAGCGTGATGTTCACCTGATACCGGTTCGAGGCCGCGTCCCTGGTCATCTTGGTCGAGATGAGCGGGCTGGAGGCCTGGATTTCGGTGACCTGGAAATCCTTCGCATCGGGCGAGAATATCTGGATGGTGCGCGTCGGAAGCTGACCGGGCTGGACGACGCCGATCGCGACCGAGTCGGGCAGCACTCTGACCGGTCCCTCGACCTTGCCGTCGAGCCTGACCCGCAGGTTGGGGTATTCCGGATGGTCGGTTGCGATGGTGATGATCTCGGTGAAGCGGCCGTGTGGGAGCGAGCCGTCATACTTGATGTCAATGAAGAAGCCTTGCGATTCGGGCTCGTTCTTTGGGCGGGCCGAGAGAGTAAACGCGGGTGAGGTCGGCCTCATGCTCAGGATGTTCAGTTTATGCTCAGGTTGATAGAGGAGCTCGATGGTGTAGAGCGCCTGCCTGTTTCGTTCCACATTCCAGGTGATTCTCGCGGGCCGTATTTCGATGGGCACGATCACGTTGGCGCTGATGTCGAGCTTGGCCGTCGGCTGCTGCGGGTCATTCGAGTACACCATGATGGACTTCTTGTTGGGTCCGCCGTGCATGCCTGCCGTGAACGTGACCTCAATGTCGCCCTCCTCGCCGGGCGCCAGTTCCTTTTTCGAAAGCAGCGTGGCGGTGCAGCCGCAGGTGGCCCTGACGTTGCTGATGAGGAGCGTGGCGTCGCCGGCGTTCTTGAATTTGAACACGTGTTTGACGCTTTGCGACTGGTT
>CAZEBC010000314.1:1359-2503 GCA_964510165.1 uncultured bacterium
TGCGCCGCCGGCGCGGGTTGCACTGCCGGTGCAGGTTGCGCCGCCGTTTCGGGTTGCGGCGTTTCCGAAGGCGCCTGCGAGAGCGCAATCGGTGAAAGCAGCAAGAGCGTCGCCAGAACGATTGAACATGCAACTATTCTTCGCATTTGATACCCCTCCATACACCCTATTTCTTGGCGGTTGGAATTCGTGCGCTGAGGGCCTGCCGCTGGATTTCGGCGACGAATCGCAGAATCCTGTCAATGTCCCTCTTGTATTCGAGCTCCGAATCCACGTCCGTAAACTGGACTCCGAAGAACGCCTCGCGAAGTTCGCGCCGGCGAATGCTGAAGCAAATCCGGCCGAGCAGCCGCAGAGGCTCATCCTCGCGCGGGAGCCGGAACGTGAGAAGCAGGCGCTTGTCCGGGTCGAGGAGCAAGCTTTTTCCCTCGGGAATGCGGAAGCCGAGCCCGCCTCCTCCGATGTCGGTAAGGATTGCCTTTTCCCGGGCGCGAATCCTGCGCGCGCGACCTTCCTTTTCGGCGAAGACGCTCACGCCAAGTTCGATCGGGATATCGGACAGGATCACGCGGTAGAAGTTTCTCTTTTCACCCGGGGACAGGGTCTGCGGCGGCGCCAGTTCCAGCGACGGCACTGTGACTTTCGGGTTCAACTCGAATCTGCCCCTCCCGAGGACCTGGGTTCTGAATGAGCGGCTCCCATCCTCATACGAGAAGTTGATCTGCACCGTGTTGCCCGCTCGGACGGGCACGACGCCTCCTTTGGAGGTGGGCGCTTCCACGGTAAGGACGGGCGGCCTGGCATCGAGGGCAAGGCCGAGGAAACGGCTCTTGTAGCTCTCGGAAGTCTTGGCGTCCAGGACTCGGAGGTCGAGCGGAAGATTTTGAGCGCAGGCCTCCGTGAGGATCACTGCGACTTCCGATCTGTTTCTGTTCTTTTCAGCCATAGGAGCGAATCTGAACACAACTTTAATTATAGCGGTTTGGGCCGTAATGTTCAAGGAAGAGCGGCGGAGGGGCGGAGGCGGCTCCGGCAAAGGCGGGTTGACAAAGGGGCGGTGTGGCGATAGAATAATGGTGGAATGGGCCCATAGCTCAGTTGGTTAGAGCAGCTGACTCATAATCAGCGGGTCGTAGGTTCGAGT
>CAZEBC010000315.1:0-2420 GCA_964510165.1 uncultured bacterium
GGATACTTGATGATATTGTGGCCGCGGGGCTCAAAGAGGGCGAGCTCTTCATGACCGTGCAAGAAATCAAGGAGCGCTATGGCGTCTCCCACACGATCGCCCGCGAGGCCCTGGGAAAGCTGAGCGCCCTGGGCATTCTCAAAGGAAAGCAACGCGTCGGTTTGCTTGTTGATCGCCCCGACCCCGTTGACATTATGACTCGATGGCTCCCCTTCTACGCAAGATCACCCAGGGCCGAAGACCTGAAAACCTTGGCCCAGTTGCGATACGTCCTGGAACTCGGTTCCATTGACCTTGCCGCAGCCAATGCTTCACAGGAGCAAGTCCAACGGCTCGTTCATCTCGCAGAACGCTATGAAAAAGTGATAGGGGAATTTGGTCAGAATGAGGAAGCAGACCGGATAGAACTGGAGTACCATTCACTGCTGCTTTCCATGACCGGCAACCCCTTGATCGAGGGGATGCATCGAGTCTTGTCCGATTATTTTCAGGTGGCCGTCAAGAGCAGTCCTCACTGGAAGGAGGGCCTGCAAGATGCGGTCTGGGAACATCGGGCGATAGCCGATGCGATCGGGCGGCAGGATGCCGAGCTGGCGCGGAGCGTCTTGCGAAAGCATCTTGAGAACGCCCTGATCTGAAACCACCATTTCGGAAAGGAGATTCGTCGTGAAAAGGATGGCGGCACTCGGAGTCTTGATGGTCTTTGCAGGTATGGCGGTCTCCGCATATAAGGCGTATGCAAAGGACGCCGCCGGCGCGGTTGACAAGGGAGGTCGTGAAATGACAGGCATCAAAGGGATCGAACATATACTCGTCTACAAGGACCCAAACCTGGCGCACGCAGTCAATCAGACGAGCATCGTCCGGCTCCAGAACGGCGAGCTTCTCCTGGGATTCAATGAAGAGAGATATCCCATCCATGCCGATAGCGGCCAATCCTGCTTCATCATGTCGAAAGACGGCGGAAAGACCTGGGACCCCGCCACGAAACAGATCATCTGGCCCTATACCGAAAACCAGGGAAATTGGGACTGCGCCTTTTCGCAGTCCGCCGACGGGAGCATCCTGATGCACACCCGCGTCTGCAATTTCATAACCCCTAGGGGAATCAATTATGACGGCGACCAGTTACTGGGAATGGCCCCTCCGGGGATGCCCGAACGCCTCAAGAGGCAAATGGGCTATGCGCTGTTCAAGTCCAGGGACAACGGCGCCACGTGGACCGGTCCCGTCGAGGTCAACACGAATCCCATCGCCAGCTCTTCTTTATCTCCCTATGCGTGCGGAGGCTCGGGAGCGGGACACATCATCCAGCTTCCCGACGGCGGCTTGCTGATGCCCCTCGGCGGCATAATGTCGCTGGTGGAGGAACCCCTCAGCGGCTCCGAGACCACCCGCTGCTTCCTCTTGAGATCGGACGACGGAGGCGCCAACTGGGAGTATTGGTCCACCGTCGCGTACGACCCCGCCAATATCATCAACTTCTGGGAACCCGGCATGACCCGGCTTCGCGACGGCAAACTCGTGTGCCTCATGAGGACTCAACACAGGCCAAAGCGGCAGGACAACCTGTGGCTCACATGGTCGGATGACGACGGAATCACGTGGAGCCCGCCGAAGAGAACCGCCCTCTGGGGTTACCCGGCCGATGTCATCCAGCTAAAAGACGGCAGGGTGCTCGCCGTTTACGGCTACCGGAAAGCGCCGTGGGGCGTGCGCGGCTGCGTCTCCAAAGACGGCCTGACTTGGGATGTCAAGAATGAGTTCGTCATCAGCGAAGGAGGTATAGCCAAACCCGCGACCGCCACTGGCATCAATCCTCTCATAAATTCACTCAACATGATGCAATACTGGCACATTGGATATCCGAGCGTGACCCAACTGGAAGACGGAACCGTGGTCGTCGCCTACCATGAGTACAGCGACGACCCTCAACCTATCCAACAGCTGATGTGCGCGCGCTTCAAACTCTAGCCCGAAGTTCCTGATTGAGGCTTATAGTAAGCCATTGTCATCCCAGCGGTTACAGCGAAATGCCGTGCTGCGGCACTGGGAACATTAGAGTCGAACGCCGAGCAAGTCAAGGGCGCGCTGTTGCACTGGGGTCGGCTGAGTGATTTTCTCGAAGGCGGGAACGGAACGCTCCCTGGGCTGAAGGCGATTCTTTACGATTGTTGCGAGGTCTTTGAGCAAGGTAGGGAAACTGTCTTCGGTGATTTTGGTGATACGTCGATGTCAAGTCATACAGCACCAACACACCCTGTCTCAGATGCTTCTTCGACGGCCCTCGCGCCGTCACCATCCTAAACGAGCGTTCAAGGACGCATACATCAATCATCGCCACCGCCACATCCCGCTCCCTTGGACGCCGCGTGCCCAGCAAACGCTCCATGCCCACACGACGCAGCGTGCTGAGCACA
>CAZEBC010000316.1:0-2409 GCA_964510165.1 uncultured bacterium
TTCTTCAGCGCGGAGTTTCGCTTGCTCGGTGAACAACTGGCTCATGTCGATGCCGGTGCCGATGACTCCGTAATCGCGTGCCCAGGTGCACAGCATCTCCCCCGAACCGCTGCCGAGGTCGAGCACTCGGGTCCGTCTTTCCAGACGCAGCGCCGCGCCGAGAGTGGCGAGCTTTTCGGGTGTGAATGGGTTATGGATGCGGTGAGCACTTTCGGTGATGTTGAAGATTCGTGGAATGTCCATTTCGGGAAATCTCCTCATGGGTGTGAATGGATTCGGTCACGGCCTGACCAGAAGATATAGGCTTTCCTGGCTTCATCGGGATCGTACCTGCCCTGGTCCGTCAGCCTTCGGCCAACAATATAGCCATCTCGGAATCGCCGGTCGGTTGGCCCGAAATCGTGTTCCAAGCGCCTCCGTCAGCAAGTTCACGCACGCCTTTCGGGTATTCCCGCCAGATGTCATCCGGAGCCCGAAACTCGACCGATGAACAGGTGTTTTGCGTCCATAAGTCGCTCTATTTGAACTTCCCCCATAGCTCGAGCAGTTTTCACCTCCGAATGAGCTAATGTTTTGGGATCGCGAATGCAACGAATGCGGCGAGTCGCCGCGGACGGGGCTATCCGCTGATTGCGCTGATTTGCGCGGATTCGAAAGAGAAACCAGAAACGAGAGACGAGAAACCAGAAACCGCGCGCCCCGCGCGCATCGGTTTGTCAAGCGGCGAAACGGAGGATTTCAACCTCAGCGCCTTTCCTGATCGATTCCTCGGCGCGACGCATCACCTTCTCGGTAGTGGATTCGGAAAGATAGTACTCACCGCAGTTCTCGCAGATATCCGCGGGGACATCCTTCATAATGATCGTGCTTGCTTCTCGCTGGAGGGTGACGGTCGCCAGGCCGGGGCGCGTCTCCCCCTGCTTGCAAATGACACATCTCATGGTTGTCTCCTTGTCCGGAAGTCGTCGCTCCATATCCCTCTTTCAGGCACATACGCCGTTACAACATAGCATTTTTTCCGCTCCTCTTCCAGCGCCGCGACGACATGGAGAGGACGCCCGTCCACCACCCCGAAAAGCAGGCAACTCGGGAAGGGCGCGTCTTCCGGATACCGAGCGATAATCTCGCCCGACTCCCGAACCGCCCGTACCTGAGCGGGAGTAATCTTGCGATTGAACATTCTCCTGGCGGCGTGCCCGCTGAAAATGACTTCTTCGCAGTCCATGGTCAAAAATAGCATCTTCACGGCGGGGAAGTCAACGTTGTATTCACCTTTGTGTCAAGGCCGGATGATAATGTCCTCTGGTGCGCCAAATAGAAATGTCCTCTAGAATGCCTTCTTGGAAAGGAGGCAAGGATGGGAGGACATTTGGTGATGAGTGAGAAGGAGCGGCGGCGGAAGGTGGAGTTTGAGGGAGTGAAGAAGCGGCGTCAGACGATCAAGGAGGCCTCGCTTGGACTTCAGTTGTCGTATCGGCAGTGTCGGCGCTCCTACAAGCGCTTTTTTGAGGAGGGAGACGCGGGACTTGTGCATCGCCGCCGCGGCCAGAAATCGAATCGGGCGAAGCCGCAGGCGTTCAAGGAGGCGGCGCTTGAGCTATGCCGCGATCGGTACGAGGGATTCGGGCCGACGCTGGCCGTGGAGAAGCTCGCCGAGGAGGGCTACGAGATTGGGCGCGGGACATTGCGCACCTGGCTGATCGAGGAGAAGCTGTGGCGGCCGAGTCGAAAGCGATCTCGACACCGGCAGCGGCGCAAACGGAAAGAGCATTTCGGCGAACTGGCGCAGATGGACGGCAGCCACCATGAGTGGTTTGGGCAGGGTCAGGGGCAACGCTGTCTGATGGACATGGCCGATGACGCCACGAGCAGGACTGTGGCGCTCATGGGCGAGCAGGAGACCACCGGACTGGCCATGAAGACCCTGTGGCTGTGGTGCGAGCGCCACGGGATACCCAGGGCCCTCTACGTTGACCGCAAGAACGTCTTTGTGACCGACCGGGAACCGACGCTTGAGGAGCAGCTGGGCGGAGAGGAGGCGCTCACTGAGTTCGGCAAAGTCTGTAAGAAACTGGGTATCGAGATCATCACCGCCAACTCACCCCAGGCCAAGGGAAGGGTCGAACGAGGTCAAAACGGAGGGGTCAGGTCTTAATACTGTTCATTTAAGGAGAAATATGCCATAATCTCTCTCAGGCGGGCTGGCGTGGTCAAGACCAAGGGAGAGAGTGCGATGCCGAGAGTGATTGCGGAGTTGCCGAAGGGAGCGCGGATAACCGATTACATCAGTTTGGGAGTGATTGCAGAGAAGATTCCTGGAGCCAAGGTGGAGCAGGCGCTGAGGGAGACTGGCGGGACCAGTATTCGCGAGCGCGAGTTGCCTGCGCATGTGATGGTGCATTATGTGAT
>CAZEBC010000317.1:0-2335 GCA_964510165.1 uncultured bacterium
TCAAACCCCGACATGTGGACCTACACCTATCATGGCCGCCTGTTCTCATACCAGCCGACCGAAAACGTGGACGACCCGAATGGTCTGCTCATCTCCCCGCGCAAGCTGTTTCAGTTGCTCGACTCCGGCAAGCTCAAGCGGCTCGACGACATCAGGAAGTTTCTTGGAGAGATGCAGGCGGGGCCATTTGACCAGATCAGCCACATCGTGAGCAAGTCGGCCCGCGCATTTTACAGTCGCCGCACCCAGGCAATCACGTGGATGCCCACGGCCGACCCGCCCACGCACGACCCGCCCTGCCTCCAGCGGATCTGGTGCCGCGTTGTCGAGGATGAGCAGGGCACGCCCGTCCTCAACATGAACACCGACTGGCGCTCGCGCGACCTGTACCGCGCCTGGTTCATGAACGTCTACGCGCTCACCGACCTCCAGCGGATTATCGCGGAGAGGATATCCGAGACGTGCGGACGCGAGGTGAGAGTCGGCAGATATTGCGACAAGTCCGACTCGCTCCACATATACGGCGAGTGCTTCACGCCCGCCGAGAAGGGCAGAAGCGGCGTTCCGCTATCCGAGGAGTTCATGGGCGAGATCGAGAAGATGCGCGCCCGCCCGCTCGAGGAGCGCACGTGGCGCTCCGACCATCCGGCGTTCACGATGATGGTCGAAGAAACCCGCGAGCGTCTCCGGCGGGATCGGGATTACATGCGGAAGGGGCAAGACTGATCTTTGGCGGTGTGTCGTAATCTATTGATATCACACGGTTTGTAGCTCACTAGCGATTAGCGATAAGGTTCCTTATTAAAGTCAACAATAATAAGCGCATTCTTATTATCGTTTTGACCCCCTTTTCGATAATATAAGGCGCTCCAAGGAAAGCGGCAGGCGAGCCGTCGCCTGCCGCATGTTTCTCCGTCCCCAATGAGCCTGTCCCATCAATAGTTCTGCAATATCGCCCTTGCGCCGGCGAGGGCGAGCACCTCGTTGCAGCCGTCCTCGATGAGCGAGGCGCGCGCATCTCGGAATATTTTCTCTATCGCGTATTCCTTGCTCAGGCCGTAGCCGCCGAAAAGCTGCACGGCGTCGTTGGCGACCTCAAACGATATCTGTGTGCAATGTATCTTCGAGGCGATCGAGAGTTCGACCGCAGGCGGAAGCGTCTGCTGATTGTAAATCATCGCGGCCCTCGACAGCGCCCTGGCCGATTCCACCTTGCGGTACATCTCAAACAGCTTCTGCTGTATCCACTGATGCTCGCACAGCGGCTTGCCGCCCTGCACTCGCACCTTGCAGTAGTCGAGCGCTTCCTCAAACGCCGCCCGCGCCACGCCCGTAAAGATGGCGCCCATCGCGGCGTTGGCGCCCGCGAGCGTCATATGCATGGCCATCGGATACATGTCGGGCTCGACCAGCATGTAGTTTTTCGGGATACGCACATCCTCAAGCACGAATTCGCCCTGGTTCAGCGCGCGCTGGCCGATCTTATTGAGCGAGCGGCCCTTTGTGACTCCGGGTGAATTGAGCGGCACGATCGCCACTCCGCCTCCGCCCATTCCGCGCGAGGAGTCTATGGTAAGGAACGTGAGCGCGTGCGTGGCGATGATGCCGTTGGATACCCAGGACGATTTCTGCCCGTTGATGACCCACTCGTCTCCGTCGAGTCTCGCGGTCGTCTGAAACGATATCTTCGCGTTGGCGAATTCCGGAGTGCCCACGATCAGCGAGTCCGAGCCGTGCTCGGGCTCGGTGATCGCCCAGCAGCCCACGTACTTCGCCTCCTTATCCTCGACAAAGGGTTTCACGAGGTTCTCGAGGAGGTCGGGATCAAACTGGTTGGCGGCGGTGGAAAACGGGAATGATGCGACGCCGAGCGCAATGGCGAAGTCGGCGCTCGCCCACCCCATTTCCTCAAGGAAGATGTGTGTCTCAAGCGGCCCGAAGCCCAGGCCGCCGTGCTCCTCGAGGATGCTGGCGGCATGATAGCCGAGACCATAGGCCTGTTTCATCACCTTCCAGAAGAGCGAATCCTTCTTGATCACGTCCTCGGGGTCGGCGAGTTTGTCCAGTTCAATGCTGGCCGGGCGGAGCACCCCCTTACAGAACTTGTGGATGCTCTCCTTCAGCGCAGCTTGCTCATCCGTCATGTTCAGATTTGTTTCAATGTAGCGAGGCATCGCCGACTCCTTTCTTTCATAGAAAGATTCATGTGATGCGGGCAGACACGAGTGAGAGGCACATTGGGTTACATGACAAACTCGCTATGGAGCGGGGCTTGCAACCGGCACGATTATATTTTGGGTCGCGCGGAAATGTCAAGGCCACCGTGCGGGGTGGG
>CAZEBC010000318.1:0-2309 GCA_964510165.1 uncultured bacterium
AAGGCGAGGAGCCGCTTCCGGTGAAGAAGCTGTTCGATGTGCTCCACAAGAACAAATCGCGCATTGGCGCATCCCTCTCCGACGCTCGATTTGCAGTCCGTCTCCAAAAAGAATACGAAACCAGCCTCGAAAGACTTCTCCCGACAAAAGACGAACTCCGCCGCACCGACCATCTCATAGACCAGATAGTGTATCGCCTCTACGGCTTGACAGAAGAGGAGATTGGGATAGTGGAGCGAAAATGAGCAGGCTCGAATGAAATCGGGATTGAGATTGAAGGGGTAAAACAAAATGGGGGAAGTCCATCGAACTGCGCTTCCCCCTTCATCCTTAAGCCCGTTATCTTCTGTTTCGGGGTCAATCCGTTTATACTGTACAGAGGGTATTGGGTTTTGTCAAGGTAGAGTGAAGGCTGAAAGCAACCAGCAAAGTCCTGGTCGCCCACGGAGGAAATCGTGCGGAGCGTTATTGAGATACAGAACCTGCTGGACGAACTGAATAGGCGTCCGGCGAGGGACTTTGAAGACCAAGACCTTGATTTCAAGGAGTGGACTTTCCGCAGCGCGAACACGAAAAGTTCTGTTGCTCTCGTTGTCGAGATGGCAATCTGCATGGCCAATGGTGGAGGCGGAACGGTGGTGTTTGGTGTCAACGACAAGGCTGTTGGTCGTGCCAGCGCCGTTCTCGGCGTGCCGGCCGAGGTGGATGTCAACCGGCTTAAGAAAGCGGTCTATGACGCTACTGACCCGAAGCTGACTCCGGTCTTCCAAGAACTCACCGTCCTGGAGGGCACGGGTCGGCTGCTCATAATGCAAGTCCATCCGGGGCTTCCTCCATACACCGATACGAGCGGCCGTGGAAAGATTCGCGTGGGCAAGGACTGCCAGCCGCTTACAGGCACGTTGCGTCGCAGAATCATGGTGGAAACCGGAGAAACCGACTTCACAGCGGTCGAGGTGCCTGGCCGTCATGAACGTCTGATTTATGCCTCCGCAATGGAGCGCTTGCGTAAATCAGCCGCTCGGGAGAAGGCGCCGGACGACCTGCTTCGCCAATCTGATCAAGACATTCTCGGAGCCATTGGGCTCATCCGTAATGGTCGTCTTTTGCGTGCTGGCTTGCTCCTTGCTGGAACTCCGGAGGCAATCCACGAACACTTTGCGGGATACGTCTGGACTCATCTGCGTATGGCCACGGATACCGACTACTCCGATCGCGCTGATGGTCAAGAGCCTATACCGCTTGCATTGGAACGCTTCCTCGAACGAATCATGGCTGATAATCCCATCGCTACCGTCCCTCAGGGATTGTTTCATTTCGAGATTCGAACGTATCCCGAAATCGCCCTGCGGGAGGCTCTGCTCAACGCATTGGTGCATGCCGACTATCGAATTCCCGGCCCCATCATGGTCAAGCAGTTCAAAGACCGCCTCGAAATCAGTAATCCCGGCGGCCTCCCCGGCGGTATCACACCGGACAACATCTTACGTCACGAACCGGTTCCGCGAAATCCCACGCTAGTCGATGCGCTGACTCGCCTGCGTCTGGTCAACCGTAGCAACCTCGGCGTGCGCCGCATGTACCACGCTCTTCTGATTGAAGGCAAGGAACCTCCATCAATCTTGGACGAGGGAGAAGCAGTTCGGGTCATTCTCCGAGCATCAGACTTATCCATACCGTTCCGGATGTTTGTGGCGGACGAGGCGAACCACGGACTCATCCTGTCCGTTGAGCATCTGCTGGTCGTTCAACATCTGTTGCGACACCCCGAGATCGATACTGCGACTGCCGTCCGGATCATGCAACATCCCGAGTCCGACGCGCGCGAAATCCTGAGCCATATGGAAACGGAGTTCGGCTACCTTGAGCGTGGAGGAACGGGCCGCGGGACTTATTGGACCTTACGCCCCGAATTACACCGGCGTCTATCCGCTCCAGGCCATCCAGAGCGTGATCGCCGAATTGACTGGGAAGCGGCAAAAACAAGAGTCTACAGCATACTGAAACAACGACATGAACGACACGAACCTGGGCTATCCAACGCGGATGTCCGCAAGATTACGCACCTTGACCGCAATCAGGTAACTCGCATGCTCCGGGAACTGAGGCGCGATTACCCCGAAGTTAGAACCCGCGGCCATGGTGCCGGCGCACGATACTTTTGGCAGGAAAACGAGAAATGATGGGAGAATTGCATGATGCGCAATTAGAGCGCAATTATCGCCAGAATTGCGCGATTCATTGCGCATGCGCAAATATAATCTTATCTGATTGCTCGCCAAAAGAGTCCTTACCGCATCATTTACATG
>CAZEBC010000319.1:0-2059 GCA_964510165.1 uncultured bacterium
CCAGAAAAAATTTAGTATTTTTGTCCGCCCCTCACTGTCGGCCTGACGTTATGTGAGCTGCTCGCGTTTGTCCTGCCACGTCACCGGGCTTCCCGTGCACAGCGTGTCGCGCAACGCGCGGGTTGACCTGATCACCCTTTTAATGGTATACTTCGCCAAACATCAAAGCACTTAGGGACGTACAACAGGTAGTAGGGAGGTGTTTTGAAATTCCTAGGAATTGGGCCGTTTGGCTCGCTCGAAAATCCAAGAAAGTCTACGCCCGGACGCAGGGCGGCGCTGTTCTTTATCTTGCTCTTGACCATAATTGTCTTTGCCCTGACGAGGCAAGATACGGAAAAGCCCGAGCCGCCTCCCAATCAAACCACCGGGGTCCCGCCTGAATCAATCGCTATAGCCGGTACCGCCGAGCAAATGGGGCCGTCCCCGCCATCCTATGAGAAAACGGTCGAGGTAACCCTGAAGAAAGGCGACAATCTGTTCGATGTTCTTTGCAGGGAAGGCGTAACGCCCATTGCCATTCAAGAACTGGTCCAGTCCACATCAAAGACCCACAATCTGGCGAAACTGCGCAGGGGGGATTCCTTTACGACTTGTTACGATGTGCGCGACGGCTGCATTGTGAGCTTTCAAATGGACCTCGAAGAGCACCGGCTTGTGGTCGTTCGCGAGGATGGGAGACTCAAGGCCGTCAAGGAACCGCTGGTTTTTGAGGTCCGGCATCGGGTGGTTCTGGGAACCATTTCGGATTCGCTTTTCCTGGCCGCCGAGGAGGCAGGGCTTCCGACCACGCTGACGCTTGCCCTGGCGGAGATATTCGGCTGGGACATCGATTTCCATACCGACATCCAACAAGGTGACACCTTCCTCGCGAGGTTTGAGGAGAAATATCTTGACGGCATTCCAGCGCGGATCGGCAGGATCGATGCCGCATTGATTGTGAACGACGGCATCCCGTTCTGGGCCTTTTACTATGAAGGGAGCGACGGGCGGTCCGATTACTACGACAGGGATGGCCGCTCCCTTCGGAAAGTCTTTCTGAAATCGCCGTTGAAGTACACGCGGAT
Organism: uncultured bacterium; assembly: GCA_964510165.1. Classification (GTDB taxonomy): domain Bacteria; phylum Abyssobacteria; class SURF-5; order SURF-5; family SURF-5; genus CAZEBC01. The sequence continues at coordinate 1,068 of CAZEBC010000319.1, forward strand.
TTCCTCGGGGTACAGTCGGAGCCGACTCCATCCCATTCTCAAGATTTACCGACCACATCTGGGGATCGATTACGCCGCCCCGGAGGGAACGCCGGTGCGAACGATCGGCGACGGGGTCGTGACCTTTGCCGGCCTGAAAGGCGGCTATGGCCGCTTCATCACCGTCCGCCATAACGGGACGTACTCATCAACGTACGGCCATCTCCAACGCTTCGCCAAAGGCATCGGGAGAGGGCGCAGGATCAAGCAAGGCGATATCATCGGATACGTCGGCTCGACCGGTCTGGCTACCGGACCGCATCTCGATTTCAGATTATTGAAGAACGGGCAGATGGTCAACCCTTTGAAGATCAATATTCCCAATGCGGACCCGGTCGATCCGCAAGACATGCCCAGGTTCAAGAAACACATCGAGAGTCTGCTTTCTCAGATGGCGGCCGAGCAAGAGTTGTTGCAGGTCTCCGACCCTGTCGTCAAGAGAGAAGTTGCATTTCGCAATCAGGCCGATTCCTGAAGGCTGCATCGCGGTGAGAGAACGGAAAGTCATTCCCGGCGCACAGCCTCGGGCGGGGCTGTTTGATTATCCGGGCTCGGCGAAGTCGAATCGAGCCTGTCAATGATTGCGACGCCGACCGCGTCGCCCCACACATTCACGGTGGTCCGACACCTGTCCAGAAACCAATCGATCGATAGCAGCAACCCGATGCCCTCGAGCGGCAGCCCCACCGACTTCAACACGATCACCATGGTAACCAGGCCCGCCTCCGGAATCCCCGCAGCGCCGATCGCGGCCAACGTCGCCGTCAGAAAGATGACTACCTGCTGGGGGAAGAGAAGGGTGATACCGTACGCCTGCGCGATGAAGATTGCAGCCACCGCCTCGTACAGGGCTGTGCCGTCCATGTTGATCGTTGCGCCGAGCGGCAGGACGAACGCGGCCGAACGGTTGGAAACGCCGTTCTTCTCCTCGACACATTCCATCGTGATGGGAA
>CAZEBC010000320.1:0-1965 GCA_964510165.1 uncultured bacterium
AAAGACGCGAAAAGGAGAAGCGGAGACATGGGGAGACAACAGCGGAGTTTGTCGGCGCAAGCGTTGAGGACGAAGATCGGGCGCGATTCACTCGAGCGCTACACGAACAGCAATGTATCGGATTTCCAGCCGTTCATCTTGCTCACCAACTTCTCTCATTATATGAGCCTCTTCAGCAAGAGAATCAGGGGTGATGTGTTGCGCGGTTCTCTTATGGAGGTCTGCCATGCGCCCGAGGAAAAGATAACAATGCTGAATTTTGGGGTCGGCTCGCCCATGGCCGCTCTGGTGATAGACCTGCTGGCGTTTGTGGACCCGGTGGCCATACTGATGCTTGGCCTGTGCGGCGGACTTCGCAAGAAGCACAGGATAGGGGATTTCTTCAATCCGGTCGCCGCCATTCGCGATGAAGGCACCTCAAACCACTACATGCCGCCCGGCGTGCCCGCGCTGGCTTCGTTCACAGTGCAGAAAGTGGTAACAACCGAGGTCGAGAGGGCCGACTGCTTTTATCACACCGGCGTGGTGCACACGACCAACTACCGCATGTGGGAATTCGACGATAATTTCAGAGAAACGCTGAAACGGGAGAAGGTGAGCGCGATCGAGATGGAATGCGCAACGCTGTTCTCCGCCGGATTTAGTCGAAACCTCAACGTCGGCGCGCTGCTTCTGATATCAGACCTTCCGCACACGCGCCGGGGAATAAAGACGAAAGAATCCTCGAAGGCCGTGTTTCAGAAATTCGCCGAGCCGCACCTGCGCATCGGCATCAACGTGCTCAGGCATATCCGCGATATGGAGCAGGGCCTGGTGAAGAAACAGTGGTAGAATGTTGCGGCGAGAAAAGGCCGCGCGCCTCATCAATTTTTCCCAGAATCCGCGAGATAATCCTGTCGGTCGCGAAGGCCGACAGGTTCAATCGTGAGATCACCTCCGGCGATGTCTGGTAATAGATGGAGTCAATGCCTGCGCCTATGCCGCCCATGAGACACATGGCGTCAACCACATGGACAATGTCAAGAGCAAGTGATTCACCGGAAAACCAGCCCGGCTCATGATGCCACCGGCACACCTCGACGACGCACGCGGGCAAATTCCAACTCTCAAGCAAGACGGCGCCAACCTCGGCGTGGTCAATCCCAAGAACGCGGTGTTCGGCCACCTCGAAGGTCACCTTCTCATTCTTCACCATCTCCATGATTGGCTCGAAATCCACCGCCACGAAGTTCCCGAGCACGCTCTTGCCGATGTCATGGAGCAAGCCCGCGGTAAACGCATAGTCGGGCGATTTCCTGTGAAGGTCGGCTGGCAGTTGCTCAGCGCCGACTGCGACCGCAATTGAATGCTCCCATAGCCCGCCCACGGGTAGGCGATAGCCGGCGACATGTTTCTGCGCCAGAGCCGCAAACCCCCATGACATCACCATCTGGAAGATGCATTTCGTGCCGAGTCTGACCACTGCGTCTTTAATGGAGCCTATCGATTCGGGACAGCCGTAATATGCGGAATTCGCGAGGCGCAACACGTTCGAGGTTAATCCCGGGTCGAGTTCAATGGCGCGAACAAGGTCCCTGATGCTTGATTCCGGGTCTTGCAGCAGGCGAGCGGCCTCCGCCGCCGTGGGCGGCAGAGATGAAATGGTGGACACCTTTGAAAGTATTTCGTCTCTTCGATTCGCAAACACTACTGTACCTCCCCGCGCCATTCGTGAGATTATTACAGATATCCCTCCAAAGCATAGAGCATTTTCTGTGCCTTACGAGACGCTGGCGAAGGATTATTCGGTAGCTCCAACCGCAAGTAGTTGGAACACCAATGTATGCGGACTGCATGAGAGAGTGCTTCGCCGGTATCCCTTCAAGGTTCATTGTTCCGTTTTTTGGCACGAAGGCGACATTATCCGGCAGAGTGTCGCATGGGCGGATCTATTCTGGATGCCGGCGTTTGTAATTTCCGTTAAAC
>CAZEBC010000321.1:0-1824 GCA_964510165.1 uncultured bacterium
TACCAGCTTGAGTCCACGAACGTGTCCATCGTGTCGGTCTCGCGCCTGGCCTTGCCGCCGCAGTTCGGGCACGTGGTGTTTACGAACTCGGGGCACCGCGCAAGCGGAGATTCGCCTGTCGGCTTGAATTCGACATTTTCCGGCAGATAGACGGGCAGGTCTTTGTCCGGAACCGGCAGCGTTCCGCATTTATCGCAATAGATGATGGGTATCGGAGCGCCCCAGTAGCGCTGGCGCGAGATGAGCCAGTCGCGCAGCCGATAGTTGACGGTGCGCGTCCCGATCCGCTTTTCCTCCATCCAGATTCCGATCTTCTCGATAGCTTCCTTGCTCGGCGTGTCGTTGAACTGGCCGGAGTTGACCAGGAAGCCCTCGTCTTCGTAAGCGGCAGTCATCGTGTCCACGTCGAGGCTTCGATCGGGCTTCTGCACGACGATGCGGATGGGCAGGCCATATCTCTTCGCAAACTCGAAGTCGCGCTGGTCGTGCGCGGGCACAGCCATGACCGCGCCGGTGCCGTACTCCATGAGCGCGTAGTTTGCGATCCACAAAGGCACGCGCTCGTTGTTGACCGGGTTAGTTATGTATTTGCCAATGAACATGCCTTCCTTTTCGAGTTCCGCCGAGGTTCGCTTGATGCGGTCAATGCGGCGGCAGCGCTCGACGAAGGCTTTGACCTCTCCTTCAATGGCAGTTCCCTGGGTGAGGCGCTCTACAAGCGGGTGTTCCGGCGCGAGCACGAGATAGGTGACTCCGAACACGGTGTCGGGCCGGGTGGTGTAGCAGGGGACCGGCTCGCCGGTTTCGGCCAGGCGGAACTCGATGGTCACCCCGTAGCTCTTGCCGATCCAGTTCTGCTGCATGATTTTGACGCGCTCGGGCCACTCGCCGAGATGGCTCATGTCGAGCAACTCTTCGGCGTACTGGGTGATCTTGAAGAACCACTGCTCAAGGTCGCGCGTCGTGACCTCCGTGCTGCAACGCTCGCACTGGCCGTTTATCACCTGCTCGTTCGCGAGCACCGTCGCGCACGAGGGACACCAGTTGACTGCGGCCTTTCTCTTGTACGCAAGACCGTTCTTGTAGAACTGCAGGAACAGCCACTGCGTCCATTTGCAGTACAGCGGCTCACACGAGGCGAACTCGCGGTCCCAATCGTATTCACAGCCCCATTGGGTGAGCTGCGTTTTCATGTAGCGGATGTTGTTCCAAGTGCTGACCTTCGGGTGGATGTTCAGCTTGATGGCGGCGTTCTCGGCGGGCAGCCCGAAGGCATCCCAACCCATAGGGGCGAGCACGTTGAACCCCTTCATCATCTTGTAGCGGGCGAGCACATCACCGATGATATAGTTGCGCCCGTGGCCGACATGCAGGGCGGCGGAAGGGTAGGGAAACATCATCAGGCAATAGAACGGGGGCTTGGGCGAGTCGGGGTCCATCTTGAAGAGCTTCTTCTCGCGCCAATACTTCTGCCACTTCGGCTCGATACTCTTAAAGTCATAGTCCGAAGACACAAATACCTTCTCAGACACGTAGTTCCTCCAAATGACAAGGATGCTATTCTTAGCTCTTCAATTTACCATATTTGGGGCGCTTTCTGCAAGAAAATTTGATAGATTTCAGCCTCGCGCCTGCGTGATTACCGGTAAGATTTGTTTTTGTGAGTTTCGGCGGGCTGTGCTATAATCGTTCTACGCCCGCCGTTCTCTTACTCTCAGCTTCAGAAGGAGTGTCCTCAAGGAGGAACCGTATGAACGTATATATCGATTATCATGCACGGATGGAGCGAATCCGCAAGGCCATGGCCGAGGAAGGGGTGGACAT
>CAZEBC010000322.1:0-1792 GCA_964510165.1 uncultured bacterium
GGCTCTTCCCATTTGCCATACACTTCGCGTAGTACGTCGCAAATCTCGCCCTTGGTGGCGAGCGAGCGCGCGGACTCGATGATTCGTGGCATGACGTTGTCGGTCCCGCGCGCGGCGTCGGCGAGCGCCTCGAGGCTCTGCCTCACGCGCGCGTTGTCGCGCTTTTCGCGCACTTCTCGGAGGCTTTCCCTCTGTTCCTGCTCGACATGCGGATCGATCTTGAGGAGCGTCAACTCGACCGATTCGTTCCCTTGAAGGAACTCGTTGACACCGACAATGATACGCTCCTTGTTCTCGATTTCGCGCTGGTAGCGTTTGGCGGCGTCGGCGATCTCTTTCTGGAAGAAGCCGAGTTCGATGGCCCTGATCACGCCGCCGAGCTTTTCGATCTTGTCGAAGTATTCATATGCGCCCTGCTCCATCTTGTTGGTGAGCGATTCGACGAAGTAGGAGCCGGCGAGCGGGTCGATGGTATTGGCGACGCCGGATTCATACGCCATAAGCTGCTGGGTTCGCAGGGCGATCCTGACGGCCTTTTCGGTCGGCAGCGCGTAGGTCTCGTCCATGGAATTGGTGTGAAGCGATTGAGTGCCGCCCATCACCGCCGCGAGCGCCTGGAACGCCGTCCGCACGATATTGTTCTCGGGCTGTTGAGCGGTGAGGCTGCACCCTGCCGTTTGCGTATGGAACCGCATGAGCCAGGAGCGCGGGTCCTTGGCCTTGTATTTGTTGCGCATCTCGCGCGCCCAGATGCGGCGCGCGGCGCGATACTTGGCGATCTCCTCGAAGAAGTCGTTGTGGGCGTTGAAGAAGAACGAGAGCCTCGGGGCGAAGGTATCCACATCGAGGCCGGCCTCGATGCCCGCCTCGACGTAAGCGAACCCGTCGGCCAGCGTGAATGCGAGTTCCTGCAGCGCGGTTGACCCGGCCTCGCGGATGTGGTATCCGCTGATGCTGATGGTGTTCCACTTGGGCACGTGGTCCGAAGCAAATGCCATGATGTCGGTGATGATGCGCATGGAGGGATGCGGCGGCACAAGCCAGGATTTCTGTGCGATGTATTCCTTGAGGATGTCGTTCTGGATGGTTCCTCTCAACTGCTCGGATTTCACGCCCTGCCGCTCGCCGACGACGATATAGAAAGCGAAGAGAATGGCGGCAGGCCCGTTGATGGTCATCGAGGTTGAAATTTTGTCGAGGGGGATGCCGTCGAAGAGCACGCTCATGTCCTCGACGGAGTCTATCGCGACGCCGCATCGGCCGACTTCTCCCTCGGAGAACGGGTGGTCCGAGTCGTAGCCCATGAGCGTGGGCATGTCGAACGCGACGGAGAGGCCGGTCTGCCCGTGGTCGAGCAGGTAATGATAGCGCTTGTTGGTATCGCGCGCGCACCCCATCCCGGCAAACTGGCGCATGGTCCAGAGCTGGCCTCGGTACATGGTGGGATACACGCCCCGGGTGTATGGGAACTGGCCTGGGTATCCGAGGTCGCGCTCGTAGTCAAAGTCGGGCAGGTCGTCAGGGGTTGCGAGGGGCGTGACCTCCTCGCTGGAAGTCGTCATGACTTTATGGTCGCGTTTTTCCGCGCGAGAATACGCCTGCTCCCATTGGCGTCGGCCGTTCTTTTTCGATGCCATTATTGCGACTCCTCTATCAAGGTCGGGAAAGCCTCAATGGTATCTCTTCGGAGCATTATAGCATTGCACAGATTGGTATGTCTAACAGAGGTTGACTGTCTGGGGTCAAATCTTTACGGCGTGTTGCCCAAATCCGTTTATTTTTTGCTTGACAT
>CAZEBC010000323.1:0-1612 GCA_964510165.1 uncultured bacterium
TCCATAGTGGACTGCATCATTACGGGCAACAGGGCGGGCCGGGGCGGAGGGCTTTACCTGCAGTATTCCTCCGCAGTCCTGAAGAACTGCGACGTCAGCGGAAACTCCGCCTCTACGGGTGGAGGACTCTTCTGCGACAGTTCTTCACCGACAATCACGCATTGTACCCTGACCCGCAACATCGCGGATTGGGCGGGCGGCGTTGAGGTCTACAGCTCAACCATGATCCTCGTAAAGTCCATCTTGTGGGCGGATGCCACTGCGTCCGGGGCCGCTGAAATCGCTCTGGAGAACGATTCCACCCTCACCGTCAAATACAGTGATGTGCAGGGAGGAGCCGGCTCGATATATCGGGAGGCGGGAAGCGCGCTGAACTGGGGCTCGGGCAATATCGACGCCGACCCGATGTTCGTGAGCCCCGGACAATGGAGCGGTGGAGTGTGGACCCCCGGCGACAATCACCTCACATCGGATTCGCCATGCGTCGAGGCGGGTCCGGAAACAATCATCTTTACACAAGATATAGACGGCGACCCGCGACCGCGCTGGAACAGGCCGGATATCGGCGCGGATGAATACTATGAAGTGTCATTGAGACTTGTTCCGGATAGCCTCGAAATCTCTCAAGGCGATGTTCTTGGATACACCGTGACCGCGATCAATCACACTAGCGACGTATGGCCCCTTCTCTTCTTCACGACCGTCACCTTGCCAAGTGGGAAAACCTATCCCTCCTCCGGTTTCCTTGTGGGGCCTCTTGCCTTAACAATCGACCCCTTCGACACGATGTCACAGTATGTGGAACACCATATCCCATCTCAAGCTCCCTTGGGTTCGTACAGGTACAACGCCTTCATACATCTCTATTATCCTGACAGCATCAACGAACAGTACTTCAATTTCGAAGTGCTTCCTTCTCCTTAGAAAGTTCGTTTCCCTCTCGTGTCGGGTCCACCTTCTATGAATTCCGCCGCAAACGGAAGACAGACATGACAACATCCGAATCAACAGATAACCTTCAGGCTCCCGTTAGGCGTACGCGTGTCATGCTTGCAACAGCGATTGGCCTGACATTCTTCTGTCTGGCATACTGGACAACATTCGTATGGCTGTGGGAACGAGCCTCCGCGACCGACTCGTACTACTCTCACGCGTTCCTGGTCCCATTCGTATCGGGGTATCTCATCTGGCGCAAGAGGCAAATATTCTTGCGGTCGCCATTTGAATCATCCCGGTGGGGTTTGGTCTTGATTATATCCGCGCTTCTCTTGCACCTGCTAAGTACCCTGTTATATGTTTATTTCACTTCAGGCTTTTCGATATTCTTGCTCGCGTTCGGGATTTCCCTCTACCTGTTTGGACGAGCGATCACACGGGAACTTCTCTTTCCCCTGGCCTTTCTATTCTTCATGTTTCCGCTGCCGATGGCGGTCCTGGACACAATCGCCATGCCCATGAAACTATTTGCCGCCAGCGCTGGAGCGGCGATCGTAACTCTACTGGGAATGCCGCTGGTGCAGGAAGGATTCCAACTCCACTTTCCGACCACCTCTCTTGTCATTGACGACCCATGTAGCGGCCTCAGATCGCTCATCTCCCTGGCCGCTCTCGG
>CAZEBC010000324.1:0-1610 GCA_964510165.1 uncultured bacterium
TGCTCTTCGCTGCCGGCTTCGGCGGAGTGGGAGTCATCCTGTACAACGTGTTCCGGGCGCACCGGAGGAGGCGAAGCATCCAGGTGATCATGAAGTACGCCGAGGTGCGGTGAAGGAGGGAACCGTATGGAAACCAGATTCGATGTCTTGCTTATTGATGATGAGCCGATTGTGGGAAAACGACTGAAACCGGCCCTGGCAAAGGTCGGGTGCGAGGTTGACATATTCACTGACCCGTGGGCGGCGGTCGCCCGGCTCAAGGAAAAGGATCTTGACATCGGGGTTGCCGATATCCGGATGCAGGAGATTGACGGCATCGAGATGCTCGAACGAGTCGCCTCGAAAACGCCCCGCACCAAAGTCATCATGATCACCGGATACGCGACGCTTGATGTGGCCAGGGAGGCACAGGCGAAGGGCGCCTTCGATTTCATCGCGAAGCCTTTTAAGCCGAACGACCTGAGGGAAGTGATTGCAAAGGCCGCCGACGCGCTCGGGGTGAAGGGAATCCGCGAGAGCGCAAGCCCGGGAGCGCCATAGATTCCGTCCACCCTCTCCCAGCGGGAGAGGGCAGGGTGAGGGGGCTCTTGTTGCGGTTCAGTCGCCATGTGTGCATCGTATCCTGAGGTTATATTGGGGACACGGGTGTCCCCAATATAACCGCGCTTGTTGTTCCCGCCGCGCTGAATTTGGTATAGTATTTCTGGGTGTGTGACAGGAGACAGACTCCCATGTCTATCATAACCGTTTCAAGACGGACATTCAGCCGAGGCAAGGAAGTTGCGGAAGAAGCGGCCCGCATCCTGGGATACGAATGCGTCGGGCGCGAGGTGCTGCAGGCGGCCTCGAAGGAGTTCGACGTTTCCGAGGAGAAACTCTACAAGGCCACTCATGAGGGGCCCTCGTTCCTCGGGATGAGCATCACCGCTCGCAAACGTTGCATCGCATACGTGAAGGCCGCCTTCGCCAAGTACATGCTTAAGGACAATGTCGTCTACCACGGCCCGGCCGGCGAATTGCTGATCCAGGGCGTCTCGCATCTGCTGCGGGTGCGCATCAACGCCGAGCTTGACGACCGCGTGTCGGTCAGGATGGAGCGCGAGGGCGTTTCCGAGAAAGAGGCCCGGAAGAGCATTCTCAGCGACGACGAGAAGCACGAGAAGCTGATGAAATGGGTGTACGGCCGCGACGACACCGACGCGAGCATCTACGACCTTGTGATAAACGTCAGCCAAATCGGCGTGGAGAAGGCCGTGGAAATCATCACGAGCACTGTCAGGCTTCCCAAGTTTCAGCCGATGACGTACTCGATGAAGCTGCTCAGAAACATCGAGCTATCGTGCAGAGTCGCCGCACACCTGATAGACCTCGACCCCGATATCCGCGTCCGCTCGGAGGAGGGCAAGATCGAAGTTTACACTAAGGCCTCCGGCAGGGCCAAAAAGAAGAATGTGGACATAATACGAGAGCGCGCGCTGAAGCTGCCCGATGTTAAGGAAGTGGAAGTCCACATGGTCGAGGACCTGTTCGAGCGGATGGCTGGCGAGATGCGATAATATAATCAGCGACATGAATCATTGCGCATCTCACACGTCATTCCCGCGAAAAAG
>CAZEBC010000325.1:0-1563 GCA_964510165.1 uncultured bacterium
CGGCGCGACCGCCGCATCTTGACATTGTTGACGCAACGCGTTAGAATTGTCAGTAGGATAAAGGGATATGGTGTGAGGTGTGCAGATTCGGTTGGATTCGCCGGGCGCAGGGGGGAGAAAGGAGAAGTGCCAATGAAGTCTGCGAGCACCTTGAGGAAAGCGTGTTACGCGGGCATCGGGGCCGTTGAGTTCTGGCGGGAACAGATATCAAGTGCTCGAAAGACCATCAGAGAATCACTTGATGATTTCGTCAAGCGCGGCAAACGGCTCGACGAGAGAGAAGACAGCCTGACCAAAGCGCTTCTCGCGGCTTTGCAGATCAAGAAGAGGGTCCCCTCCACGGGCGAGATCAACAGCATCATTCCGGGCTACGACGACCTCACCATGACCGAGATAATCGACCAGATCAAGCGCCTTCCCATGAAGCAACTGGAGACAATCAGGGAGTACGAATTTCACAATTTCAACCGCGTGCGCATTATCCGTCAGATTGACCGTGAAATCGATGAGGCCCGGATTATTCCCGATTACGACACTCTATCGGTGAGCGAAGCGATAGATCGTCTGGAGGACCTGACTCCCCAGCAACTGGCGGCATTGAAGGATTACGAGAAGACTCATCGCAATCGCTCCACGGTAATCAGGGCCATTGACAGTCGCCTGGAGAAAGCGGCGTAGGGGCTCGGCTTTACCTGGCGGAAGCGGTTCATGGGGGGCGAGGCTCCCCTGCGGTCTGGTTCTTCATACTCATCAAGTCTTTCCTATCAGCCAACCAGCGCCGAGACTCCCCTGCTTTCTCGGGGCAGCGCTTATTCTCCAATTAGCCTGCAGCGCGCCCGTTTGCCATATTTCCCAAAAAGAGTGCGTAAAGGGGGTGAAATGGATGAGCCGCTTTCTTCTTGCGATAACGGCCTTGTTTGTGGCCGCGTCACTGTTTTCGGGCTGTGTATACCATCATCATCGCGGTCACGACGACCATCACGAGGATGTCCATGAAGAGCATCATGAAAGACATGGCGAGTATTGACCCGTCGTGAAGGCATTTTTGCGGCGCTTCGCTTTGACATCCTTTGGGCAATTCTGCTATATTGCGTTCTGTACGAACCGATTTTGGCGTTGAAATAAGGCCTTTCAAACGGGAACCGACCTTCATGAAGCCAGAGAGGAAGATACGCGTGTTGGTGGCCAAGCCCGGCCTTGACGGACACGACCGCGGCGTCAAAGTCGTTGCCGCCGCCCTGCGAGACGCGGGGATGGAAGTGATTTATTCGGGGCTGCATCAGACACCTGAAATGATAGTCGAGAGCGCGATCCAGGAGGACGTGGACGTGATCGGTCTTTCAATTCTGTCCGGAGCGCATATGACCCTTTTCAAGAAGGTGCAGGACCTGCTTCGGGAGCGCGGCGCCGACCACATAATCCTCACTGGCGGAGGCATCATCCCGGAGGAAGACCAGAAGGAACTCCTGAAATCCGGCGTGGCCGGTCTTTTTGGTCCCGGAACGCCGACCACCGAGATCATCCGCTTCATTCACCGCGCATTTGAGGAGAAACAGCGCCAAC